>JBBUDS010000044.1:0-6679 GCA_038057175.1 Patescibacteria group bacterium
GCACTGGCGGTGCCGTTGAGCGTATTGTTGCTGTTCGTGCCAATGATATTCGCCTTCCATTAAGGCCAAGCGAACTATCTGATCATTAACTTTAGCGACTTCAACAGGAGTCCACGGTCGTCCATTAATTTCTTTAATTTTATCTTGCAAATCTATCATTTTATTAATAACTAAATTGTAAATAAAAAAAACATTAATGTAATACCTGTGCCACTACATAGAAAACGCTTAAATTGGCGTGGATTCAATCAGGCAGAATTAATCGCTGACCAGATATCTTTATTTTTTAATTGGCCCACTATCAGTAATCACTTAGTAAGATTGGCTAATCACAAGCCCCAAACGGAAATAAATGATAGAAAATCAAGAATTGAAAATGTCCGTGGTATATTCCATTACCAAAAACCGGCTTATAAAAAATTAACTCCGACATCATTAAACAACACCCGACCCACGATCAAAGATAAAATTATATTACTAATAGACGACGTTTCCACTACCGGCTCGACGCTAAACGACTGCGCCCGCGCCTTAAAAATAGCCGGTGCAAAAGAAATTATTGGGTTTGTTTTTGCGCGAGGAAAACTGAATAAAAAATAAAGATTTGACGGCACTTAAAAAATTTGCTAAACTAAATTAGTTCTTTTAGGTATCGCCAACAAGGAGAGACACCGTGCTAGTACCGCTTCAAGCAGACTCCCGATATCTCAAGCACAGGCTGAGACTGCCCCGGAATCCACTTTCAAACCAAAATGTATTAGCTATTCAAATTAATTTTGAAGTTGAAAGTACTCCAAAAAAAAACGAGGTTATGGCACAAGAATTATACGAGTGCCTTTCAGTAATTAAGCCGGAGGTTTTAGCAGAGCTGAAAAAGCTTTTACCGAATACGGATAGTTAAATAGCCCAAAAGGGCTTTTTTTAATCCAAAATCGTCTTCGCAATTTTATTGAGTTCCTCGAGACTAGAGAATCGTATAACAATATTACCACCGCTTGCACCACTTTTAATAAGAACCGGGGCACCGAGATTCTTGGAAAGATTTTGCTGAAGATCATTGAAGCGAGTTCCGGCCACTGAGCCCGCAACCACGCCTGACGCTTTAGCGGCGCGATATTCCTTTGCGGCGCCCTCTAGAGCTCGCACCGCAAAATTACCGGATAAAATCTGTTTATACATCTCTCTTTGCTTAACCTCCTCCTTAAAAGAAAGCAGTGCCCGAGCATGAGTGCGGCTTATCTTACCCGCCCTTAATGCCATCTTCATATCAGCCGGCAAATCAAGTAATCTAACCGCATTGGCTACAACCTCACGGCTTTTACCAACTTTTTCAGCGATATCTTTTTGGGTTAGCTTAAATTCACTCGCTAAACGAGCATAGGCCTCGGCTTCCTCGAGAGGATTCAAATTTTCTCTCTGCACATTTTCAACCAAGGCAACTTCTAGTTTGAGTCGATTCTCATCAAAATTATCCTTAACTATTGCCGGCACATGAGGCAAACCGGCTAACTTAGCTGCTCGCCAACGACGCTCACCGGCGATAATCTCATAGGTCACGTCCAACCCTCTATCCGTCTCCTGCTCCATCTTAGATACAAGTAATGGCTGCAATATGCCGTATTTCTTTATTGAACTGGCAAGCTCCTTCAATCCATCACTATCAAAATCTCTTCTTGGCTGATTAACATTCGGTCTGACCTTGTTTATCTCAATATAAAAAACGTTGTCTTGAATTTTAGGCGTAATCTTGTTTGTCTTAGCCGGTATCAGAGACTCCAGTCCCCTCCCCAGCCCGAATAGTTTTTTCATATTTAAATTATTTTTCTAGTAAACCCCTTGATTCTAATAATTTTCTTGCACTATATAATTTAACTTCTAGCAACAACTTCTCTTTTTCCGTGGCTTCCACTTTAAGGTCTTGCGCAACTGCTTGTTGTTCATAAAATCCCCTATTTCCTACTCCAGCAGGTTTAAACTGCTCACCATAAGCCAACTCCCGATTACTTCGAGCATTGTCTTTTAGCTGTTTAATTTGTAAACCTAAAGCATCTATCTGTTTTGGCAAATTCTGCAAATCATTTTGTGCCTGTTCAATACTTTCTTTTTCAGCTTTTTCTCTTCTTTCTTCCATTAATTTCATCCTTTCTGAGCCCTCTCTTTTGAGCCTATCCTCAAGAATTTCTGTTTTCGGCATTTTTGGCTTGGCACTAAATATTTCAAATATACTCATATGATTGAAACATGACCAAAACTTATTTGACGATAACTTTTGGAAATGCCTTAATTATTTTCTAATTTAACTACTTCTTCAGCCAACTGCCTGTATGCCTGCGCACCGGCGGATTTTTCGTCAAATTGCAAAATCGTCTTGCCAAATCCCGGCGCCTCGGCAAGCGATACTGATCTCGGAATTATTGTCTCAAAAACATGACCCGGAAAATTCTTTTTAACTTCAGTAACTATTTCGTTGGCTAATTTGTTTCTCTTATCATACATTGTAAGCAATACTCCGAGAATCTGCAATCGCGGATTAAGCGAAGTCCGCACCATCTCAACGGTTTTAAACAATTGGGTTAAGCCTTCCAAGGCATAATATTCACACTGAACAGGTATTATAACTTGTTCAGCGGCAGCTAAGCCATTTATAGTCAGAAGTCCAAGCGACGGCGGGCTGTCTATTAAAATATAATCGTAATCAGTGCGTATTTTATCGAGAGCACGCTTTAACCTAAACTCTCTTTCTTCCATATCTACTAACTCAACTGTGGCTCCCGCCAGACTCGCCGCCGACGGCAATACATCAAAACCAAAAAGTGACGTCTTCCTTATAATCGCCCCCGGCTCTTCGTTAGCCACAATAGCATGATACAAATTAACATGATCGTCTTCTAACTTAATGCCCATGCCGGATGTAGCATTTGCCTGCGGATCGAGATCAACCATCAAAACATACTTGCCCATTGAAGCAAGATATGCCGCCAGATTATTTGTGGTTGTAGTCTTCCCCACTCCACCTTTAGCATTAATTATTCCGATAATGCGAGCCATAGTATCTTAATCTTACGACAATTCAATTTGAAAAGCTAGAGTAAAAATGTTAAAATAATTTTTAAAATTCATAAAGGCAGACACGAATACAGTTGGCGCCGCCGTGGTGGCATCAAGAGTCAACTGCTTGACTCTTGATGGGAATTTTAGTCCGAGCTCTGCCGAGGACGTTAAGAAATTCACAAAAGGCAGATCTACCCCGTACAAATGGGGCCGCTGTGGTGGAATTGGCAGACACGCACGACTCAAAATCGTGTGTCGCAAGACATGTCGGTTCGACTCCGACCAGCGGCACCATTTGTACAGGGCACGCACGACTCAAAATCGTGTGTCGCAAGACATGTCGGTTCGACTCCGACCAGCGGCACCACAAACAAAACTCAACAGCTCAAAAGGAACTGCGGAATGGGCGACACGAAATTCGGGAGAAAATATGAAAAAAGTCTTTTTAATTTTTGTTTTGTCTTTCTTCCTCAATCTGATTTGGGAAAATTTGCATTCATTGCTTTATATTAACTATCTGGGCGGTAAAATATCAGAGCTTATTCTTGTGCACGCCACCCTGGGCGATGCGATCATTATTACCCTACTATGTCTACCATTCATATATTTACCAAACCAAAAACAAAAAAGCTGGCTAATTATTCCCTTGGGCGTTTTAATCGCCATTTCCGTTGAAATCTATGCTTTACGCACGGGAATGTGGGCGTACAATGAATTTATGCCGATTATTCCGCTTCTCAAAATTGGCTTAACACCAACGATTCAACTAGGACTTCTTGGATATCTAACATATTGGCTTGTTGAAAAGAAAACATAGCTGTTTTTATTTGACAAAAATATTACATCCTAAATCATTTGAAATTACTACCCACACCTGATACCCTATTAATCAAAAGAACCTTAACAAAAAGGGCTAGAGGGTGACGTGAAGCTAACAAGAGACAAAGCATTCTGGCAACAATTATTTGCAAAAAGGATCCCCGGATACAAAATCGTATTTGTTAAAAAACGACCTTGGTTAAAATGGCTTTTATTGCTATTTCTAATAGCCATACCATCTTACATAACTTGGGCTTGGCATCACTATGGCAAATTAACTGATGATCAAAATCAATTACTTGATTTTCAAAAATTACACAATAAAGACTTCTATAAAGCATCCTACGTCTACGATGTAAAAGGACAACCGATAGGAAGATTCTTTTATGAGGCTCGTGACTTTATTAAATTAAGGGAAACTCCGGAATTGGTTAAACAAGCATTCATAGCGGCGGAAGATGGCAATTTTTACCGCTACCGCATCAATGGCATTGATCTTAGCTTCGGACATCCGGGCGTAGACCCACTGGCTATAGCTAGAGCAGGCGGCGGAAATATTATTAATTGGATTTATGCTCCGTGGGCAAACCGATCAGGTGCCAGTACAATAGAACAGCAATCAGTTAGATTTCTATACGAAAACAATGTCGCGGAATTTAAAAACAGATCTCAAACTCTTACGCGCAAAATAAGAGAAGCCCGCATAGCCATAAAACTCAACGAAATATACTCTAAAGACGAAATCTTGGAAGGTTTTTTAAACCTCCCCTATTTCGGATATGGCGCCAATGGCATAGTAGAAGCTTGGCGAGTGTATTTTAATAAAGATTTGCGTCGTGACCCCGTAACAATACGAGAGGTAGCAATAATTGCCGGACTTCATAAATCACCAGAGAGATTTAGCCCCGTATTTCATCGCCCGCTCAGACCTAAAATATCGGCAGATGCGGACGACCTAACAATAAATAAACTTGAGCGGGAATATGAGGTGGCGATTGCCAAAGAAACCGCTAGGCTACAGCGCGCCAGAAAACGCTTCAACTACGTATTAACTGAAATGCTTAAAGAAGGCTTCATTAGCCAAAAAGATTATGAAAACTCGCAGTTCAAAGAAAACGAACCATTCGATATGGACATGATCAATTTCACACCCATAAGAAAAAAACGTTTTGTGTATGTAAATAGAATGATTAAAGAATTCCTAATGTTCAACGGCATCAGCGATGAAGAAATCACAAAATACGCCGGCTTAAAGATCTACTCGACCATAGACAGCGACCTACAACAAATATTAACCGAGGAAGTAAATAAACAGTTAGCTGAATTGAATAAGGAATTGCCAGCTAATAATCCGTTGGAGGCATCCTTTGTCGTAATTAATGCCAAAACCGGTGAAATCAGGGCCATAAGCGGTGGGCACGAAGATGTTTCGCAGATGCAGTTCAACCGGGCGCTGTCACGACGTTCCCCCGGTTCAGCTATCAAGCCATTCGTTTATGCCGCCGCTCTGGAAGAGGGTGGAACTCTCGATGATCCAATCTGTAACTGCCCCATTAGAATGAGAGGCGGCAACGGCAAGATGTGGGCGCCGCAAAATTTCCCCGAGGACAACCCGGTTCACAGAGGCAACATACCCCGGGCGATAGGTTTTATCAGATCGGTAAATCTGCCCACCATACAAATGATACTTGGCGTCGAATACGGTATGGATAAATTCATTGCGTTGGCTCATCGTTGCGGTATCTGGGCCAATCGCAATGTTCTGAAAGATTCGGAAGGTCTGATCTGGTTCAAATATCTGAGTTCTCTGGAAAAGTATGGCCTCGACGATGTTGACGAGGGCTTGGTACCTAAGTTGCCTACCGCTATCGGCGCATCAGGTGTCAGCTTAGTAGAGCTTGCGGCCGGTTATGGCGTGTTTGCCAGAGGTGGCACATATATTAGACCAACACTAATCAAAGAGGTTAAAGACCCGGATAACCATACATGGTTAACGTTTAACAAGCCAGAAGAAAAAAGGGCGATGCCAGAAGATGTCGCCAAAAAGATTGCTATTATGGGAAGGGCCGTAACAAAATTCGGAACCCTTAAGATATCTATGCGCGGCATTGAACAACAGGTTGCCGGCAAAACCGGTACCGCCAACAATTCAACCGATGCATTAACGGTAACCTGGAATCCGGAGTATGTCATAGCCATCAGATTTGGCCATGATAGATTACAGCCGATAGAATTACCCCAATACATGAAACGGGTCAGCGGGCGGTCCGATATGCAGGTTACGGGCGGTTGGTTGGCCGGACCGGTAGCCCGTCGGGCATGGGACCGTATATATAAAGACAGACCAAAAGTTGCCTTCTCTGAAGATATTGAAGCTGGCACAACAGAACTTATTGAAAAATATGGAAATAAATATTAACAAATATTTAAAAAGTACTAACGGGCTCCCGCCTAAACGGGAGCATTTTTTTTAATAATCTAGTTGAAAAAATGACTAAAAAAGTTTATTATCCAGATGTCAACATATTTTTGTTCGAGACGAAGTCGAGTTTATTAAATGGAGACGTGGGTTGATTGTGAGCAAATCGAACAATCAACGGGCAGCAAAGGCTGCCCCGGCTGACACGTCTCAACATATTTTTGTTCGAGACGAAGTCGAGTTGATTAAATGGAGACGTGGCAGAGCCCGGTTGAACGCGCCGCACTCGAAATGCGGTATACCCGCAAGGGTATCGGAGGTTCAAATCCTCCCGTCTCCGCCAAAATTGAAAATCGGAATCGGAAGCCGAAATGGGGTCGGCACGAAGTG
>JBBUDS010000045.1:0-27264 GCA_038057175.1 Patescibacteria group bacterium
TTTGATGCCCTGGGCTACACACATGATACAATGGGGAGTAACAATGGGTTGCCAAACCGCGAGGTGGAGCTAATCCCATCAAACCTCCCCCCAGTTCGGATAGGAGGCTGCAACTTGCCTCCTTGAAGCCGGAATCGCTAGTAATCGCAGATCAGCACGCTGCGGTGAATACGTTCTCGATCTTTGCACTCACCGCCCGTCAATGCAGGGAAGCCGGGAATACCCAAAGCTCCGTATTATTATATGGGACCACGGTAGGCTCGGTAACAAGGCATAAGTCGTAACAAGGCACGGGTAGCGGAAGCTGCTCGTGGATCACCTCCTTTCTAAAAATTCTTAAAGGTTTTTAGAATATGGTATCGATATAGGTTATAAGAGGTTTGCTTGCTTGCCCGCCGAAACTCGCAAGAGTGAAGGAGGGTCGATATGGCAAACGCGCGGTATTAGGGGCCGGTAAATGCGCCCTTGATATTGCGTAAACTCTTACTATCTATGGTCATCCGTTTTGACCTATTCAAACGGCGTTCGCAGGCACCGAATAGCCTACAAATTCTGGTTAACGATATGAGATCGCGTCTTTAAAAACAAAGAGGCGTACTTACTAAAATATATTGCTTGTAGTAGAGGATGGATTAAATACTTGTAAACAAAAACAATAAGCCCCGCTACGCGGGGCTTATTGTTTACTAAATCTAAAATAACTTACTCTTCGTCTGGTTCAGGATTAGGCGGCACAGCTACCCCTGTTTTTATATCCTCCAGTCGTTTCCGATAATCTTCCACTGTAAGATAGCTATCCCTTTCATCATCAAAGGGAAAATCTGCATATTGTTCACCGGCATCATAGGCTCTTATTACATTCTCCAACTCCTCCTTATCACAATCTTCCGGAGACTTATATTCATGTCCCGTATTCATTCTGGGGGCCTCTTCGGTTCTCTTTTCAAACCCAACTTTTAATCCCATGAAATTCGATCAGTGGCTTTCGATTAACATAATCTAGGATTATATTAGTAAATCCAACTGACTATTTGATTTGATAAGTGAGAGTAACATTAATCGAAATCTCATTTTCTCCGGGTGGTAAGGCTGGACCCTTGGCTGGAAGCGATTGAATCTCACCGCCATAACCACCACCACGATCAAACGCATATCCATAAGAGTCTTCATAAAAATTAACTATCTTACCAAGATTAATGCCAATTTTACCCTTCAATTCATCGGCTTTTTTCTTAGCGTCAGCGATCGCAAGAGTTCTAGCCTCAGATCGTACTTTTTCAGGATCCTCAATAGAAAAACCGAGGTTGTTAACATTGTTAACTCCATTAGCAACTAATCCATCAACTATCCCGCTTAATTTATCAAAATCCCTGACTTTGACCTGAAATCCTTGGTTTACAGAGTAGCCGACAATTTTTGGCTCTAACGGTGGTGGGGGATAAGCCTGAACCTGTCTCTCGTCATAAATCACCGTCGGATAATTGGATGAGTACTTGGGGTAGATATTGTAATACGTGGTCTTAATGTCTTTTTCTTCGATATCCTGCTTTTTAAGAAAATCTGAAATTTTCTGAGACTTCTTGGAATTAGCGTCTTGAGCCTCCTTAGATGTTACTGCTTCGGTAAAAACACTAAAATCAAGCGTAGCGATGTCTGGTTTGGCAAAAACCTTACCCTTGCCACTAAAAGAAACTGTATTAGTTGTAATGGCAGTGCTTAACTTTTGATTAATACTAACTATAAAGAAGATGGCCAAAATAACCAAGAAAGCCATAGAAACAAAAAACAATATTGTCTTGTATATATTTTTCATATACTTTAACTATAAGCCAATGACAAAAACAAGGCAAGATCTATATTTAATTTTAAATAACATTCGCAGCGCCTATAATGTCGGCTCGATTTTTCGCACGGCGGATGGCGCTGGCGTAGCCAAGATATACTTATGTGGGATTACCCCGGTACCATCCGCCATTGGCGGAGCTACGGGGCAAGCACCTTCCAAAATTGCAAAGACTGCGTTGGGGGCAGAGAAAAGTATCTCGTGGGAATACTACAAGCAAGCATTGAGATTGCTTAAAAAACTTCAAGCTACTGGCGTGCAAATTGTAGTCCTAGAACAAACGCCGCGCTCAATTGATTACCGAAAATTTAAACCAAAATTTCCAATGGCACTTATTGTCGGCAATGAAGTGAGGGGTATAAATAAAAAGATCTTGTCGTATGCCAATAAGATCGTGGAAATACCCATGTATGGCAAAAAGGAATCTCTTAATGTTGCAGTAGCAACGGGAATAGCGTTATATCAACTATCGGAAAAGAGACGATGAAATTACCTACTAAAACTCTTGAACGCAAGTTATTTAAATCCGGCTATAATCTTGTAATCGGCGTGGACGAAGTCGGCATAGGCTGTCTTGCCGGACCGGTTGTAGTATGCGCTGTTTTATTTGATAAAAAATTTTTTGCTAGCAAACACCCCAAATTAGCTGGGGTACGCGATTCAAAACTACTGTCACCACACCAACGTGAAAAGTTTTACGAAGAACTGCTAAAAACTGCAGAATTAAAATACCAAGTAACATCGTGCAGTCCAGTAGTCATAGATAGAATAAATATTTATCAAGCGGCAAGAAGAGCAATGCGGAAAAGCATTATTGCCCTTCGACAAGCTCAGGGCGATAAGAACAATCGTACGATTGTTCTTATCGACGGCAAAACCACAATTGCCGGCCTCAGCTTATCCCAACAAGCCATCGTAAAAGGGGATCGTAAGATATTTAGCATTGCTTGCGCTTCAATACTTGCCAAAGTTACTCGCGATCGCCTAATGACCCGCCTCGCCAAAAAATACCCTAACTATGGCTTTGAAAAACATAAGGGTTACGGAACGAAACTCCATCAAATCATGCTAGCCGAACACGGTCCTTGCGCAATACACAGAAAATCATTTGCCCCAATAGCTAAATTAATTTAAACTATACTTATTATGATAAAAATTGCCATTAATGGCTTCGGCCGAATTGGACGGATATTTTTTAGACAAGCATTTGGCAGTGCTGATTTTGATATTGTTGCGATTAACGATTTAGGTTCGCCGGAAAATTTAGCTTACCTTTTGAAATACGACACGGCTTACGGCAAATATGCAAAAAATGTACAGGCAAAGGATGGCTCGCTAGTTGTAGATGGTAAGGAAATTAAAGTCTTAAGTGAGAAGGACCCGGCTAACTTGCCATGGAAAGAACTTGGAATTGATATTGTTATCGAATCAACAGGAGCTTTTGATTCAAAAGAAAAATCAATGCCCCACATAAAGGCAGGCGCGAAAAGAGTGGTCATTACCGCCCCATCGAAAGACGAAGCGGCTATCGCCACCCCTAACGTGGGCATGAGCAATCTCTCACTAGATGTAATCACCTCAAATGGTTCGTGTACCACCAATGCCACCAATCCTGTGGTTGCTGTAATGCTGACCAATCCCGGTATTAAAAAAGCTGTGCTTAATACAGTTCATGCCTACACTGCACTGCAAGGTCTTGTTGATGGTCCTGACAGAGGAACATATTTCCGAAGAAGTCGCGCCGCCGCTCAGAACATCGTGCCCTATATTACCGGCGCCGCCAAAACAACCACAAAAGTAATAACAGAATTAGAAGGCAAGTTTGACGGTCTCGCAATTCGCGTACCCGTAATATCGGGTTCACTAATTGATTTTACTTTTTTAGCCGGACGTTCGACATCCGTAGAAGAAATAAATAGCATCTTTAAAGAAGCCGCCGCGCAACCAGAATGGCAGGGAATTCTTACAACCACTGAAGAACAATTAGTCTCCAGCGACATCCTTGGCAACCCGCACGGTTCAATAGTTGATCTCGCCCTAACCAAGGTTGTTGATGGCGACTTAGTTAAAGTGTTCAGTTGGTATGATAATGAGTGGGGTTACTGCGCAATGTTACTCAGACACGTAATTGAAGTGGCTAAATTAATTTAATAAAAAATAAAAGCCCCGCCAAGGCAGAGCTAACAATCACTTTCAACGTAAACCATTTCATCGTCAGAACAATAGTCGTAGTACCCGTTAGTTTTACCATCGATACTTGATATTACAACAGAATTAATAGTTCCCTTCTGACCGATAACGTCTTGAGTTGTGCGTATATTCCATGGTGGAGACTTAGACATCTTAATCAGACCTACCTTTATAAGACAATACTCTAAATCCATTTCGCCATTCTTGAGTTGAGGATAAAATACTTCTCCTACATCTAAATCACTAAATTTTTTCATGGTAAGACTCCTCCGGACTCTTACATGTTACTATAACTATTACCTGATTATAAAAAATAAGCAACACATGACCCAGCTGCATGAAGACAAAATCAAAGAGTTGGAACAAAAGGCTAACCAAGCCCGCCAACTTTTAATTGAGATGCTGACAGAAGCTGGCTCTGGTCATACCGCCGGACCGCTTGGTATGACTGATGTTTTTACCGCCTTTTATTTTCATATCTTAAATCACGATCCAGCTAATCCTAACTGGGAAGATCGAGATCGCCTTATTCTGTCCAATGGTCATATAACTCCCATACGCTATGTTTTAATGGCTATGGCTGGCTATTTTCCGCTCGAAGAACTAAAAACCTTACGCAAGTTTGGCACAAGATTACAAGGCCATCCGGAACGCGAACGATTACCGGGAGTAGAAACAACTTCTGGCCCGCTTGGTTCAGGCTTGGGACAAGCCTGTGGCGTAGCTTACGGAGCGAGGATGGATATGAATAATCCCTCGTCGCAAAACTCCTCGGGACGACCTAGCGGTCGGTTCCACACCTATTGCTTTATGTCAGACGGGGAACATGACTCCGGGGTATTATGGGAATCAATAATGTTTGCCGGTAAAAACAAACTATCTAATCTGACGGGGTTAATTGATCGCAACAATATACAAATAGATGGTATGACCGAAAACATTATGCCTCTTGAACCGTTAAAAGATAAGTACGAAGCCTTTGGTTGGCATGTACTTGAAATAGATGGGCACAACTTTGAAGAAATAGTTGATGCTATTGAGCAAGCCAAGGCGATTTACGAAAAACCAACGGTTATAATTTCGCATAATATTCCGGGTAAAGGCATTTCGGAAATGGAATTCGATTACCTCTGGCACGGAAAGCCACCAAAACCAGAAGAAGGTCAAAAATTTCTTGAAGAATTAAGAACGCTTGGAGGAAAGATACAGAGTGAACACCAATAATTAACTGGTTTGTCCGCCTACGTCCTGAATATGATTGAAGGACTTCGGCGGACGCTGAAATTTGCAGCTGCTCGCTTTGCTTGCAAGCAAATTTCGCGGAAGGGGGGTGTTTTATGCATAACGGAAATTGTAAATGTTTTCATCATTGGGTAGTCAAATTATTAGTTATTTTTGTCTGGATTTCAGCGATTGCTTTTTGGTGGACGTCTTGTAAGTCAACGATAGTTTGGAATCTTGACTCAACGGAATGGTTTTATCAAGTTATAGTATTTGCAATGCTAGCTTTTAGTACAAAATTTTGCGGCTGTTGCTGGAAAAATAAAGTAGCAAATGGCGGAACAACTTGCGCCTGTAGTTGCGGGAGTTGTAACGGCGGCAGGTGTGACAATAGGCACAGTGATGGACATCAGCACATGTAGCTTGCGCAATAGCCAACTTCTAACAACTAATCGCTAACAAAATAGGGTTGGGTTTTTATAGACACCGCCCTTATAGGCGGTGCAATAAGAAACTATGAAAAAAATATTTGGTATCATTTCCATTTTGGTTGTGCTGGGTCTAAGCCCTTTTTCTGTGGGAACGGCCACGTCTTTTGGCCTATTTAATGCTGCGGAAATTTTCAAAGACCTAGCACTTATATTTTTATTAATTTGTGGCGTATTTTTGTTCATACGATCTGGTAAATTATTTGTTTATCTTTCAATTTTATCTTGGATTTTAGTCGCAATTTCTACACTTTTATTTATGCTACAGTTCGGGGGAATTACTTATTAAATTTATGCCAAATCCAGAAATTATGTTGATCCAAAATTTACTAAAAAAGGGGGAAATCGAAATGAAGGCCACGCGCGATGGCTATGGTTTGGGTTTGATTGAAGCGGGAGAAAAAGACGAGCGAGTAGTCGTGCTTTGTGCCGACCTAACTGAATCAACGCGATCAGATGGTTTTGCTAAAAAATTTCCAGAAAGATTTATTCAAATAGGAGTAGCCGAACAAAACATGGCGGTTGTCGCTTCCGGCTTAGCGAATTACGGCAAGATCCCATTTATTTCTTCTTACGCTGCATTTTCGCCCGGTCGTAACAACGAACAAATTCGTACTAATATCAGCATCAACAATGTACCCGTTAAAATCGGTGGCGCACACGCTGGCATCTCCGTCGGACCAGACGGCGCAACTCACCAAGCGCTTGAAGATATCGCACTAATGAGGGTTCAACCAAGGATGGTAGTATTAGTTCCCTGCGATGCAGAAGAAGCACGCAAAGCCACAGTAGCCGCCGCATTTAACGGCAGTCCGACTTATATTAGATTCGGCCGCGAAAAGTCGCCAGTTTTTACGACCAAGGATACACCATTTGAGATTGGGAGAGCAATTGTACTTAGGGACAGCCCCTCGGATTCCTCGGGGCGATTATTGCCACAAGTGGCAATAATCGGCTGCGGGATGCTGCTGTATAACGCACTGGTAGCCGCCGATGAACTATCAAAAGAGGGAATTGAATGTATGGTTATCAACTCACATACAGTCAAACCCTTAGACGAGGCAACCATCGTTGCCGCTGCAAAAAAATGTAGTGCCGTGGTCAGCGTAGAGGAACACCAAGTCGCCGGTGGCCTCGGCTCCGCCGTGGCGGAGTGTCTTGCTCGTAATCATCCGGTTCCACAAGAATTCATTGGAGTCCAAGATCGTTTTGGCGAATCTGGTAAACCAGACGAATTGATCGAAGCATTTGGCATGGGAGTTAACTCAATCAAAGAAGCTGTGAAAAAAGTTCTTGCTCGTAAATCACAGTTGACTTAAATTATCTTTTTTGTTATAGTTCTATTAGGTTTTTTGTTTGTTGGAGGAGGTGACATGCCAAGAGTTAAGTGTTTCAGAATTATTGAACAAGTGGCTGAAGTTGATATTCCAGATGATATTTATGAAGCGCTACGGAGGTGCGGAGGCATGAATGAGCAAGAATTAAAAAAGGGGTTAGGTTGGTATGTAAATTATAAATTGCCAGTTTTAGGTAACAGAACTCCGGAACAAGCTGTTGCCGACGGAAGAGGCAAGGAAGTTATGAAGATCATTAGCAGAATAGAACATAGCGTCTATTTTTAAGCTCCCGTGGGAGCTTTTTAAATTAATTTTATTATCTTACCCAAATCCTCCCTGAATATCGGCTCCCAGTTGATATTACGCAGGATTGCTGCAGGGTGGTAGACTACGAGAATTTTACGATCGGTTGTACCGATTTTTTTATTTATTAATTGTCCGTGATTGCTAGCCATAGTACCATCTATTCCGAGACCCATCATGGAAATACGCCCCAAGACAACAATTAACTTTGGGCTCACCACATCAATTTCTTTTTCAAGCATAGGGCGAAATTTTTCAATTTCCTCGGGCGTAGGTGTAAGCGTCTTACCTAATCCATCTTGCGGGCGATACTTAACAATATTTGTCACATAAAAATTACTTCGTTTCAAACCAACCTTCTCTAAAGTAGTATTGAATAGTCTTCCAGCCCGACCAATGAATGGTTTACCTTGCATCTCTTCATCTTTGCCGGGCGCCTCACCAATTATCATCACGGACATATCAGGTGAACCATCATTAAAAACAAGCCTCTTGTCATGGTGGGCCTTCTTAATCGCGTCAAAAATATTTTTTAATCTTTGCTCTTTCGTCATTTGATTTTGACCCATTTTCCTGATATTCTAACATGGAATCATAAATATCAAGAGGGCGCATAGTTCAGTGGTAGAACGCTGTCCTGATAAGACAGAGGTGCTAGGTCCGATTCCTAGTGCGCCCACACGTCTCACTAATTCAAATATACATGAATAAGTACCAGAAGGAGCTGGATAAATTATTTAAGAAAAACAAGTGGTCGTATTGGCCACCCTTGGCCATGCTCGCAAGATTATTAGAAGAATCGGGTGAGCTAGCCAGACTATTTAATCACCTTTACGGTCCGAAGCCCAAAAAAGCATCCGAAAGTAAACAAGACATCGAGGAAGAAATCGGTGACATATTATATACATTGATTTGTATCGCAAATTCTCAAAAAGTAAATCTAGATAAGGCAATTGAGAGAAGCCTTTCAAAGGCAGCCCAAAGAGACAAAAATAGGTTTAAATAATGGGCCCATAGCTCAGCTGGTAGAGCGCCTCATTTGCAATGAGGAGGTCAGCGGTTCGAATCCGCTTGGGTCCACTGCTTCGCCAAGGCTTCGCAGTGCAAGCACAAACCTATGGTTCACTCTGAAGATAATATATTTAAAGATCTCAATGATAAACAGATTGAAGCGGTGCGGGCTATAGAAGGCCCTGTTTTAATATTGGCGGGGGCGGGTTCTGGAAAAACAAAAGCATTAACACACCGTATCGCTAACATGCTTAGTCAGGGTATTCCCGCCTATAATATTCTGGCTATTACTTTTACTAATAAGGCCGCCGGCGAAATCAAAGACCGCATTAATAAATTACTATCGGAACCCCTAACCCATAACCTAAAACCTATAACCTCCCCCTGGATGGGAACATTTCATTCTATATGTCTACGCATACTTAGACACGAGATAACAGCACTGGATTATACGCCAAACTTCTTGATTTACGACACAGACGACCAGCTTTCATTAATTAAAAATGTGATGCAGGAACTTGAGATTGATATTAAAAAATTTAATCCTAAAACTGTTCTTGGTCGCATTTCTGCACTCAAAAACGAACTTGTTGATCACGAAGAATTCACAAATAAAGCAAAGGAGTACTTTGAAAAAATTGTTGCTCCAGTTTATGTAAATTATCAAACCTCGCTTAAACAAAATAATGCTCTGGATTTTGATGACCTAATTATGCTCTGTGTTAAACTTTTCCAAAAAAATCCGCAAATACTGGAAAAATATCAAAATATCTTCCGCTATATATTAGTAGATGAATATCAAGATACAAATCGCGGCCAATATGTCTGGGTTAACTTACTTGCCAAAAAACATCGCAATCTTTTCGTTATCGGCGACGACTATCAGTCTATCTATGCATTCCGTTTAGCCAACATCCGCAATATCCTAGATTTCGAAAAAGATTATCCTGAAACAAAAACCATACTGCTTGAACAAAATTACCGCTCGACTCAAAACATATTAACCGCCGCCAACAGTATAATTCTTAAAAACACAAATCAAAAACATAAAAAACTATGGACCGAAAATGGTACCGGCGAAGAAATTACACTCAAAGAAACCGCAAACGAAAGACGCGAAGGGGAATATATAATTGAAACAATAAAAACCCTACGACAAGCTGGTTCGACTGCGCTCACCATAAATCAGGGCAGGCAACTGCAGGATTTCACAATACTTTATCGTACCCACGCTCAATCTAGAACCATAGAAGAAGCTCTGATTAAATATGGCCTGAACTACAGAATCTTAGGCGGAGTAAAATTTTATCAAAGAAAAGAAATTAAGGATATTCTGGCATACTTACGACTAGCAGTTAATCAGGACGACTTAGTAAGCTGGAACAGGATTTATAATATTCCGGTTCGCGGTATCGGCCAAACAACTTGGCAAAAAATAAAAAACACATCCAATAAAAATATTTTGCATATCTTAAACAACGCTTCGGCAGATTTAAACATTGGCCAGAAACAAATTACTTCGCTTAAGTCTCTGGCTAAACTCGTAGAAGACCTCAAGCAAAAATCGGAAGAACTTACATTATCACAATTAATAAAATATATTCTCCAAAAAACCAATTACGAATCGTATATAAATGATAAGACCGGAGACGGGGAAGCACGCTGGGAAAATGTTAAAGAAATTTTAACCGCTACGCGAAAATACGACCTCTCGATCAATTCAACGGACTCAGAACAAGCAAGCCCGACGCTAACCCCTCGCGAAGCTTTGGAGAAATTTCTTGAAGAGGTTGCGCTAATTCAGGAAACGGATAAGCTCGACAAAAATGCCAGCGCAATAAATCTTATGACGATACACTCCGCCAAAGGCTTAGAATTTCCAATAGTTTTCATAATTGGCATGGAGGATGGAATTTTCCCGCATTCACGATCACTATTTGAGCCGGCGGAATTAGAAGAAGAAAGAAGATTGTGTTACGTTGGCATAACCCGAGCCAAAGAAAAACTTTATCTTACATACTGCCGCGAACGCAATCTTTACGGCTCCACGCAGTTCAATTCACCATCCAGATTTTTGTTTGAAATTCCTGAAAATTTAATAAGTTTTTTGCCGCTCAAGGGAGAGAAGGCGAAGTATTTTGATGATCAGTTTATAGAATATGATTGAGATGTCGCTCGCCATCATTGCATTGGAATCGCTGTTGACAAAGCAAGCTCCGCCCTCTAGTTTAATTTCAGCATCTGTCCCCTGTAAATAATATATCGATTTTCTCATTTCCCTGGATAAAAAATCGTACCCCTTACGTTCAAGCAAAAGCCGACATTAGTCGGCTTTTGCTTTCACTCCGTCCCAATTTGTTTATCAGCGGGAAATATCAAAAATCGATATTTATTTACGCGGTGCCATCTGAATGAAATTAAACTAGAGGGCGTCGCTCTATACCTTACCACAGAGGATTTCTTAGATAAGTGCTTACTCCTAGTCTTTTTAAGTCAACAGATGACAGATGAATGACGAAAAATTAAAGGGCTCGTTTCTTACGAAAAAGTGATTTAGATAGTAAAGACCACTGCGCTTATGGTTGTAATTTTTGAAAAACAAAACCGGCCTTTCGTGAAAGATTGCCGGTAACGCCTCCCGTGCGCCATCAGGAGGAAGGGCGGGGCCGTCCAGTTATCGGCCCGTAAATTTATAAAGCAGTCTTCGGATCGACGTGTCGACCGAGTCTGCTCACTGCCATGGCACTGGAGGGCCATGCGCCGGGGAGTTCCGCCAGCTAATGCCGGCGATCACCCCATTTTACGAAGTGTTAAAAGTACGCGGCTAGGAGAGGGTTACCTTTTGCCCCGCGTTCCGGAGTAGGACGCGCATTGGGTCCCGCGCCGCGGAATGGGCTTGTTGCCCGCCCTCCTAGCCTATTCTAAGTATAGCACAAGTAATATGTGATTGTCAAGTTTGCTTGGACGATTATGGCTTAAAACCCTTGTTTATCAACGTTATTAATATATGTCTATTATTAATCAAATAAAAAAAGAGCTTAACCAACTCGGTATTAAGCCCAAAAAGTCGCTTGGGCAGAATTTTTTAATAACTGAGAGTGTCTATCAAAAAATAATCAGCGCTCTTGAGCTGACTCCCAACGATACGGTGGTCGAGGTAGGACCGGGCTTAGGTACTCTGACCGAATTCCTTGCCTCAAGCGAGGCAAAAATTATAGCAGTCGAGAAAGACAGTCGTTGTATTGAACACTTAAAACAAAAATTTAGAAATCAAAAAAATGTTACAATATCAGAAGGGGACGTTCTGGCTTTTAATCCGACTGAATATAATTTAATGGCTGGAAATTGGAAATTGGTTGGCAATATTCCATACTACATCACGTCACACTTAATTAGAGTAGCCCTAGAAAATTGGCCCGCACCTAAATCGATTGTCTTAATGATGCAAAAAGAAGTTGCTCAACGGATTTGCGCCAAACCGCCTCACATGAGTTTACTTGCAGTTTCGGTACAATATTACGCTCAACCTAAAATTATAAGTCATGTGTCGCGCGGAAATTTTTATCCCTCACCAGAAGTAGACTCGTCCATTATAAAATTGGTATTAAGGGATGCGTATCAAGTATTAAGGGCAGCGGGGGATAAATTTTTTGAGGTTGTAAAGGCGGGTTTTGCCGGCAAAAGAAAGCAATTGGGTAATAATTTGTCAGCCGGACTAAAATTAGAAAAAAAATATATTGAGGAGAGATTAACTTCAATAGATATTAATCCAATGCGTCGCGCCGAAACACTAACTCTCGAGGAATGGCAAAATATCGTTACCATGCTCTTGCCGCGCTAAGCGGCCTATTACTATCCTTGGCATATCCCGGGTGGGATTTTAATTCGATTTGGATTATTAAGGGTGGCTTAGGATGGATTGCTTGGATAGGACTTATACCGCTATTTTTTGCTCTCAAACATTTCACTGCCAATCCTACACGCACAAAATCTACGTTAAAAACCAATTTTAAAATTGGTTTTTTTGCTGGATTAATATATTTTTTAATAATCTTTCGTTGGTTCTGGTCCATTCATCCTCTTAATACGCTCGGCATAGAAAATAGTTTTCTCTCTCTACTTATTGTTATTTTTATATGGATACTAAGCTCCGGCGGAATGGCGGTATTTTGGGGATTGTTCAGCTTAATTTTCGCTTTTCAATTTTCAATTCTCAAAAAAAATAGCTCTATACTTAATACTTGCTACTTGTTACTTGCGACTCCCGCACTTTTTGTTTTACTTGAATATTTACGATCTTGGGGTTTCGGGTTTTTATGGGCAGGATCGGGTTCGCTTTTTGGCCCTCATTGGACAGTGGGCAATTTATCTTATGCCCTGGCGGACAATTCTGTAATACGCTGGCTCGCATCGTATGTTGGAATTTATGGAATAACCTTTTTGATTATTTTGGTTAACCTCATGCTTGCCAAACTAATCTATGGAAGTCGCATATCCTTAAAATTACGGATAATTGTAATATCGCTGATTCTTATCGCAATTTCCGTTATTGGTTACTTAAATTTTAATTCTACTTCAACAGCGAGCAAAAATCTTACTTACGCCATAATTCAAACCTCTCAACAAACCAAACTAAATCCCAATCCGCAAGAAACTTTAGCCGGGTTCAAGGAACAGCTAGAATTACTCGACCGCGTTGCCAAGGAACATTCAGCTAGTCAAATTATACTTTTCCCTGAAGCCAGCAATTTTTTTCAAAATATTTCTTTATTCCTCACGCCCTCCCAAATTCAAAACTATTTTTATAAACTTTTTAAAGAACCCCGCCTTGTCATCTCCGGCGGACGAGCATTGGATACCGACGCTGACGACAAAGCTTATTCAAGGGTTTTCTCTCTCGATACCCAAGGAGACATCATTGGTTTTTATGACAAGCGCCTGCTTACGCCCGGCGGCGAGTTTATTCCTTATTCGCTTAAAATTTTAGTCAATCTTTTTTCTAAAAATACTAGCTCGCTATTTAATCAGGCTCGTGATTTGAGTCCGGGACAAAAAGAAACCTCCACTATCGATTTCCGATATCAATTTAATATAGCCCCGATAATATGCTCCGAAGCAATCGCGCCAAAGTTAATCAAAAAAATTATTCAAAGTAGCGATGTCGTAGCCAGCATGGCAAGCTATGGTGTTTTTCATGGTAATCCCACAATTGCAAACCAAATGCTTGCCATCACCCGCTTTCGGGCCGCCGAGAATCACAAACCCGTTATTACTGCCACGAATATGGGTCGCTCCTCTGTGATTGATAGCGCTGGAAAGATAGTTTTTTTAGCTACAAACAATAATTCTCAGATATTAACAGGTAGCGTGGACATCCATCAACAAAAATCGTGGTATAATAAAGTAGGTGATTGGCCGATAATTTTGGCTAGTTTATTATTGATAATCATTTCAATTTCACTAATCTGGTTTAAGGAGACTAGGAGACCTTAAATCAATATTTTTGTGTCTAAAAAAATAAAGGTAAGTCTAGGAATATTGCTTTTACTCGCTGGCTTCTTAATAGTCCGCGTTGGTTTATATTTAAAAAATAGTGTCCAAAAATCAAATTTGGCATCTGTAAAAGGAGTTACAAAACCAGAAAACGAACTGATTTCCATATTAAAAGATTCTGATGCCGACGGAATTATAGATTACGACGAAGCTTACTACCGCACTAGCGCCTTTGATTCCGATAGCGATGACGATGGCTATCTAGATGGAGAAGAGGTAGCTACCGGCACCAACCCGAGCAAAAAAGATGCTGTACCGACACAAACTATTGAAAATATAACAGCAAATTTTGGACAAAGATTGGTAGCTGGCATCTATGCTGGCGACTTAAACCCAAGAAACGGTAAAGACCGAAAATACGAAGAAGGTTTGGACCAGCTATCTTTTGCCGTTATAGACGAGGCTCAGCAAGTGCTTTCACCATCAATTGACAATGAACTTTTAAATATAGTTCCTGATACTCCTGGATCTATGGAAATATATCTACAAACTATCGGTACTGTTATGGAGGGTTCTTTTCTTGATGCCTTCTTGTCTCAACCGCAATCTCTAAACAAGATTGCCACACTACTTTCTTCAAATCAAAAGTTAGAAGCTCAAAAAATGCTTACTGAACTTTCTTCAAACTACGCAACGACATTCGAACAACTAAAAAAAATTCCGATTCCTAAAAAATTTCTTACTTTTCACAATAGCTTACTGCGAACATTTGGAGAATTATCCAATAATTATCGCTCGCTAGTTAATTTAGAAAATGATCCCATGCTCGCCATTGTCGCGCTCAATAATTTATCAACAAATCTTTTTAGCTTACAACTTATCATCCAACAATTTAACATAATATTGACCACCAATAATCTAACTATGCCAGACACTACATTATTTAACGTAATCAAACTACTAAACAACTAGTATGCTCACTAAGCTCACCCTTATTATATTTTTATTTTTAGTTATTTCATTTTTTGTTTTTGCCCCTCTTTATCAAGCCAAGGCAACTGATTGGTTTTATGCTTTAAAAGAATATGGGTTAGATTTATTAGCACGTTTTATTTCTAAGACTATATATGCATTTATGTCTGACAATATAGTGGGCAGATTATTGTTGTCAGGTAGAGATGGGGGACCGGCATTTATAGAAAACTGGAGAGATTTTACGCAACTATCTCAATATCGAGGTGAGGATATCTTCAGAGCAACAATATCCAATATTACACTTGGCGGCGAAGCAACTGCTTGTTCCCACATTAGATCGCCGCTTTCTTTAATTTTTAATGCCAAAAGTCCGGTTACCGGCTTTATTCCAGATAACTTCAGGGTTAATTCCTTACAACCGTTCAAATTAAAAAATGACTGCACCCTGCCTAGTAACTTGAACGTTGCTGCCTTTACAAGAGATTTCACCCAAGGTGGTTGGCCGGCATGGAATGAACTTATTAAACCTCAAAATAACTTTTCTGGAGTCTTTACTAATAGTATTATCGAGCTTGATAATCAGAGGAGCTTTGAAGAAAATCTTGATCGCACGGAAGCAATATCTGGTTCTGGTTTTACAGGCAAACAAAGTCCTTGCAAGGGAACCGGCCAGAATAAACAATGTCTTATCTTTGGACAAGTAGTAACGCCTGGCAAATTATTTAGCGATTCCGCCGCAGCAACCATAGATCGCGAATTGGATTGGCTCATAAGCTCAGACGAGATATCAGAAACACTTATTGATGCTACGGCCTATGTTCAACAAAAATTAGTCAACTACGTTGATTCTCTTCCTCTTAGAGTTAAGAATTCCCTAATTCCGCCATCCAAGAATCGCTCAATAGTAGACGATGGCACAGGAACTAGCTCTCCCGACGGTTCTGGAACACCAACATTTTTCGATAATCCAAATATTGGCAACATACAAGATAGTGCAGTTCAAGTATGCATTTCCAACTGTCAAAATACTTGTCCTAAAATTGATGTTTGTACTCCTGATCCAACTACAGGCACACCCCTTTGTAGTCAACAGCCTGATCCGGTGTGCACCTCTGGTTGCTCAGATAAGTGCCAAGCTCCTTCTTTATCTTTTTAACCCCACTCTTCTTCAATTGATATCTATCCGCACATGTCAACAAAAAAAAATCAAATCATCTATCTAATATTACTGTTAACACTCTTAATAATTTTAATTCCGCAACATCAGGCAAATGCCGTTGGATTACTTGAATTTGGAATAAAAGAGATCGCCCAACAGATTGGCACTTTTTTTACAGAACTCGTAACCACAGCCATTGGTTGGATGGCTCAAGTTATAGATGCTTTCATAAAATATCAGACAGAACACGGTGTATACGGAATAACCGTCGTTGATAACAGTTGGGCTATTATCAGAAACTTCGTAAATATGTTTTTTATCCTAGTGCTGATAATCATGGCTTTCGGCACAATATTTAGCATTAAAAATTATACTTGGGGAGATATGCTTGTGCCATTTTTAATAGCCGCTCTACTTATTAATTTTAGTCTGGCAATCGGACAATATATAATAACAGTTTCAAACGGTTTAGCCGGTATTTTTCTCAAAGAAATAGCCAGTTCCGGCGGTCTTACTGAAACCTTTGCCACCGGTACAGGTCTCGGTCAAATAATCACGAGCACCCCATCAAGCGGAGTAGGCGGTATGGCACTTAATGCGGCAGATGCCGTCGGTAGTGTTACCATATCACTTATTGCTAACTTAGTATTTTTACTCATAACACTTCTTACCTTTGCGACTGTTGCTATTTTTTCGATAGTTCGTCTTTTTGCTCTTTGGTTTCTTCTCATTATCTCTCCTATTGCTTGGTTTGGATATGCTATGCCAAACTTGCGTGCTAAAACATGGACTCCGTGGTGGAGTGCTTTTCTCTGTTGGTGTTTCTTCCTGCCTTATTTCTTATTTTTTATGATGTTCGCCGTAGCATTTATTAAAAACAAGGCTAGCTTTCCGCCGCTTGGACCAGCGCAGGTAGGCTCGCTCGCTCTAACCGATTTATTATTTTACGGTTTAAGCATAGGTTTCATGATTGGTGGTTCATTTCAAGCCAAAAAACTTGCCTGTACCAGCGGCTCATATGTAAGTAAAGCCTTCGGCACAATTGAAACTGGCGTCCGCAAATATGCTCCTGGAGCGGCCTATGTACGTGGTGGGGTTGCAGGCCTGAAGGAGCGTGGGGCAGAAATAGCTGAAAAGGGCGTCCTTGGTATCGGCGGCGCTCAAAAGGGTAGGCTTGATGAAGCCAAGGCCCGAGGATGGATAGCCGGCATACCCGGCTTAGGTCAAATACCGGGTGCCAGAGAAACGGCCTCAAGAGCCCAGGCAGCAGAAGTAGAAAAAGAAATGAAACTACTGCAAACTCTAAATCTTACTCTGGACCAATTAAATGAAAAAATGCAAACCGCTAAGGGTCCCGAAAAAATTGCGGCGTTTAAACTCAAGTCAGAAAAAGGTTGGTTGGGAGCAAGTGATCTGGATGAAATAAACAAGTTGCTGGAAGCGGCCGGTGGTGGTAAAACAGCCGTAGGAGCATCGCTTATTCAATCTCTTGTAAAAGGTAAGTTTGAAGAAATGGCTGAAGGCACCGAAGCAAAAGAAAGGATTTATGCTGCGCTGCAAGATACGGAGGTCAAAAAAGCCTACGGCCGATCTATGGCAGAGACCGGCGAACTTCGCGATACAGCTATTGCACGCTCATTGCTTAATCTATATCAAAACGAGTCTCAAGCAGAACAAGACAAAATTAGCCAACTCGTTCAGAAAAACCTAGAAAACATGTACCTAAACAAATCCGAAAGATCGGCATTTATTACCGCACTGGTCACTGACGATCTAGATGGTCGGCTTAAGAAAATGGCAGCACAAACCATGATTGATAGAGGAGAAGTAGATCTGGCTCTTCGAGAACGAGTGATCGAACTTCACGGTGGAAGAGATGTATCGGGTAGGATAAAAGAGAAACAAATGCAGGAACTCGATAAGAAAATCTTGGCTAATATTGAAAAGGGTAAGGTCAGTGAAGCACTGCTATCTCCCGCCGATCAAAAAGCGATATTCGATGGGTTAACTGAACCTGAGGTTCAAAAAGCTTTCGGCATGGCCATGGCTAAAAATAGGGCTGTGATGGAAGAGGATGTCGCGACCAGGATAATTGATCTTTACAGTAATGACACTCTTGAAGTTCAAGAAAAGGTTCATGAAGAAATCAAGAAAAATATCGAAAACATGGCCGGAACTAAGGATGTGAAACTTAGAACGTCTTACCTATCCAACACCGGCAACGACGTTACCATGCGCAAGTTGGTCGGACAAATTATGGCTGATAAAAAAGAGGTGCGCGACTGGCAAACAAGAAGAACCGTGCTGGAACTTAATGGTGATATTGACCCCGTAAGCGGCAACCCAATAACTGCAGCTGGTAGAGACATAGCAAAAAGCATTCAAGACGGCAATGTTGTAATAAAAGAAGAAGCGACATACCGCAAAACCAATACAATACCCCATGGCACCGATCTTAATACATCACAACGTGCCGACTTGCAACAACAAATATTAACCAATATTGAAAACAGGTATATAACTAGCTTCAGCACTGAAGAGCTCGAGACGCCAGAAGTATTTAATGCCCTATGCCAGGGTGTACAATCCGGTAGTATACCAGTAGATAAATTCAATAATCTCATAGGGTTAGGCACCGGCAAGGGAGCTGGTAAGTCTGACCGTAAAAAGAGGGAAGCGGGAGCAAAAATATTAGCCGCTGCGTTTCCATAATAAATATGTCCGACCAAATACAACAAAATTTCAGATTAAGTCCTTACTGGGTTGATAGTATAAATACCCCCGGTTTTGATTGGAATAAGTTCCAAGATAAAATAGACGCAACTCCTGACGACCTGTATAACATCCTAGTCGCTGAACAAACCATAAACTTCATTAGGTCCCTGACCCAAAAACATATTTCCCTATCCACGCAGGGTTCGGATATCACGAGAATAATACGCGACGTGGTTATAGCCGATGTTTTTATAGGAGATATGCCTCGAGAGTTATCACGACGACTGGGGATCGATCAGCAACTGGCTCGTGAGATAGCCAATCAAATTGTTTCACAACTTTTCACGCCGGTTTTGGAAGATTTAAAAAAAATACACAACGAAAAATATCCCGGCAGACTGCCGAATAAACCAGTTGCACAACAACAATCCACCCCGTTAGAGCCCGCGGTCGCCAGTGGCGTCCTGCCTCTAACGGGGCAAGCACCTCCACCACAAAAATATCCCGGCGAAGAATTACCAGAAAGCGGCGGAAATATTATTGATTTACGAAACAAGTGAGGGCTTTGCAGATATACCTTATAGCACCGTCAAAAGGGTGGATTGCATGGTCATCGAGCAGTATAATTTTATTCACTGCGAGATGAATCCACGCTTTTGACGGAGCGCAGCAACCTCGCTGGGGTTGCTAGCGGTGATAGAAGGTATGCCTGCAAAGCCCAAACGCTATGAAATTCCAAGTCCCACAATTTATTGAAACAGAAGTTAACATTATTGGGCCGTTTACGCTCAAACAATTTTTGTTTTTAGCTTCCGGTGGGGTTATAATATTTATACTGCAAAACTTTTTGAGTTTAACTTACTTGATGATCATTGGACTACCGATTGCACTTATTGCTATCGCCCTAGCATTTTACAAGATTGACGGTATTCCATTGCCACAATATTTACTAATGGCACTATCTTACATAACCGGACCAAAGCGTTATCAATTTAATAACGAGAACACACCTAAATCTTAAATTTTTAACAATTCTATATCCTAATGCCTCAACCGAATAGCACCACACAATCAACTAAAAGTTTTGTAGTCATCTCTGAAATTCGAGACAACGTTGCCGTCTTAAAAGACGGCTCCTTGCGCTCCATAATAGAAGTGAATTCAGTTAACTTCGATTTAAAATCACTCGACGAACAAACTGCCATTATTGCTGCTTTTCAAAATTTCCTTAATTCTATAGATTTTCCCTTACAAATAAATATTAACTCCCGCAAACTAGACATAGCTCCTTATATGAAATCCCTCGACGAACTGACTGGAAAAATAACCAACGAACTTATGAAAATCCAAGCCACAGAATATTCCCGCTTCATTAAGGGCCTTACCGAACTAAGCAATATTATGTCTAAAAAATTCTATATAGTAATACCTTTATACATCGTCGAAACTACCGCGAAAACCGGTGAAAAAACTAAAGGGTTGCTAGATGCCTTCAAAAGTATTGTCAGCCCGTCAAAATTTGTAAAATCTCTCACCGATCAGGAGCTTCAAAATTATAAAATTCAGCTTAACCAAAGGATAGGGTATGTCCTGAGTGGCATTAACGGATTAGGCCTTGAGGGTCGCACCCTGGAAAAAGATGAATTAATGAATTTGTACTATTCTTATTACAATCCCGGACACCACCTATGATTCTGCATAAACAAAATCAACAATTTCTAATTGCTCTAAAATTTAAGTATTGGGATTTATTTAGATTAATTAGAAATTCTAAATATGGCTCTATTTGATAAGAAAAAACTTGATACTGTTCCTGCACAGAATACTCCAAAAAATTTGGAAGATATTTTAGCTCCATCAGCGATCGATGTATCTTCAAATTACATCCAAATAGGAGATACCTTTGCCAGAACTATTTTTATTGCCACTTATCCTAGATATCTCAACACAAATTGGTTTTCTCCAATTATAAATCTAGATCAACCACTTGATGTTTCTATTTTTGTTCATCCGGAAGATACCGGCAGTATGCTTAAACAGCTACGAGACCACCTAGGAAGACTTCAAGCTCAAATAATGGAAGAGAGTGCCTCCGGAAAAGTCCGTGATCCGATATTAGAAACGGCTGTTAATGATATCGAGTCCCTACGAGATAAGCTACAGCAGGGTACCGACAGATTTTTTAGACTTGGTGTCTATGTAACCATCTATGGCCCTTCATTAAAAGATCTAGCCGATACGGAAAGCAAAATCAAATCAATCCTTGATGGACAATTAACTTACTCTAAACAGGCGACATTCAGAATGAAAGAAGGGTTTTTCTCAACTATGCCACTAAGCGACGATCAACTTAAAGTACACACCTCTCTAAATACAGAACCAATTTCTTCAATTTTTCCTTTTGTTTCATATGACCTTACCACCAACAAAGGAATACTCTACGGTATAAATACCCACAACAATTCCTTGGTATTATTTGATAGATTTAATTTAGAAAATGCCAACATGGTTATCTTTGGTAAATCTGGTGGCGGCAAAAGTTACACAATTAAGTTGGAAATACTACGCAGTTTAATGTTTGGTACACAGGTTTTTGTAATAGACCCTGAAAACGAATACAAATTTCTATCAGATACGGTTGGCGGTACCTCTGTTAAAATTTCCATAGCTTCTCCTCATCATATTAATCCTTTCGATTTACCAAAACCATTGCCAGATGAAAGCCCGGCCGACGTTCTTCGATCTCACATTATCAATCTCGCCGGTCTTTTCAAAATAATGCTCGGCACACTGACATCAGAAGAGGATGCCATACTAGATGAGGCACTAAATCAAACATACGCCATTAAAGATATTACACCGGCCACGCTTGACCTTAAAAATGCCGTACCACCACTAATGTCTGATTTTCAAAATGTACTCGAGGGCATGACTGGTACACAATCTCTAGCTATTAGAATTAAAAAGTACACCGAAGGTACTTATGCCGGCTTCTTAAATAACCCCACTAACGTAGAACTGGACAATCAATTAATCGTATTCAGCATACGCGACATGGAAGAAGAATTAAGGCCAATTGCCATGTATCTGGTTCTTAATTTTATATGGACACAGGTAAGAGCAGAACTCAAGCGTCGCATATTGGCAGTAGACGAAGCGTGGGTGCTCATGAAATACGAAGCTGGCGCGGCATTTCTTTTCAATATCGCCAAGCGTGCCCGTAAATATTATCTTGGCCTAACAACAATCTCTCAAGATATACCTGACTTCATGGCATCATCTTATGGTAAGCCCATAGTTACTAACTCATCTTTACAATTACTATTGAAACAGTCTCCGGCAGCAATCGATTTAGTGAAGCAAACTTTTAATTTAACGGATTCGGAAAAATTCTTTCTGCTTGAATCTCGCGTAGGACACGGTCTGTTTTTTGCCGGAACCAATCATGTCGCCATGCGCATAGTCGCATCCTATGCTGAAGATCAAATAATAACCTCCGATCCAAGACAGATTTTAGAATTAGAAGCTGCCAAGAAAGAGCTAGCTCAACAAACCTAGGTGATAGCTATTAGGTAATAGGTAATAGTTTTAATTTCCAAACCTATAACCTATAACCTATATATAACCTATAACCTAATGCCGGACGATCAATACTATCAAGCTCTTGCCTATGCCAGAAATCAACAAAAAGAGCTCCGCGAAGTACAAGACATCTTTAGCCAAACAGTTAAGCCTCCGTCAAAAAGTCGTTATGCTTTACTATATGGCTTAGCGATACTGGGAGATGTGATAGACTTAACAGTTTTTACGGGTATCGGCGCAGTCATATCTTTTTTTATTGATATTTTTATCGCTATAATTTTATTCTTTGCCGGAAAGTCAGCATCCAATAGAATAAAAGCCACGAATCAATTCCGAGACGAAATGGATGGGCATATACAGCGTATCGAGAAAAAAATTATTGCCTACAGAAATGCTTACGCTAAAGCCCTGCGAGCTTCTAGAAAAATTAAGATTCTAAGAAAACCGATTAGAAAATTGGCTTTGGGATTTAAAAGTTTGCGTGGAAGTATTACTAAGAATCCGATGATTAGAACGGCTGCCGCAGCCATAGCAGATATAGTACCGATATTAGATCTCGTACCTTGGCGTACTTGGAGTATTTATTTACTAAAACGCGATGAGATGTTAGCTTTTCAAGAAGCTCAAAATATGTTATCAGAATATATGAGCGTCAAAACGGCCGAGTTGGAGGCAACCAATGAATTGCAAGAGGCTGAAATGAACGAACAATCTATTTGAAATTTGTAATTTATAATTTCTAAACAACAGTATGTCTACTAAATTATTACATTTTATAGTTTTTTCTTTGGTTGGCTTGGCTGTTTTTCTAACCGGTTATTTGTTTAGCCGTAACTCCGATAATTTTAATCAGCAAGCGCTTATAGATAACTCGCTTGTTACACGTTTTAATAAAACCGACGAGAAGTATGTGGCACCAACTGGCTTATTTGAGTTAACATCTAAAGAATCGAGCTTTCCAAAAGTTTCAACATCAGGCGAGCTCTGGTATTATATTCCTGAAAACGGGGAAATTCGTTCGATAACAATCAAGAATCCAACCATAGGCACAACTTTATTAACTAAAATAGGCCCGAATGCAAATTATATAAGCTGGGCGGATAATAAAACGTTGATAGCAAAATTCCCAACCGGTGCTATTTTTTACAACATCAGCTCCAATACCTCCAAAAAATATGACCCCTTAATTACTAATCCTGTTTTAAATAAATCCGGAACAAAAATTGCTTATTCTTATTTCAATAAAGAAACTGGGGAGGGCAATATAAGCTTAGCTGATCCTAATTTAGAATCTTATAAAAATATTCTCCCAACTCGTTTTGCTAATTGGCAAATTAAGTGGTTAGATGATATCCGCCTTGCTATTACTAAACCGCCCACCCTAGAAAACGCTACTTCTTCTATTTATATACTCGATACGGAAACAGGATCTCTAAAAAATATATTGGAATTTAAAAATAGTCTGGAGATTGCTTGGGCAAATACCGGAGAAAGCCTTATTTACTCATACGCAGATGATTCCGATAAAGAAACTAGTTTGTTTTATTTTGATTTAATTTCAAAAAATCAACAGGAGATTTTCTCAAAAGCTCTGGCCTCCGCCTGCACCTGGAGTATTAATAATAAGATTGTTTACTGCGCCGAACCGGATTCTTTTATATCAATTGATACTTCCATCACGGAACCATTGCTAAAAAAACTTACCGGTTCAGTACCTGTCGAAGTTACTAAAAATGCAACTAATTTATTGCTAAATAGTACGGAGGATTATCTCATTTTCAAAAACTCTAAGACTGGCAAGCTGTATGGCTTGCAACTAGAAAACTAGCTGGGTACACCTATTGAGTCTTCAATTTCCCCGGATAATTTCGGGGATTTTTTTAGAGAAATTATTTCTTGCAAATCGTCCCTCGTAAACACTCCTGCAATAAGAAGTAGCGGATAATATATCAATGAAATTAGTGAAGCCTTTATGAAACTATCTTTATATAGATACATCAGAAAAGCCGTCAGTAAAACAATAAAAATGGTTCTACCTAAAACACTTTTATTAATTGTAATTTTGGCGGCACGCTGAAGTAGCCAAAACATACTTATGGTTATAAAGACCTCAGTTATTACAGTCGTTACAGCAGTAGCAAAATAGCTGTACCTAGGAATCAGCAATACATTTAACCCTATGTTTAAAACTGCTCCGCCAAGATAAATCCACAAGGCTTTTTTTTGCAAATTAAGAGCAATTATTGCATGCCCGCCAAGATTACCGAAAAATATCAACAAAATTGCGAAACTTAAAATTTTAAGTACTGGACTGGCAGATAAAAAACTAGTGCCTCCAATTATTCGCACTATCCAATCAGACATTAAAAAAATATATGTGGAAAACCATAAAGCAAAAATAGAAATGACATTAAATGCGCTTCGAAATGTTTTTCTAAAATTACTAAGACTAGTAACTGCTTGTCGAGAAAGAAGGGGCATCACTAAACCAATATAAATTGCCGGTAAAAATATAATAGCTTCTAAAACCTTGTATGCTACCGAATAAATACCTACATCTTTAGCCGGCTTCATAATCGAAAGGATCACCGTGTCTAATTTAAAATAGACTAATACTAAAATCAAAGAGATGGCTATTGGAAAAGCCTCTTTAAATACGTGACTAAAGTAAGCCTTATCGACTACTAACCCTACATTCACAATTCGTCTTGAAAATCCATAAATCAAGGCTAAGTGAATCGCCTCGGCAAAAACAACAACGGCTACAAACCAAAGAAGTCCGGTTTCAAATTTTATTAAAATCATCAATGAAAACAGCTGCGCCAATCTGGATAAAATATCTGAAAGTGAAACCAGATAGAGACGTAAGTGTTTCTGAAAGATTCCAACCAAAACTTGTGCCAAAGAAGATCCGATAGAAAAAATAGAGGCGATTAAAACTCCTAACTTAATAATCAAAGGGTATGGCAGTATAAAAATAAGCATATCCGCCAAAACTATTAAACCGATGACCGCTAAAAGACGCATTGTAAAAATCTTACTGGCAATACTTCTTTCTTCACTCAAATCGCTAGTGTGCGAAATTTCACGCACCATAAAAGTGTATAGCCCCAAATCAGCAACAGCTGTAAAAATATATAGGTATGCAAAAATCGCACTATACTGTCCGAAACCATCCGGTCCTAAAAAACGAGTAAGAATCCCTATGACAGACAAACTCAAAATTAAAATCACTCCACGTGATAAGGTTGCGATGCCTAGGTTGTAGGATATTTTTTGTAACATACCGTTAGCCCACGCCAATTTTTGTAATTACAAACTAGCTCACGATTAATTGATTTCTTTATGTTTATCAATATCTCCATAAAAATCTTTATAATTTACGGTCAATTCTTCTCCCACTTGAATAATCCTTGCGGCAATCGTGATATCATCAATTTTTTCGTCACAATTCGGGTTTTTGGTGTGATTAAAAAATCTTGCATCATCAAAACATAGCATGTATCTACCGTGCTTTTTATCTAAATAAGCATAGTGATAAAATTGACCCCTGGCCGGTTTTGATAACTCATTTATTTCCTGTTCTGACATAAGAAGATCGAAATTCGGCATAAATTTCCAAACTACCGTTCCTTTGGGTATGAACTGGTCTGCAAAAAGTCCAATACCATTTATACTACTGGGACCGATTTTTGTTTTTACCATTAACATACTCGAGTTTACTAAGAATTTATTCTAGAAATTTTCCTACTCCAATTTAACCATTAAAAAACAGGTTGGTCTACCTGTAATAGCAAAAAGGAAGGGAGCGAGTCTTTGACCTTAAAACACCCGTAGATTATACCGACAAACTAAAATCTCCGCTTAAGCGGAGATTTTAGTTCAAATCAGAAGTTGATTTTATAAATCCAATCGTGTGTTCCAATGGTTAAAAACAAGACTTTGTTTTTAGTAATGAAACAAAATATTATTCTATATTTCCGGTCTACTCGCAAACTCCACATTTGCCTGCCTCGAGGCTCCAATTTTTCAGTATGCAATGATCGGTGATGAGGGTTTTCTCTGAATAATTTTTCTTGCTTTTCGGCTTTCCGCTGAATAGCTGTAGGCAACTTCTTGTATCGCGCCGCGAATTCTACGGTTACTAGAATTTCCATAATCAAGGCTTCTATCTTAAATCTTTTAGGGATGCGACTTTTTTGTATTTTTTCTTTCTATATTCGTTTTCTGCTCTAGCCAAACTATCCATAAAATCATCACTAAAAAGCCCTAGTCCAGCGGCTAGTTTTTCAAATTTATCAGCATCCATTTCCACCAGTATTTTTTTCGGATGCCTAGGTATTGATTGCACGGTAATGTTCAAACTCATGGTTTAAATTCTAGTCTTATTTTTATTAAAAATCAAGGCACCTACTTTCTTGCACAAAAAATCCCATATACCCCGAGACCATCACGCCAAGCGTAGTATTGATTTATAAAAGCTTTAGTATGAGCAACGCTCAAGGAACGCAGACCCAGATAACCTAAAATTTTTGAAATAGGCAGGATTATTTTTGCATAATGGCTTATTGCTTTAGATGTTGGCAATATCGCGAGGGTTTTATCATGCCAATTAATATCGCAAAAACCCGCTTCTCTCAAGAAACTTTCAAACTCTTGCTGCTCGGGAAGCGACGGAACACGTACTCCTTCGAAGCATATTCTGGCTATTTCTTGTTCGTGTGATGAAAGATTAGTTTTACTTTTTGCAAAGTAGCCATCGGCGACAATAAGACGACCCTTCGGCTTCAGTACGCGGTGGGCTTCTCGTAAAACTTGGATTTTTTCGGAAGAATGAGCAATACTCTCAATTGCCACTACCACATCAAAGGTTTCATTAGAAAAGTTTGTGTTATGAAAATCCATCAGACTAAAATCAGTAAGTTTGCTAACGCCCAGTTTTATAGC
>JBBUDS010000046.1:0-25484 GCA_038057175.1 Patescibacteria group bacterium
CTTCCTGAATATTAGGATTTATAAAATCCGACAGGGCATGTTTACTATAGCTATTCGGATTAAAACTAGGCAAAGACGCCATCGCCAATATCGCACCCGACGAAGGATCTTGAACTATAACCGATCCGCCGGTCGCCTGCCACTTCTTAAGCAATTCCGCCAATTTAATTTCAACCATTGATTGTATATTAGAATCAATTGTTAAAACTATATCTCCCCCTTCACGCACATCATCTAATTCATTTTTGATATCATTATTTTTTTTCTTCCAAAATTTTAAATTCTTAAATAAATCACTATAAGTTTTGTTGCCCAAAAAGCTTAAAGTCCTGTTAGCGCCACTTAAAACATCATCATAAAAAAATTCAACACCATATTGACCACCTCGTTTGTTACCCTCGAAGCCAACAAAACCTATGGTCGCCGCCGCTAAGTCACCATTAGCATAAAAACGATTAATTTCCGAAGCTACGGTTACTCCGGATAATTTTAGAGCCTTTACGCTGTCTGCCCGCTCTTTAGTTAGATTACGGGCAATTACTAGATACTTCTTATCAGTTTGATTAAACAACGTTTTAAGCTGTTCAGAGTCTAAATTTAAAATTGAACCTAAAGATTCCGTCGCCAAAGAAGAATTAATTTTGGTATTATTAGAAAAAACATAATAAGAAAGCCTGTTCGTGGCCGCCATTTTTTTACTTCCCAATGAATAATCAGAAAAATAAATATTGCCACGACCGGTAAGCAGCGCCGAGGGATTATTATATTGATCTCTGGCGGAATCAACAAAACTTTCGTGCTGGATTTGCGTTAAACTAAAAAGCCTATATACGATTAGGCTTGTTAATACAAACAGGGCTATTATAAATAAATTTATTCGCCCCTCACCTGTAAAACCTCGTTTACTAATCATGGAGCAATATCTAGAGCAAAGTTTCTATCTTGAATTATTGAATTGACGTCCCTAGCTTCTATCATGCCATTTTTTTGTGCAAATAGTAATATCGCCCCCAGATCTTCTGGTGTTCCGTAGTTTGCAGTCGACGGTAAGTTAGCATGAAGGATGCTCGCCTCCACCCTTTTAATATTCAAAGAATATTTTTGAGATACAAGAAAATTAGCCAAGAAAACATATGACAAAGCAAATACAACGGCAGATAATAATAACACCAAGTTTAGTTTATAAAACTTTACTTGCTCGCTCTTAGTTGTAACGAATTCTCTTTTATCTAAAGTGCCTGAATATACCGTCAATTACTCGGACCGAGGCGTTCCTCTCGGTTCTTTTTATTTTTCATCCCTATACTTACTCTTAAATACTATTTTTTGTACTATTCTCAATTTTGCGCTTCTGGCTCTGGGATTTTCTCTTATTTCGATTGGATTAGCCGTTATTGGCTTTTTATTAATTATTTCTATAATTTTTTCTTGCTTTTTATTTCTAAAAAAATTCTTAACTATGCGATCCTCTAACGAATGAAATGAAATCACCGCTAAGCGACCTCCGCTTTTTAATACTTCAAGCGATTGCTCTAAGCCGGTTTCAATGTTTGCCAATTCATTATTTACGCTGATTCTCAACGCCTGAAATGTCTTAGTGGCACAATGCAATCTTCCTCGCTTATACCAGAATGGCACTGAATTTTTAATTATCTCTACTAATTCAAATGTTGTTTCTATCAGTTTAGTCTTTCTTGCTCTTACGATATTAGCGGCAATTGATTTTGCAAATCTCTCTTCACCATATTCCTTCAGAATCTCCACCAGATGATCGTATGAATATTTGTTTACGATTTCTTTGGCTGTTTTGTTTGGAAATTGGAAATTGTCCCGATTTTGCGAAGCAAAATCGAGGATCCTCGATTCACTTTGCGAATCTGGAGAAATTGGAAATTTTCCAGCGTGGTACCTCATATCTAAGTCCTCGTCACGCTGGAATGAAAATCCCCTACCACTCACCTCCGGATGCCAACTAGACATCCCAAGGTCAAATAACACTCCGTCCGCTTCCATAAAATCATTTTCCTCAGCATTTTTTTTTAAATTTACATAAGAATCATTTATAAGCTTTATAATATTTTTGAATTTAGTATTTTGAATTTCCTTCCTTAAGTTATCGAATAGCTCTCCGTCCCACTCTATGCCCAACAATCTACCGTCCGGTTCAATGCGCTCAGCTATGGCTCTGGCATGTCCTCCGCCATCAATCGTCGCATCAATAAACTTCTGCCCCGGCTTGGGATCAAAATGCTCAAGAATTTCATTTAGAAGAACTGGAACGTGTGGCATTTGATAATTAAAATTTTAAATGACTCCTAACTCACCCAACTTTTCCGCAATTTTATCACTATTTTTTTCTATATTATTCTTATAATCATTCCACCTGTCTTCATCCCAAACTTCTAATCTATTAAAAAGTCCTGCGATTATAGCCGTCTTCTTTAACGATGCGTAATTTTTTAAAAAATCAGGAATCAAAATTCTACCCAACTGATCCATCTCCACTTCGGATGCACCCGACAATAATAATCTGACAAAACTTCTTGTATCTTGCTGACCGAAAGGCAACTTACCCAACTTCTCCGCCAATTGTTCCCACTCTTTAATTGGAAAAAGAAAAAGACAATTATCCAGACCGCGCGTTAACACCGCTTTATTCCCGATTTCTTTTCTAAGTTTAACTGGAATTGATAAGCGTTTTTTAACATCTATCGTATGTTTGTATTCCCCTATTAACATTTGTAATTAAATACCCTCTCGTTAACTTAAGTTCCTGCTTAAAATTATCCAGATTTAACAAGCATAAATTTAACTTGCAGTAATAAATTACTAATCTTAAGTATTCTTCATTAACTATTTTGCGTGGCTCGTATTCTATTATTCGCATATATTAGACCTGTTGTATAATAACTTTCGTAACGAAATTGCAGAATTTTAGGCGAAAAAGCTGAAGATTGAGGAGGAATAGCTTTAGCTATTTCGACGAAATCTGAAGTTTTTGCAGCCAAAATTCTGAAATTGCAGTAGATTAGTTATTACGCAATAGGTCTAATGATTAACTTATGCGCTAACTGTTATCAACAAGATTAATGAGTTGTTCACACTTCTATCCACTTCTTTACACTTAATACTCATTATATCCCACTCCACTTAATCATTGCAATACACCAAATGTGCATAACTTTTTAATACTTAAAAACCATTAATTCAACAAAAAACCACCGATTACGGTGGCTACTATACTACTATAAGATTTTGGATTTGGAATGTTTGTCCCTTGTTTGGGTTGTTTTCGGGATTGGACCCTTGCCATCGATCCAGTCGGTCAGCTGTTCAACTGAGAACCAACCGTAGTTGTTATCCTGCTGTTCGATCGGATTCAGCCAAAAGATAACAGGGTGTTTGGTCGTAATATCCCTGATATTCTTGAATTCGGACGCCCAGCGTGGCGAAAGTGCGTAGTAACCCTTATTGGAGATCCTGAGCTTCTCTTCGATGCCAGTTTTCGTAACGGCCTCCCGCAGGTTTAGATAGTCATCATCGGCCTTTTTTATTCGGTTAAGGAATGCCTCTGGCATCTGTGATCGGATGGCAATTACGAGTCCTCTGTTGCCGAACGAGTTACTCTTTTCATTATTTATTCCGCCCAAGAAGATCATTGCGTCTTTAGTGACCAACGCCTTGTAGATTTGCTCGAGTACCATTGTACCGGTGTAGAGGATATCGTTTTTTATTCGAATACCGAACGCATTATCACACCATGCCGTTGCGAGCTCCTCATCGTCGTATACTTTGAGCATTTCATTGAGTCGTTCTGCCGTCAGCTCCTCTTCCTTGGCCCAATTGAAGTAGTCGTCGAAGAGAAGGTATGTGTAGCCATTAAGGTTAGCGTAGAACTTCAGACCGCTTGGAACAGTGGTCACAGTGCGAACTTCGGCTCCGATAAGGTCATCTTGAACTAAACTTCGCAGACCGCGACGCCGTTCCGGCTTGCCCGGAACTCCGAACTCCCCGTTTATGGCGTTGATACCCCATTCATGCTCTGCGACAAAGTCCCAACCGAGATTAATTCCGATGACCTGTCCCCCGGATTTTTGTTTGTCACTTGTTTCGGTAATCTCCGTGGTTATGACGCTTTTGTCTGTACGCCCTCTTCTCATTGTTTTCTCCTGATAAAAATTTTCAAAGATATTTATATTATATCATGTTTTATATACTTTGCAATAGTTTCCGCGCTGGATAAAACAGGGACGTACCTCAACGACCTTTCAAAAAAAACCCAGCCCCGACGTAACGTCGGGGCTGGGTTTTGACTAACTACACAGAGATCGTTGTGCGCCCTGCAGGATTCGAACCTGCGGCCTTTCGAATGTGAATCGAACGCTCTACCGCTGAGCTAAGGGCGCATATAATCAAAGCGACGCCTCCCTTAAACCCCCAACTTATTTATCAATTTCTCATGAGGAGCCTCCAAAATTACACGCACAAAACGATCAAACATGTTCAAACGATACTGAAATTCTTCTTTATCCATTACGGAATATTTTATTTCTTTACCCACCTCAGCTTCAAGATAACTCAAAAAAGACTTTAACTTGCGGTTCTCTATATAATCGCCGACTATAAGCAAGTCGGTGCTCAACGGATCGAGGCTCTCTTTATTTATAAATATACCGGAAATAATGGCTAATTTTATCTTGCCAAGATTATTTAATCTTTCGACCATATTATTTTTTTCCGTAGGCAAAGACTTGAGAATTAAATCTTTTAATTCGTAAAACAAACCAAACTCTTGGTTTAAAACATATACTGGTCCGCGACTTACTGGTTTCGCTGATTTTATAACAGACTTTTTTTTACCCATAATTTAGTGACATTATCTTCGAATCTTAATTAATCCTATTTCAATAAAATTTTTAATCTCCTCGTTAACAAGAGTTATCGGCTCCTGGGTTTTTGCCACTAATTCTTTAGCGGTAAAACCCGCCCCTATATTGCGAAACAAAAATTTGAGCATCTTAACTCTGGCTCTAGATTCAAAAAGTAGTTCTAAGGTATTTTTTATTTTTGACATATAAAAATCTATAGACCTATTACGTAATAACTTTGCCTACTCCGCCGAAGCAGCCGCTTCGGCTGCGAAGGCCGGGCGTAACGAAATTGCAGTAGATTAGTTATTACGCAACAGGTTTAATAATTAATCCACAAGCGTACTATTGAGGTTTTGTATCAAAAAATATAAACTGAAGCTTAGGTGAATTGATTCTATTCGTTTAAAATTAAGACTATTAAATTGGATGATAGGTGTCAATGGATCCCGTTAGAGGCAAAGTAGACAATTAGTTAAGAGGAAGTGGTGTTAGAAATTGACTAACGGGGATTGCCACACAAACTAGCTGGGTACGATTGCGCTCTTTAAGCGCAATCTGCCTCTAACGGGATGGAAAAAATAATTCTAAAACCAATAGTCAAAGAGCTTCTCCACAAAAATAGCGAGGATGGCATACATTTTGACGTCTTGTCATACCAAGGAACAAGCAATCAGGAAAAAACCCTAGGCTCTCTTTTCGTTATAGGACAAATAAAATATTCCGACGAGGACCAGTCTTATGCGGTCAGCCTCGTATCATCCTTAGCTAAAAGAGAATACTACTCCGAACAATCAATATACGGTCAAGACGCAAAAAAAGCATTCGAACATACGCTTGGTAAATTAAATGAAATACTGGATGATTTTTTCAAAAGTAAAAATTTAAAGATAAACATGGGCTTAATGGCTATTTCGGGTAGCGACATTTATATATCACGACTTGGAAAATTCAAGGTTTCCCTGACAAGAAACGATAAATTCATAGACGTACTGAATAATATCGAATTATTCAACAAAGACTCCGAGGACGCCAAAAAGTTTTCCAATATAATTTCTGGAAAATTAAATCCTCAAGACAAGTTTTTTGCCTACATTCCGACCAGATCTATTTCAGTTAGAGAAAAACAGCTAAATGAAGTGTTTGTTAATGAAGATCAGGAAGTTTTCAGCCAAAAAATTGCCCAACTGGCTTCCAGCGTAAACAGCTTTTCTTGTTGTGGCGTCCATATAAATATGTCCGAAGTAAGAGAGGTGCCAGCTACCATCAAGCAGGATTACACCAAACCGACTCTTGCTAATAAAACGATCGAACAAGCCATGCAAGAAACAGCTGAATCAGCTACACCAACCATAATTCCTGCAGAAACAGTTGTCGCCAGACAAACTCCGACCATTCCAACAGTACAAGAAAAACCAAAAATAATTCCGGCAGAATTCAGCATAACCAAAAGAGGCACCATCTTAACTCCGTTAATGAAACAAATTTTTAAATTAAAAAATATCGCAAATCTTAATGTAAGATCTAGATCCAAAGTTTTTTCAACATTAGCACTCATCGTCATACTGCCGCTATTGGCAATAGCTATTTACCGCTCTATTGGCCCATCAAATGAAATTAAAAACGTCCTTAACAAAGCTCAAGAAGATCTACGCCTAGCGCAATCTTTTTTAAATCAAAATAACCTCAAGGATGCCCGCTCACTGCTTCAAGCTACAATCTTAAACACTTCTTCAATATCAGATAAACAAGCCATAAAAATAAATGAAGAAATACGCCAAACGCTAAACAGTATTAATAAAATGAGTGTTAAGCAACCAGAGCTATACCACGATGCGACATCTTCCGATTTTAAAATACAGCTTATTTCTGCCTTAGATAATCAGGTTTCAGTATCCGACCAAGATGGAACGATTTATTCCGTTGAACAAACTGCGATCTCCGAAACATCCAAGCTAAATATTACTTCCAAGCTATTATTTAATACTCCGACAACGATTTCTCTATTTAATGGCTCAGACACATTAGCTGTTTACAATAAAGACTCTAAAAAAACAACGACTCATTCATTAGAAAATCCGATTCAAGCGATTGATGCGGTTTTATATGAAAGTAATCTATACACGCTAGCTGATAACAGTATCCACAAATATAGTGATGCCATCACCGGTGGTACTAAGCGCACCAACTGGGGCAGTGATAATGCAAGCGGTAGTCTAATCTCCATAACCGCTGATGGCAGTATCTACACTCTTAATGCCGACGGTAAATTAATAACATACTTTAAAGGTTCTAAAACAAAAGAAATCGACTTACAAATAACTCCCAATTCTGGAAGTAAAATATTTACCTTCAAAGACTCTGCTTTCTTATATCTTTCCGACAAGACGCTGGGCTTGGTCTACGTTTTTGATAAATCCACCGGCGAGCTCAAAACTACCTATGATCTCTTTGGAATTTACGGCGAATCAACTAAACCCGCTGTGACCATCAATAACATCTCCGTCTCTCCAGACGGCTCCGTCTGGGCTATCTCCTCCGACAACAAAGTCTGGGTAATTCGTTAACTCCCCCTCGTAAAAACAGTACTCATATTTGACAAGTCTATATTTTAAGTTTATATTATTTAAAATGCCCGTCTTAGATTGTCCACAGGAGATTACATGTCTTTCGGGAAGCTCTTTAAACGACTTTTTATTCCTGTTATCACCTCCTTTTTAAGTTTTTTCTTAGGATTATCACTGGGCTTAATAATTGTACTATGGAATAAATTTTTTAAAATGAAATTTATTCCCACTGAAGTTCCGCTAGTCATTTGGAGTTTGTGGAATGGATTATCTGCTTATTCGCTGATATTTAACTTAAATAATGCTGATAAACCTAAATTCAACCATAAAGAATCCTTTTACGCACTTGTCTCTGGAGTAGGTACGTATCTGGCATTATTTCTAGGAGACAAGCCAGCAAGCGCCAATCTTTTTGCTGGCATCACGATATTAGGCTTGCTCTTAGTTTTAACGGCACCTCCATTTATAGAAAAGTACTTAAAACATAAATTCATTCAACGGGCTCCTTAGCTCTTTTTCTTATCTAAAAATCCCCTTCCGCCGGCTGGCGGAGGGGATTTTAAAAATCTATTTCGAAAATAAGTCCGTATAATCTAGTTGTTTATTCATTTGGTAGTTTTTTCTTTAATTCTTCCCACGTAATTACATCTGCCCAGTTGTTAATAGGTGTTTTCAGAACAGACTCTTTAGCCTCTTCAGTGCCTTGATAATGGTCTACGGCTTCTTTTATAACTAATGGATAATATCCTCGCCAGTTTAGCTCTTGGAGAGTACTCAAAACACAGCAATCAATAGTTAGACCAAATAATACTGGAGTAACTTCGTCTGGTTTCCCAATATTCTTTTCGAGCCATTCTCCAAATGCTTTAGTATCTTGGTAAGGAAGCCCCGGGACTTTATCTGGGTTGCCGATATTTTCTCGAATCCAGATTGGCGAATTCATACACTTAATCCATTGGGATTTAACGAGTTCTTTTGGCACTATCGATTCATAACCCCAAGTACTTGGCACGCAACTATGGTCTCTGTCTCCTGGGCGAGGCTGACGATAATCTGAAATTATTTCACTAATTTTTATATTTTTTTGTTTGAGAAATGGAAATAAAACATCTTTATCAAAGTTGATTGATGGTCTGATTTTGTAGTGTTTTCCGCCCTCAGAGGCAAAATCATTTTGTAAGTCTACTGACAAAAATTGGTAGTTCATATGCTAAATTTAGCAAAAATCTGGCTGAATTGCCAGTCTGATAAATAATAAATTAAAAAGCGGGTTGATATTATCGCACCGCTATATAGTTTGAAACATTACCGCACATTTCTTGTATCTTTGAGAGGTAAATTGCGAGTAATCTATAATACTTTCTGGCAGATTTTTTCTCGGACAAGTTTTGAAACCACGCCTTTTATAAAAGTTGAAATGATAATACATTGTAATCAAGGCAACAATTTTTGAGCCACGTTGCCTTGCTACTCTCAATCTATGCCCGATAAGACTTGCTCCAATACCTTGATGACGGTACTCCCTCTCAACGGCTAGAGTCGTTAAAATAGAGGCATTGTTGTGGGAGTCTAGGCCAGCGCAGGCAACAATTCTGTTATTCTTTCTAACAACCCAGAAGTTTTTAATCGGCTCATTTTGGTCTAAACCAGAACCGATTTTAGCCTCTTTGATGAGTCGGTTTATATCTGCCCGATGGCGTTCATCTGCTCTTATGATTTTAAGCATTAGCCACTCCGTTTAATGACCGTGCTGGTACGTCATATCGTTTACATGCTGTAGCGAAGTCTCGCATAAACGGCCCTTCAATCATATAACTCAAGCCATGTCTTTTTGACCTAATCCAAGCATCGGTATTTTTGAGAAAGGCCCGAACATCTTCTTGCTTAACCTTTTGGATAGTCGGGTCATATAGGATTCTTGCAATATTAGTAATTCTGCATTTTACACAAGCCCCGCATTGCGATTCATAAAGAGGAAAGAATGGTGAGCGTTTTTGCCAAGCTCGCTTAAAAAAGTTCTGATAACACGGAATACAGAAACAATTACAGACATGGGGCATCCATTCAGGACGATTTTTGTAGAGGTCCTTTATTGTCAGCATTTCATCTCTATTTCGCCAGGTAACCTGAACTGGAATTTTTAATTCTCGAAGTATCTGGTTAAAGTATCGCATATTGGATTCATGCCCAGTAAACGGTTCGGTCGGCTTAGTATCAGCAAAGCCTTCTGTAATTATCTTGCTTGCCCCAAATTCTAGTGCCACAGGAATAACGACTCCCGCTAGAAACATATCCCTGGAACGCATTGTGGCATAGCCCGTGTTTAGAGAACCGTTTTTTAATTCAATGACTTCCAGATGCTTAAAGCCGAACTGTTTTTGCTGATTTAGCACGTGTTTAACTTCGTTGGAGCCATTATTTCGATTTAGATTGCGAATATGAACTACCAGGACATTGTCTGGCCCATATTTTTCGATAGCCCACCAAAGATTCCACATTGAATCTTTACCAGCCGAATAAGCAATAGCAACCCTACCATTTGGCTTGTTTGATGATTTCAGAGACTTTGACCCAGCCGATGTTACGAACTTGGGCTTGCCACCTTTTTCAAATAGGTACATTGCCCGTACCAAGTCCTGTACTGGTCTAGGAATAGTGAAGTTTGTTTCTATAGTTTTTGGTAGATAGGGTGCCACCATGTGCATTGTGCCAAGCGAAGAAAAGAGTGTTTCTGAAAAATCATCCCATGGATATCTACTAGAAATAGATATACTTTCTTTGTGCTTTGGCCCCTGCATAGATAGAGTATTGTTTTCAAGTAAAACCTTGAGTTTTTGCATATTTTCCACCTGTTTGTTAAAGATAACTACAAAACTTATACCAGAAACGAAATGCTTTAGCCAGTAATTTTAATGTAATTTGAGGGCACTCTAGATGCTTTTTAAGGTGATTCGTCGATTCGACCACAAATAACATATACGCCTACGGCTCAACCAGAACCATCTGACCAGCACATACCCGGTACATGGTCAGGGGCTTAAAATCCTCACCAGTCCATTCATAATATTCAATCCTTACCCAGTCTGATAAATAATAAATTAAAAAGCGGGTTGATATTATCGCACCGCATGAGGACTAGAGATAAAAATGGAGTTTAGCAGTCTTTCGACAGCAAGTTTGGCTTCTCGAATGTCGTGGTTGGCTTCGATGCCATAGCCCATTGTAAGTTCTGCTTTCAGGGCTTTGGTAAAGTTGTCAGCATGAGCAACGTCAGCCATTCCATGGACTTGAGTATATTGAAGTTGGGAATTGCTAGCCCCTAGCCTTATTGCAATCTTTTCAAGGATAGGAATAAACTCCTGTGAGATTGCCTCAAGAAGAGTCATTACTGTTAAACCGACAACACCAGCCATCAAAGGATTGCTCAGAAGTCGCCTAATTTCCTGAACCTGACGATTTGTAAATCTGTAGGAATCATCATCTGGAGTTGCATCGCAGTAGCAAGCAAAGTCCAGAAGCATATCAGCGTGATTTTCTACGGTCTCACACCGTAAATTATCGGCCAAAGCATATCGAGCCAATTCGTGTCTTACCCATGGAAGGGTCTTACCCATCCAATCAGTAAAGTTAATGGCTACAGCAGCCGTATAGCGACGAACAATGCCTTTTAATACTTCATCGGGGTGTTTCGCCCAATCAAGCAAATGAAGCCTTGCCCTAACAGTATCTCGTGTGTCATTGATGAGTTCCTTAACCGAAATAACTTCACTCATGTTCTTCCTCCAGGTAGATGTCCAAGTGATGACCACCTGCACAAAGTTTGATTTTCAGAACTTTTGTTTCTGTCTCAGACCACTGAACGACAAGGTGAAGCCTTTCGACTCCAGCCTCGTTCATCTTGGCACGAACTCTCTGACAGAATACTTCCTGGTCAGGAAGAGGCATGTGGGCAAATCTTGAAAAAACTTCTAAGTTATCAAAGAACAGTTCAGTACTAGTGTCGACTGATGGAATCCTATAAGGCGGGTTGCTTTTCTCTCCAGAGAAAGCCCTAACCATATTCTCTTCTCGCCACCCATCAGTTAATTCGTAGCCTTCGAAAAGGTCTTTCAGGTTTCCATGTACAGCGTCTCTATGAGCAATGACTGGAACAGCAACTTTTTGCACGTTTTACCTCCTCGGTACTTTTGCCAATATACTACCATAAATTATGGTTTTTGCAAGTTTAAGACAGTCTGGCCAGTGGCAAGAGAGCGAGCCCGCACTAATTTTTATCAATTGATTATACGGCTTAGCGAGCCCCTCGTCATTTTTCGAACTCTGACCCGAACGATTGAAGGTTCGAAGCGAAATCAGAATTGATTATAAAATTTGGGGTCGAGCCTAAATAAAACCAACGGCAGTAGCCGTTGGTTTTATTTCTTCAAAGAGGCGAGGGGGTTATACAATGCTTAGCCCCGAAGGGGCGGGCTCCCAAATTTTATTATCAATTCTAGCCTGCCCGGCCAAGGGATTGAGCTAGAAACTGAAGGAGTGAGCGACAAAGAGAGAAAAATGATAGGGGCTCGCGTCATTTCAATTCGACTGTTGCTCCTGCGGCTTCAAGCTTGGCCTTGAGTTCCTCCGCTTCCTCCTTCTTCACTCCCTCTTTTACAACTTGCGGAGCGCCATCAACTAAATCTTTAGCTTCCTTAAGACCTTTGCCGGTAACTTCACGAACGACCTTAATCACCTGAATTTTTTGCTGACCGCCATCCTTTAATACAACATTAAAACTATCCTTTTCTTCTGCAACGGCACCCTCCTCGGCTTGCCCAGAACCCGCTGAACTACCAGAAGACATAGCTGCCGCTGAAACACCAAATTTTTCTTCCAATACTTTTACCAGATCATTCAATTCGACCACCGACATAGATTCTATTTCTTTTATAAAATTATCTTTATCCACTTCTTCGCTCCTAGCGGAGCTACGAAGTGCGAGCATTTCTTCATTCAATGACGAAGAAGTGCTCCTCCGAAGCTTTAGCGTAGGAGAGCTAAATTTAAATTTTATGGCATACTCTTTTTCTTAGATATTTGATCCAAAACTACCGCAAACGCTGCAATCGGATACTTCATCATACCCAGCAACCTTGCAATCATCACCTCTTTAGACGGCAACTTTGCAAATTCAGTCAATTGAATAAAGTCCATAAATTTGCCGGCCTGAAGGGCCCCGAAATACTTAAAAGCTGGGTTCTTTTTGGCAAAAGTATATACCGACCTTGCAACTGACTGCTCATCTCCATACCCAAACACCGCGCCCACCGATCCTTGATATTGAAAAACGTCAACCGCAGAACTATCATCAACAATCTTAAACAACGATTTACTATCTTTAAAAACTTTATCCAAAATCGTCTTTTTAGCCACAACATATTCCGAATCAACTGCTCGTAATTCTTTCTTTAAATTCCTCATCGCCGAAACACTCAAACCGCTTTCACCATCACGAGCAAAAGACGAAAACACGACTATTTTAGATTTAATCAACTTTGCTTTCGCGGAGGCTAATTCTTCTTTTTTTTGTTGAAAAGTCTTCATCTCGTATGAAGCAGCTGCTTCGCAGTTATTAATATAAGCTACAAAAGCATAACTACTGTTATTATAAATCTAAACCCCGTTAGTTTAACCAGTTAGGCCTGCCTGCCAGTAGGCGGGGCCACCTCTTACTGGATCAATCCCCTTATTAAAACAAAAACTGCGTTTTTACCGCAGGAAAACACTAGAAACCAGTCACTAGAAACCAGCAACTGCTATTCTTGTGCCTCGGCGCTATTAATGCGCTTTCTACGGCTTATTGATAGTAGCAAGATATACTTAGAAAAGCAAGACCACCCTATTATTAATCGTCTTATAACAATTATTTAATACCTATAACTATTGAAGCAGCGGAGCACAATAATCTACAGTTAAGCCGGAATCGACGCCTCTAAAAGTACTGGCGCAATACTCGCCAGACATTGGCATGCCACAATTAATTGCAAGAACTTGGTCCGAATATTTACAAAAAGTAACTGTTTGATCAACTGTAGTGTTTGGATAAGGGTTACCACTTTCATCAAAAATTATAAACGGAGTTCCATCTGCCGTAAAAAGTTCTCCGGGATTAGCCGAGGCATCGGCGGGATCACTAGTAGCTGAATAAGGCAAGCCGGAAGTATCGATGCTTCCAGTACTCGTACGCAAAGGGTCTGCCTCTTCCGCACAATTACGCCAATCAAACTGAACGCTGCTGCAATCACGCTGATCAGCATCTGAGGGATACGAACATACCGTCACCTCTCTCCCGCCGGGGCATCTATCACCCGAGAGATCTTGTCCGGTTTTTTGTAATTGATTAATCTCTTCGTCTGTTAGCTTATCGGTCTGTTCTCCGGTTTCAGTATTCTCACAAAAAGTAGTAGCTACGCACGGCGTAAAAGAAAATCCGCTACTCTGAACACTCGAAGATGTACTAATAACAACCTGTTCAGCAACAACCTGAAAATTAATAGGCCTTGAAACGGCACCGGCTATCAAAACATATTCAGCCCAAGTACCTATCTGTTCAGCCGTAAAATTTGCTTCATTCCTCCATCTTCCGCCATCATCAGTTCTGCCATACAAAGTCCAACCCAATTGATTAGGAGTCTTACCCGGATAGTACCATTGGGTACCGTTCTTTATCCATTTAAAATAGAGATCCGAATTCGGCTGTGCATTTGAAACCTCGAGAAGAAACCTATCGGTCTGATTAAAAGCGCTCGCTGGAATCCTTTGAGCGGTCTTATTTTGAATAGTCAATATTGGCATATCCATAGTTGAATAAAGAGAAATGCCATCGGGTAAACCATTGGCTGCCTTAGCCTTATTAATTGGCCAAAAAGAAGAGCTGCCATCAACAAGAGAATATGTATACGGCAAAACTCCACCCGCCGCTTTAATTTCTGTAAAATAAGGCTCATTTATTACAGCATCCGGAACTGTCTGGGTACTAATAAATACTGTTACTGCTTCATCAACTGCCCTAGCTATTTTAGGATTATGAACGGCACGACCAGAAAGAACTGTTTTTTTAATTTGTCTAGAATTCAAAGCATATCTATCTAAAACTTCCATTGAATAATCCTGATCATAATAATCACCATTAGCGTCGGTAACTCTTACTGTGAAAAAATAAAAGCCCTCTTCAGCATGTGCTGAATTCACCAACTCCGAACCTGCCTGCCCTGAGCTCGTCGAACGGGTCGAAGGATTTGCTGACGAAGTTGCTCCCGTGCGATTAACTAAACCAGCCAAAGTAGCAGAACCACCAGTTCGACTAGTTGTCGTAACCGGTGCAACAAAATTCTGTCGATTACCCGGTGGTAAATTAAAACTAAAGGTACTCTTAACTAAATCTGGATTAATAATAAAAAGAATGAGCCACGCGGCAAAAAGAATAATCGCACCAATAACTGCTCCCTTTATCTTTGCCATTGCATCGCTTGCCTTGCTGGCATTACCAGCCGCAGTAAACCACAAAAATCCGGCTTGTAATATACGGAAAAAAACAGCAATACCTACAATAGTGAGGGCAAAACTGTAAACAGAACCTACAAATTCAGGCAAATTACCCTGATTAAATGTTGGCAGCGTAGCCGCTGCCTGAGCAGAATTAATTAGAAAATTTAACATATTTTATTTTAGATATTTTTGTCGAGCACGCTCGTGCTCAATACCAGTTTTAGAAAAGATGGTTGTCCCATCTCTGGCGGAAAGATAAAACAAATACTCGCTCGATTGAGGATTCAAAGCGGCGCGCATTGCCTTTAAGCCGGGATTAGAAATAGGACCAATTGGTAATCCAACTCTACTATAGGTATTATAAACCGAATCAATAGAAATGTTATCAACAATATTGGCCTGCGACACATCACAGTATTTTCCTTGTAAAAATTCGCGCAGGCAGACTCCGTAAGCAACGGTGGCATCAATTTGAAGAGGCATCCCAAGCTCGAGCCGCTTCTCGATAATTCCAGCCACCAACTTCATATCCTCTTCGGTCTGAACTTCTTTCTCGAGTATCGAGGCAATAATGATGCCCCGATAACCTCGATCTGCTCCACCCTCTCCGGTAAACCGACCGGCAAAGATGTTGCTTGTTTTAATTTTAAAATTTTCTCTCATTTTCTTAATAATCTCATCCGCCGATAGCTTGATTCCTTTAGTCGCGGGCTTAAACCGATAAGTATCGGGAAATAACTCTCCTTCATATAAAAAATTCCCAGAAATAAATGAAGCCTTAATCAAATCACCGGCATTAATTAAGTTCTTGTTTGCAAAAAGTTTATCAATATCTGCTAAGTTTACACCCTCAGGAACAGTTAACACAACATCCTCGGATTCTAATAAGCCCTGCGAAAACATCCTCGCCAAATCTCTACTACTGGCCTTCTCCGGCAGAATATATCGCCCCGCTTTAAAATCTTTTTCGTGTCCAGTTAAAATGGCATACAAAATAAAAATATGTTTATTTATAATGGCATTTTTTTTTGCAAGCTCGCGGGCAGTCGCCCCCAAAGACTGCCCGCGAGCAATAACAAATTCGGTGTTGCCAACTTTTGGTATTTTCTTTGGCACTAAAACCAAAGCCGCCCCCAAAATGAGGACGGCTAAAACAATCACTGCAACAAACTTGCCTGTTTTTTCTATCTTTATTTTACCCAACATTCAATGTTTTACTTTCAGGTCTTGCCATACTTTAAACTTTCGCAACTTAAACACAGATTATTTTACTATTGGTTTAATGGCTGTTTATCCAATACGTTACCCGGGGGAATCGTCCTTTGACCGGAGCGCAACTGGACTAATCTTTGCTTAACTAATTCATTTTCAGAATTAAACTTTTCTATTTCTTCAACTTGGTTAAGCGCAGCCGCTAAGTCTCCCCTCTCTTCGTAAACCAAGGATAAATACCATCTGGCGTTAGAATAGTTCGGGAATAATAACACCGCTTGCCGCCACGCTTCTAAGGCATTGTCTTTCCGATTATCCCTGTAATATAGTAACCCGATCTGAAAAGCGAAACTTGGATCTCGCGGATTTGCAGCTCTTAATTTCTCGAATTGTTTTATAGCCTCGGTCAATTTATTTTGACGATCGTAAACAACGGCCAAATTATAAAGTGCCTGACCAAAATTATTATGTAATGTTATTGCTTTATTGTAATTTTCTGCGGCTTTGTTTAACTGCTCATCTATCTGAGTGCGCAACGACGCCGCATTGGCACCCGCCTGACCACGACTCAACGCTTTTTGGGCATTGTCTGCTACGGCAAGATGGACATTGCCTATTCTTAAATAAGTATTTGGATCGGCAGGATTGCGAGATAAAGATTCATTATAAGTATTAATAGCCGCCTGATCAGCTCCACCAACAAGATTCATCAAGTTCTCATAAATAAACCCGCGATTAGCCCAGTTCTGCGAATCAGCCGGACCCACAACAGTAGCCCTAAGCGCAACATTCACTGCGGAGGCGATTTGATTTTGAACTCTACTGTTGTAGCTATCTTGAGTTTCATCTTTATTCGGACCTTTTTTTAATTCATCTGCTAATTGTGCCACGATAGCTTGCGATAATAATCGATACGTTCTGGCATCTTTAGGATTAGTATTAGCACTGGTAGCATAATAATCAATCATTTTAACACGATCGCTCGTTCCGGATGCTTTGGCTAAATAAATATTGGCAACATAGTTATTAATTGAAAAATAAACGGCAACCATAACTACTACTAGCCCAACAATAAATCCTAACGATCCGGCAAAAGAATACTTTGCATCACTTTCCAAATTTATAATTTTATCTTCCTGCTGGCTAGTAGACAAAACGCCTAACGCAATAAATATAAAGAGGGAAAACAATAGAGTAACGTTAAAAGGATAAAGGAAATAAGCTACTAATACCGCAAAACTTGAAGCCCAAATTGCCGAAGCCTCCTTGTTACCATAAAAACCGTTCTTTATATTACCGAGTAATTCTCTCCCATAAAACCACAACAGCGCTAAAACCCCAAGTATGGTTAAGACGCCACCCTCCACAACCATATTCGCCGCTTCCGAAGTGGAGTCGCCAAACTTAACTTGATAAAAAATACTGTTAACAACCGACGTAGGCTTAAACTTATCATACGCAACCATAAAATTTTCAGCCCCAAATCCCATTGGTCGTGATTTTAAAGAATTAAAAGCTATAGTCCAAGAAGCTTTATGAGAAGGTGCGATTTCTATGGGTAGTTTTGATTTTATATAAGTTAAGTTGAAATTTACCAGCATTAGAAACATTCCCACAACAATTAAAGTCATCGGCAACACGAAAAGCCTCATCTTACCTAACTTAACAAGACTAGCATCACTAGCTGAAGCAAGAGCTACAGAAGCGATAAGAGACGTAAAGGCAACCGTCCAAATTGGCCACCAGTTAATAAGCGCAATCAGAAAAAGAGCAAGGGCTAATCCTACGTATGGTAAAAATTTTAAATACCCGCCATCGCGTGTTCCTTGTGAGGTGAATAAAGCTAAAGAGATGGCAGCTAAAAATCCCAACATATTAAGAGAGCCGACACTATTAAATGCTCTGTTTGCAAAACTGGTGCCCCAAAATAAATGAATGCCCAAAATTTGTAATACTCCGAACAGGAAAGTTAAAACCAAAGACGCGACTACAATTTTTCTCATTATCTTACCTCTATCTTCAATGGTATTAATCGCCAAAAAGAAAATGACGCTCAAAGAAATCCAAGTAACTAAGGAGTCCGCCCTAGCCTCTCCCACTCCGAACAAGCTGCTAGTTCGATTAACTGAAAAAATAACGGATGCTAAATTAGCAATAACCAAACCGACAATCGGAAGATAAAACGAACTTGATCTATATTTTACTAGTCCGCTTTTTATAACATTTACCAGATAAGCTACCAGCCCGACACTGGCGGTTAGCACCAAGAGCATCTGCTTATTAAATTCACGTGAATCAATCGTAAATGGCAAAAACCAAAGCGGCACAAAAAATATTGAAATATAAACAGCCCACCTAGCTATGTTCTCAAATGCCCCGCCATTCCACGAGGGTGCAGTTCCTTCATCCTGAACAGCACCATCTTCTTGACGCCATACGCTATCATTCGATGATAATTCTGAATCAAGCCCACGCGTCTCTTCGGCATGATTGTCGTACATATTTAGTTCCATAATAACTAGAGTCTAACTATCACACGATTTGCCAATAAGATAACCTTGCAATTACTCATTCCCGGCCCATCGCATAAATAATTCAAGACCTGAATTAGAATTTTAAAAAATAATTTATAAGTGTCAACTTTACTTACTAATACTTTAGTGTTTTAACTATATTTATTCGTTTAGCACACACTCCTCGAGCATATATATTACTGCGGTTTTTTGATTAATGAAACGGCGTTCCGGCGTTTCATTAATTCTCAAGAACCACTAACTTAATTTTACAAAGGCTTGACATATTATGTTAACAATTAATTTTTTATCTTCAATCTTGACACATTATCTTGTTAATTTATTTAATTTCATTTTAACTAGCGAGGAGCAAAATGGAAATTTATTTCCATTTTATCCGAACGAAGTTAAAAGTGGGGATACTACGCCGCTTGCGGCGTTATCAAGAGAAACGAAGTTTCCTTTGATACCTCGCGGCTTGCCGCGAGGAGTATTCATTTTACAGTTTAACACCGCCTCTCAATTTTAAATTACCCTTCAGTCTACCGCTTGTTGCATTAGGCGGAAAGACCCAGCAACTCGTGTCGTTACCGCCACCGTTAACCGAAGTATTATCAAGCTCAACCGTAGTAGTGCCAGCCTCACAACCAGAATCTTCAATATGAGCGTAAGTAACGGCATCTGTCCCTTGTAAATTGATTTTCCACTGGGTACCGCCTGAGTCTGAATGTATATGTATTCTATTGCCCGATTCGCCGGTAACTGTAAATGTCCCGTCAAATCTTTGAGCCACGCCAGCTTGAAATTGCAAAGTTTTACCAGCAGTTGTGACATTAAAATTTTGGAACGTCGTCGCTCCGGTAATAGTAGCGGTTGTTGTTGTATCTAGTGTAACTGTGCCACTCGAATTGTTAAACGTTCCGCTATTCGTCCAATTGCGGGCAGTCCTAAATATTCCCGTGTTTGATGCCGTAAAGGTATCGCCCGTATCAATACTAAAGTCTCGATCTACATCAAGAGTCGGATCATTAGTATTGGCCGTCACGGTCACAGCATTCGCACCGCCAATTGTAAGATCATTACTGACGGTTATGGTCTGACCCGTATCGGTACCCAGAGTATATGTAGGACCACCAGCACCTGATGGCGCCAGAGTCAAATTATAATAAGTGGCTGCCGTTATATTCGTCGCAGAAGTTGAATTATATGTAAAAACAAACGTCGCTGGATCAAAAGTCCCGGCTGTAATGACAAATGGCGTGCTGGAACCTGAAATCGTCATATTACCGTCGGCACTGAACGTATTCGAAGTCTTGTTTAGCGTCAAGTTATTATAAGAAATACTGGCAAGAGTTACTCCCGTTGCCGCATCCGGCACATATTCCACTGTACCCGTCGATGGTGTAAATGTGCCGTTGACATTGAGCGAAGTCCCATTGCCAAGCAAAGTCAAAGTATTAGAGCCGTTAGCCGATAGCGTCTGCGACGCATTGATCGCCACTGTTGTCGCCTTCACTGACGAACTAAGATTAACCGTCGTATTGCCGCCATTAGCCGAGATCGTTACCGCGCCCATATCTTGTTTGGTTGAGTTGCTGTCCGTCCAAGTCGTGGTCAGTCCCCCGCCGCGATCAAAGGTTACCGCTTCGGAATTTTTGGTCCAGGTTGTTGACGCTTTGATATTCGCGTTCGCGCCCCGGAATTTAGTTGTTGCCGCGCTTGTCGCGCCGGTATAAGTCCCGCCGTTTTCAAGAATAAAATCTCCGCTGAAAGTTTTAGTACCAGTTCCAGAGGTAAAAGTTCCTGACACACTGGCCGTATTGGCTACGGTCATTGTGCTATTATTTGCCGCCAGCGTCAGGATTGTCCCCGACTTAACAGTAAGCTGATCGTTTAAAGTAGCCGTCCCGGTCATGGTTTGAAACGTCGTCCCGGAACGGCTTGCCACCAGATCTTCAAAAGTAGTCGCCTCTATATTGGAGGTGGCAGTACCAGTGAACACCGTCGTTTCGCTTGCCGTAAATGTCCCGCCATCAATACAAAGGGGCCTGATCGTGCCTGGATCAGTACTACAAGCACCGGTACCGGACCCACGCAGAGTCAATGTTTCGGTGCCACCCGTCACGCCGGTATAAGTCCCGACAACATGCAGATTAGGTACGCTGACATTACCACCCGGCGCGAATGTTTTGCCTGATTCGATGTGGATTTCAACGCCGTCTTCAACCGTTAACACCCCGCTCGTTACGAAATACGGTACATTGGCGCAGTCGGCCGGACTTACCGAATCGCAGTGATCAAGATTTGAGTTGGTTATTGTATCAGTTGTTTTTTCCGTTTTCACCCAGACGCGGTTCTTACGAGGGTTGAGCGTGATGTCATTGACACTGTTTGAAGCAATGGTCACCGCCACTCCGCTGTCAGTAGCGTTGAAGAAAACCGACACCGGATTGCCCGCGGCAACGGTTACATCATTGAAGGCATAGGCGCCGTCAAGATCGGCGCAATTAGTAGTACTGGCCGCGCCGCCATTTACTACCAAGCTAATATTTGCCGTCGTTCCGTCGCATGGCACCCAAGCCGTGGTTGCTTCATCGGCGTAAGCGTTACCGGATACCTTGAGGGTTTTTTGAGCCATGATAACGGTGATGTATTTGGGAATATTACTATCACCAACGACAAAACTGGCCGTTTCGGTATGAGTATGGGTTTCTGATGCCGCACCAGTGCCATTAGAAGTACCGTTCTGTGTAGCGCTCGGCCCGCCACTGGCGCCGGAGGTTTCGTTGCCATGACTGTGCGTTGCGCCACCACGCGCGGTTGTCGCATCATAAGAAACACTGGCTCTTATAAAATCATTGGCTAACTCGCCGCCAGAACCGGATAATGTCGTCCAATCAGCTGAAGGCGCACCGTCAAACATCCCAATCATGCCTTTTGGTATCGGTCCATCGGCATTGATTTTGCCCATTATTACTCTGGCATTTACTGGTTCCTGATTAAGCGCAGTACTGTTGGTAGCCGATGGCGCAGTATGGGTATGGGTAGTAGTAGAAGCACGGTTGCCGGTGTTACCAGTTTGGACCGTGCCGCCGCCAGCCGCGTCAGTTGCTTGCCAAGTAATCGTATGCTGGTGCGTATTTGAACCGCTGGCTACGCCGACGGAATCACTAGCTAAAATGTAAAAGTCATCCTGCGCTGAATACCGCGTCCAGCCGGACGGCACGGTGGCGCTGAAAAATCCTATCGCCCCGGATGGCAAGGCAGTAGAACCGGAGGGGATGCCGGAATTATTGCTTATGACACGCAATGTTCGGGAAGACGGCAAATTGCTTCCCGCGCCGATTGTCGGATTACTGGCCGTATGAGTATGGGCAGTGGCGGGACTGGTGTTTTGGGTCGAGGTGCCGCGTTCGCTGGTCGTCGCATTTACCGTCGTAGTATTTACCGTCGTAGTATGACTATTGGTACCGCCTGTCACATTGTACGATCCGGAAGCTCTGATAATCCTGTCCGCGAATGTAGTCGTGCCGCCGGCGCAGCCGGATTCGCACGTCCAGCCGGTCGGAATGGATGCCCCGTTGTCCCAAAGCAGTATCAGTTTGGTCGGATCCGCCGCAATTTGCCAGTATCTTTTTTCTTGAAAATTATCGCCAACACGCAACGGCCCCAACAGATAAAACTCTGGCGACACATCCGGCGCGTCAAATTTATATTTTAAACTCCTAGACTCTCCTTTTTTCATTTTCACCTCCCAGATAATCTCTCTCGTCAACGCCCCGTTGGGATCAGACACATGCCAACCACCCGACACGCCTTCCAATTGATAACTCGAAGGTACTCGCTCCGCTATCATGCCCTCAAACTCCTCATTTGCCTTAACTATAATCTCGTAATCATACGCCGCCACCGGATTAATTCTTGTCGGCCCGACACGCTCCACTTCAAAGCGCTGTTTCTCTTCGACGGTAAAATAATCTTTGATCTCATAAACGCCATTCCGCGTCTCCGCGGCAAGTTCCATATTGTACACTCCAGCTCCGCCCACCTGATACTCGGTAAAATAATCCGGCAATGAAGTAATATTATTACCAAGACACTCTTTCCCGTTTTTTATTTGCCCGCCTTCAGTTGAAAGCACTAATTTCGACTGGTCCGGCTTTTTAATTTTAAGAACTAGTTTGGCATCGCAAATGTTTGATCCCGCCTCATCGAGCACACCAAAAAATATTTTCGCCGTTTCATTAGGCCGGTAGGTTGCCTTATTCACATTAATCGCCAGCACGCCCCAATTGAAGTCCTGTGATAGCTCGCGCGTTCCGCCGTCGGTAATAATCGCCGACTTAATCGTGTATTTACCGGCCTTGAAGTTCCTGGAAGGCGGTTTAATCGTCACTAAATAGCTCTGCTTATCCACTGGCTTCGTCTCTATCTCAGCTACTACCTCCGCATCTCCGCGATAAAGAGAGTTGACGATTTTTAGATCTTCCGCCGCTTCGACGTCATCCACAACATTTAAACGCCTTAGCAACGATGCCCCATTTGGTTCTTGACCTAAATCAATTTTTACTTCTATGGCCTCATCTGCCATAAAAACATTTTTGTCAATAATAATTCTCGCGTTAGAAAACATGCTGGTGCTGTCACGATCTGGTGTTGAGAAAATCAAAAAACCCAAAGCGCCAAGAGTTGAAATCATAATTACTAAAGATTTTTTGAAATTTTTATTCTTCATCTTGATGGTTATAGAACGAAACATTTTTGGTTTATTAGTTACTGACAAATACTGGGTTTGGCCGCTGTTGCACTTAATACCCCATTGTTTGCCGTAATATAAGTTACTCCGTCTCCATCACTATCTCCCAAAACGATACAACCTGTTTTTAATGCCGACCCTACATAAATTGTTGAGTTGTTAGTAGCTTCAAATTTATTGAGACCAGAAAATATTTGATTTGTTTCAAGCAGTCCAAAGGTGCCAGAGGAATCAGGAAAAGTAAAATCTCTATTATCAGAAAGGCTAGAAGTGATAAATTGAGCGTATGACCCGGATTGCGGATCTCGTATTTGGACATGGCCTGCTGTGGCGCCATTCACACCTGGGCCACCTTCAATTATTACATCCCCGCCTATCTGACCCAATCCTTGTCCAGTACCAGCACCCAAACCAAGCGGTCCGCCATTACCGTTCACTCCGCCATCTCCAGCAGTCAGCTCAAGTGGTCCGCCACGTCCAATTCCATTTCCAAGACCTGCTGTAATTCCAAAACCATGACCAGCCTCGTTAGCTTCTCCATTTAAAGCTCTTACCGCAGGATTGTTGGGGCTACTTTCATCAATAATGAACGGCGCTGATGAAAAAGATCCGCTAGCGCTAGAAAAGAATATAATTGAATCATTATTAAATGCACTCTGCCCAGTTCCGCCTCGTGATACAGGTAAAACACCGTTCCAAACTAGTGAATGTACATCATTAACTGAAGCTATGGTTAGGTTGGAATCATTAGCAAATAATTGTATTTGGCCCGCTTGACCGTTAAGGGTTCGCACGACAGCAAAGGCAACCGCAGGCGCTAAAAAGATCCCTAATATGGTTAGCAGTATTTTTATTTTTATATTTTTTATTTTTTTAAGTATTCCCATCTTAATTTCATTACTTAAAATAAATTTGATTAATACTTAAAAATATTGATCAAATAAAAATTTTTAAGTAAACTTTTTAATTATTATTCAGCACGAATTTAAAAATTAACCTCCTGGGGTTCTAGCATTCGGCAAAAATTCTCCGTTTCTTCCAAACCCAAACCACCCTGCCGTGAGCAGTAATAGCGCTATCCCTCCAATAATAATTTTCTTAAATTTTGGCATTTTTAAATTTTTGTTTATTTTTTTAATTTTTATTTATGGCGCAGGTTCAGGACTTAATTCGGGGGTTGGCGACGGCGTCGGGCTTTCGCTCGGACTCGACTCTGGAGTCGGTTCAGGCGTAGATGACAAGGTCGGTTCCGGTATCGGACTCACGCTTGGTTCTAAAGTCGGACTTGGGGTCGGTTCGGGGGTTGCCGAAGCCGTAGGCGTAGGTCCCGAGCCTGCCTGCAGTGAGCTTGTCGAATCTGTCGAGGGAGTAGGTGTTGGACTTGCCTCGCCCGCCGTAGCCTCTGGCAAAGGCGAGGCGCTCGGTTCGGGTGTGGGCGATTCAGTAATTACAGGCTCGCTGGATGGAGACGGACTCGGTGGCACCGCTGTCTCATTGGGAATTGGGAATTGGGAATTGGGAATTGCGCCATCGGTGCCTTCATAACCTTTCCTTCTCGCAATCACCAGCCAGTCAAACTTGCCGTTACTTGCCGCATTCAACTCCTTGACCACAAATCCATACGGCGTTTTTTGGTCAACATAAAGCTGGCCGTTGATCCTCGTCGTCGGCGTAATCAGCACCTTAATCGGCGAACTCGACGCGATCAACTCCGTGAATGAGTAGTCGAAATAAACCTTAGCCTCGCCGAAAACCAAATCCGAAGTACCGCTTAGTTGTATTTCTCCACGAGTCGAATCAACACCGTAAGTTGCTAGATAATTGCCATTATCTTCCAGCCCTACCCGCGACTGGTCCGCCGCCTGTGCCCCACTACCGCTGAAAAGTGATCTCGTTTGCGAATCTGCTGTTTGTGAAATTGAAATATCACGCGAGAGCCAATTCGAAGCAAGAACGCCTAAATCATAGTTCGGGAATAAATCTGCAACAGAGTAATATGTCTTCTTAATTCCCTCCGCGATTATATCTCCCTTTACTTTTA
>JBBUDS010000047.1:0-3590 GCA_038057175.1 Patescibacteria group bacterium
TCTTGGAGCGGGATACGGGAGTCGAACCCGTCTCTTGAGTTTGGAAAACTCATGTATTACCGATATACGAATCCCGCCTTCGCTCGCCGTAGCGAGCTTCGGCGGGCAGGCCCGCAAAGACTCGCAAAGGCGAGAATTTCCCCCAAAATCTACAACGTTACAACTTAGCTTACTCTAACAAAAATCAAGACAAAATTAAACTATTTCGCTAAGCTATCAGATCTCACAATATCCTCAATATCGCTTTGATTTTTTGCAGACATTAATCTAGTTCGCAACTCGTTAGCTCCATCCCAACCATTCACATATACCTTGAAAAACTTTTTCATAACATCGAAGTGCTTACTTTCTCCCCAAAATTCAGTAAATAATCTAACATGCTCCATCATAATTTCGATTTTTTCTTTTGGCGTATGCTCTCGAAAATCACGATCAAAAAACCACAGATTTTTAAAAATTCCACGGCCAACCATTATGCCATCAAGGCTATACGTTTTGGCTTTAGCATAAGCATCATTTAAATCTGTAACATCGCCGTTACCGATAACAAGAGTTTTGCCGGAACTGACCATCTGCGCCACTTCCCCGATAACATCCCAATGCGCTGGTCCAAAAGACATTTCTTTGCGTGTCCGGCCATGGATCGTCAGGGCATCTAGGCCGCTATCCAATAACACGGGAATCCATTCTTTGATCTCAACCTTGTTGTAACCCAGCCGTGTCTTAACTGATACCGGCAAATTGCCGGCCCCTCTCTTGGTTTCACTTATTATCCGTTGAGCCAGCTCGGGATTCTTAATAAGTGCGGCACCCGCTCCTTGTTTTTCTATATTTCTATCCGGACAGCCCATATTTATATCTATACCGTCAAAACCAAGTTCCTGAGCTAATTGTGCGCATTGATAAAAATTTTCTGGTTTTGAACCAAAAAATTGAGCGATTATCGGATGTTCGTCCTTAGTAAAACGCAGTTCTCGCAATAATTTGTCACGACCAGATGAACATAGTCCGTCGCAAGATATAAACTCATTAAAAAATAAATTTGGCCGGCTACAACGCATAATAATCCGCCTAAAAGGGGAGTCGGTTACGTTTGCCATCGGCGCTAAGATCATTATTGGTTTTGGACTTAAATCCTTTTTTAGTTTTTGCCAGATGTCTTCCATGGAATATCAGAATAATCAAAAAGCGGTTTGAGATTATCTCGCCGCCATAATTATTATGTTCGTTCTAATATTTTAGGTCTGCGCACGGGCATAATCCAACCAGGTTGGGTTCGACCGTCGTAATCAACATCTATGGCGATTGCTCCACAGATGTCACACCATCGTACAACCTTTTCGACCATATCCGGCCCACTGCGATCAATTACTACAAATGGATGTTTTCCGTTGCGACAAGCGCTTTCAAAGATTTCACGTACCGTCATATTACCCTCAAAAATACCGAATATACTAAATTCATACTAGCAATATTACTAACAGCTTGCAACGCTTCGATTATGGCTTTTCAGCACGGACAATTATGTATTCACAAAGACCGGAAAGAAAAACCTGATAAATTAACCTGTCAATAATATATCCACCTACAATTCCAGCCCAAAAACCTCTGATTTTTCTTATTTCCTTTCTTGATTTTGGTTGTTGATGTTCAAAATAATATCCGGGTATGACATCTCTGCCAATATTTTCTATAGTTACATTTGTAAAACCAGCCTTTTCCATTTTTTCTTTATACTCTATATTTCCATAAAGATTCGCCTTTGGTACTTGCCATAGCCATGCAACCAATCTGACAAGCATTTTTTCAATAAGATTCTTAGGTTTTCTATTTAAGCTGTAATCAGAAATTGCTACTACCCCTCCTTTTTTAAGAACCCTAAATAGCTCGTAAAAAAACTTTTCTCTGGTGTCAAAATGTTCTGGAGCCTCCACGGATAGGGCATGAGTAAAATGATTATCAGGAAAAGGCATGGAAAGGGCACTTCCATGATAAAAAGATACGTCATCTTTATCGAGGCCGGCTTTAGATGCTCTGGTTCTAGAAAAATCAACGTGTATTCTGGTGGCATCAATAGCATTAATTTTTTTGGGTTTATATTTATTAAAAATGTAAACATTTTGAGCGCCCATCCCACAGCCGATATCAAGCAGGTAGCTATCGTTGTCGAGGTTTAATTTTGAGCACAAAAGGTCTAGTAAGTCCTCAGCGGCTTCAACATAATTTATGCCGTTTTTTTTCCAATACCCGTAACTAAGATAGCCTCCGTGGTAATCATGAAAAGCGTTTACCCCGCTAGAATAGAACCTTTCTACTTTTAGTTCGTGCGTTAGCATGTTAAACAACTCCTATCTTCAAAATAATAGTAGGTACAATATATCAAAAGTTAAGCTGTTTTGTCTAATTATAATTGTCTGGCACGTTCGCAATGCCCTGCTACATTCGAATTTCTATTCTCAGTACTTCCTCATTCTCATTCGGTCGTCAGTATTTTGGCACCTTCGTGCCTCAACACATTCGCCGTGTTCAGCTCAGTATTTCGGCACCGGAGTTTATCCTGAGATTAAAATCGAAGGGTGCCTCAACCGCAAATCGTCCCTCCTTCATTTCAACTCCGAATTTTAGCCTGAGCTCCGTCGAAGGCGTATAAAAATTCGTAAGAACGTGCCCGCCAAAGGCGGGCTTAGTTCGAATCAGCTCGCTAGAGATCCAAAAGCAAAAACCTCAGCTTTTAGGGCTAAGGTCTTTGTTTTTGGTTGTCGGGCACATTCGTAGTGCTCTGCTCAGTATTTCGGCACCTTCGTGCCTCAACCGCAATCGTCCCTCCTTCACTTCGTTCAGTCGGGCCGCCGAGATTCGAACTCGGACTAAAACGTCCCAAACGTCTCGTGCTACCGTTACACTACGGCCCGTTTTGTATTTTTAGCTATTTTTTTAATTTGTCCGCCTGCGAGGCAATCAAAATGAACTGCTTCATTTTGATTCTCAATTTTAGACTTGCGCTGTGTTTCGACGCCGCAAGTCGTAATAAAATTGAGCAGAACTTTTACTGCAAAGCAGGAGCGGTTCGATATGTCCATAGGACATCATCTAGTCAAAGCATCCAGTAATATGATCTGGGTGTTTTGACTAGATGTCCGCCTGCGAGGAATCGAACCTCGATCTAGGGATTAGAAGTCCCTCGTTTTATCCATTAAACTACGGGCGGATGTGAATATAATTTAAAGATTATAACGTATTATTACTTGAAAGTAAATTAGAAAATGCTATAATTATAAGCATGGTGGCCATAGCTTAGCGGTAAAGCACTGCTCTGTGGCAGCAGGGACCGAGGGTTCGAATCCCTCTGGCCACCCCAAGTGGACAGAGCAAGCCAACGATTTGGCTTGCGTAGGGATTTGAACGCCGGAGTGATGTCCTGAATGCAAATGGCGTGAAGGACAACGAGTTGGTCTCGACTCTCTCTAGCTACCCCATTATGGGAATTATAGAATTTTTAATCATAATTTTTATAACCCTTTTCTTGATAGGGCTCATAATAAGCCTCACGCTTTGGCTGATGTGGTTGTTTTTGATTTTAGCGATTATAT
>JBBUDS010000048.1:0-13085 GCA_038057175.1 Patescibacteria group bacterium
AGTTCCATTTGCCGGTAATCGTTTCATCAAAGGCTCGGGAAGCGGGGCCGTTGGTCCAATCAAGACGAATTATAGCTTCTGGATCAGATCCGGAAATAATAAAATGGTTACTAGCAAAAGAAACTGAAGAAATCTGGCTGGAATTAAATGAGTCTCCAATTTCAGTAACCTCAATAGTGGCACCCCCGCTACCCGTGGAATCACTGGCACAATCCCAATCATTTGATCCGGTCTTCTTTAAAATTTGACCGTTGGAACAGATAGCTCCGTCGGGACGTATCTCTCCATAGAAGACCATGTCGCCTGAGATTGATGCGGTGCCTGAAATGGAAGCTCCACCGACCAACTCAAAAGCAGTGGTTAGGTTGCTGGTACCTAATCCTATATTTCCAGAACTGTTTATGAAAAACTTTCCATCACCGATATCTATATTTTTACCATTCAAAGCAATGTCCCAGTTAGTATCAAGGGAAGCGCTGGCAACTATTTCGTCGAAATCAATACTATTAGATGTAACGCCAGCCGCTTGAGTTATCCAAGACAAAGTACCAGAACCGTCAGTTCTCAAAAGCTGACCCGAGGAGCCGTCAGCAGAAGGCCAACCATAGGTTATGCCGTTAAGCTTGGTAGTACCACTTACGGTCAGAGACGGCGTCGTTATGCCACCGCTAACAATAGAGGTACTGCCTATGGTTAGACTGGAGCCGACAAGACTTGAGTCACCGCCACCAACGGTGATAACCGTAGTACCTCCGCCGCCACCAAAATACTGAAGGGGTGGGGGTATTTGGTCTACCCGATCAGTAAGCTGGAACAATCTTGAATTCAAATCGTCTATCAGACCACGCAGATTCGAAGAATCAATGGACTGGGCAACTAATACTCCGCCAGCAGTAATGCGTCGCGCCAAGTCTTTGAGCGTCGAGGCCTCACTGCTTGAAAACTGGAATGACAGCACTCGACTTATTATCCCGCCGGATTCTGCGACGCCGCCGCCAGTCCTTTCTTGAACAAATGTCGGCTGCGAATATCTGTTAACCAACTCCTGATATTTTTGTTCTTCTTGGTTTAAAAATGTCTGTACTTTTTGAATGTTCGCATCATAATCGGAAAGCAAGGGGTTTATTTCGGTAGAACCATTCAATTGAGCGATAAGCACAGCCAAGCCGGCAGTAAGCTGAGAACTCGCCTGATTCACATTATTTTTGACTAAGTTTTTAATAAGGCCACCATTGTTATTTTTGATATTAAAAAATGTAAATACCGCAACTGAAAAAAATAAAAGAGCCGTCAAAACAATGGCCCGATTGACGGCTCGATGAGCGTAGCCAGAAGACAAAAACTCACTGGGTTTTGTTTCTGGAAATCTAATACCAGCATCGGCGGACTGACCGTCAATGACCGGTAAACTTGAAAGAACAGTTGAAACACCGGAATCAACCGGTTTACTAGAAAGAACAACTTTATCGTCTCCGGAAAAAGAACTCCAGCCAGAGCCAGAGGTCTTTTCCTGGAGACGATCAGAAAGAACTGCATTAAACTTACCCACGGCCTTTAGACCGCCGTTCTTTTTATTTTCTTTCGCTTTTTTGTAATACTCTCTAAGCGATTCTTCGCATATAAACCATTTGCCTATTTCATTAACGGCCATCACCTTGCCTTGTCTGGCTAATCTTGTAATGTGATCGCTTGCATAACCAAATTCGGATTTGGCCGTAATAAGTGCGGCACTATGGTAAGTTTTTCCATCTCTAACAAAAAAGTCTTGGCCAATGCCATTGGCCTTTTTGTCAGAACGGAAATTATTGATTTGATTCTGTGATTCTTCGTTCAATATTGAATCACAGTAAGTACTTGCTATGGCTACGCTAATTGGCAATTGGTCGACATGACAACATATCCTTGCCTATAATGATTTGTCGGGCTTGTCTACATTCTAACAACGACCCTAATACTTCGCAAACAACTTATCAACACAATCAAAATCATCTCAAAGAGCATAGGAATTATGTATTGCAATAAAAAAATCCTGATTGTTCTTTGGAATATTTATTTCTAAATACTTTTTGAAAAAATAGAACCGAGGCTATTTGCTATTTTTCAAATGTTAAAAAGAAAAACCCGAGTTATCGGGAAAAATTTTGATATACATCCGACAGATTCTCCAGTATTTCTTATAAGGATTATAAATCTTTTATAATGTTTTCGTGCCTTCTAATCACTACTAATTATTGTCCAGTATTAGTGAGCCTACCAAGTTATTTAGAAAAACCGGACTTTACCAATTCATCAAGTTTTATTTTAGTAATAATGCCCCAATGAAATTCCGATATGGGCTCATACGATGAGAGGACTTGTTCTTTGTTTAAATTCAAAGTTATTTCTGTGCCGGATTGTCCGGAAAGAACCTTTTGTACGTCACTTCTGGAAGAAAAATCAACCAGTTCACCTTGCGGCGCAATATCAGGATGAGCGATAACGTGGCCCCTTTTATCCACAATGAAAGTCCTCCCGCTTTCTCCGATCTTAATTTCCTCAAGCCACCCCAGAAAGCTATCGGTCTTAATCGTAAACAATAATATGGCGACGGGAACATTATTATTATTTTTTACCGGAAAGGCCATCCCGATCACATTGGCCGGCGGCTTAGTGGCTCTTGCATAAACCTCGGAAACATAGGGCTTAAAATCTGCCGTTACTCCCTGATACCAATCTCTGTAAGCAAAATTTTGACCTATTAAATGACTCTGTTCCGGTAAATTGACCATCGTCGTACCGGTTATATCAAAAAGGGCTATGCGATCAATAGCTCCAAGATCGTCTTCACTAAAGACGCCTGCCACGAAACTAATGGCATCTTGCCACTTTCCTTGCTGTATATTCTGCACGACTTCTTTTTTGGCGGAATAAAATGACCCACGCACTAACAGGCCGTCTATGTGTAATTTTATGAACTGTGCGGTTAATTTAGCCAGCACCTCATTTTTCTTAATTATGGCTCCATCAATGCTTAAATTTGCAGGGGTTTTACACTGAACAAGAAACCTGCAATTAAACCAGAAAAAAAATCCTATGGTTACAACCATAACCGCAACTACTATAATAGCCGCCAGCTTAATTGATATTTTGTTATGATGTTGACGATTATCGTTTTCAGATATTACTCGATTGTTATCAATGGGATATTCCATGTTATTTATAGTTTAACATAATCTTCTATTAATGAAACTGGGGGGCAAGTATACATAGGGGGGGGCGTTCCGTTTATTTTGCCAACATATCCTTAAAAATAAGGGGTTTATAATTAAAACTTAAATAAGTAGGCAATTACCTTAATTTGATTCGACAAATCAAGTGAACTAAGGATTTGTCGCTTGTTTCTGAATTAAATCTAAAATGGTGGACTCGGGGGAATTCGAATCCCCGACCTCTGCAATGCGAATGCAGCGCTCTACCAACTGAGCTACGAGCCCATAATATCGCCATTCTATATTTTTTTTAAATAGTTGGCAAAAATTAAAAAACACCTGCAAGATGTTTTTTATGAAAGAATCCTCTGGCCTTGCCTGCCGCAGGCAGGGAGTTCTCTTCCACCGTCGCTCGCACCTGACTTCGTTAGAGGCTCGCTCCTCCTCCAGAGCCCGGGCTTTCGAAAAAGCAAAGCAGTTTGCTTTTTCTCAATACCCTTCAACTCCCTCCGGTCATCAATGATATAAACTGAGACCACACCTTTAAGTGTGGTCTCAGTTTAATCTTGTCGGGCTGGAGGGAGTTGAACCCTCCGTCTCATCGTCCCGAACGATGCGTGTTACCGATACACTACAGCCCGTTAGAAAAATCACTACAGATTTAAAAAAAGAATTTTAACCTATTTTTTAAAAACCTTTTACCCATTCCTGATTTCAGATACTTTTCTCTTGCTTTTGCATCCCTCTCATTAAACGAAGCTTCGTAATATATCAATTTAAATGGGCCCTTATTTTTAGTTGCAAAGTTTAGTCCCTTGTTATGGTCTAAAATTCTTTTTCTTAAATCACCGGTATAGCCGGTATACCATAAATTGTTTTTGCTACTCTGCAATATATATACGTAATACATTAATTTTTCTAACGGGCTACAGCCCGCAAAAATTATTTATTTAAAAATATTTCTCGTATTTATCTTTAATCATTTTCATCATTATTCCACCCCTCCATCTCTTCCTCGTATCGATCAAAAAAAGAAATCTCTCCTTCTGGCATAACACCAGAAAATTCATCACTATTATCACTGGAAAAATGACTACCCTCTTTCTTAGCCTCTCGTTCAGCTACAGCGTTCTTCATGTCCTCTAAGATCTCTGGAGAAACTAAACCTATGCTGCCATTATCTTTCCAATTCATTACTCGCGCCCTTATTAACCACAAAAAATCATCAAACCATTTTAGCATACTTTCTAGCACAATTTTTTTATCAACGTTACTATTAAAAAATAATCTGATATTAGAATCGGAGGCAACTCCACTTAAAAATCCTAAACCATTTAACGCCTTATAAAAACTCCTCCCATCTTTTGATTCAAAGAATCCATCTTTATATTTATATTTTTCTATTACCAATGGATCTCTTAGTAATTCACTAAAGGATTCGTCTATATCGAGTGCTAAATCATAAATCTCTCCGGTAATTTTACGGGCATCTTTTTCATCTAAAAATTTCTTGAGAGTCTTCTCAATTCTTTCTACTTCTTTTTCGTATCTATTAATTGTCTCCATCTCCCCAGAAGAAGGCGATTCGTAATTCATAATTTATTCTACATAATGTTTATCTTTAATTTTACCGACTTCCCTCTCTTCTTCTTCTATAGTTTTTTGTTTGCCGATCTGACCAAACTCTATCAGCTTAGCCTCAGGAAGATTATTTAATTCTTGAATTCTTACCTCAAGATGCTCCTTGGTATTCTTATTTGGGTCTTCCAACACTTCGTTCATTAAAGTATTCATTATCATTCCGACTCGCGGACCTGGTTCTATATTTAAAATTTTCATAATATCGCCTCCATTTATCTTGAGCATTTTTGACGAAATCGGATCGCGGGCAACTTTATCTATCATGAATTGCAAGTGTCTTAACTTGTAAGGCTTGGCTTTGGGAACTCCTGATCCTATGCGGTCGGCTTCACGAACCTTAATCAAATCTTCGACATTCTCCTTGCCAATATTGGCAACCAGGCGCCTAACGGATGCCTCCGTAACTTCGCCAACATTGTAATAAAAAAGATGGAATCGTACCAGCTTAACAATTTTTTCAACTTGTTTTTGTGAAAATCTTAAACGATCAAGGGCGCGCGCAGCCATGTTGGCACCGATAACATCATGCCCATAAAAAGTAGAGTCCACTCCATCGCCACGCTTACTGCGAGGCTTACCAACATCATGCAACAAAGAAGCCAATCGTACTTCCAAAGAATAGTTCTTTTCACAGGCATATTTAAGAGCACGAACATTGTGTTCCCAGACACTATAAATATGATGCTTATTCTGACCAACGCCAACGCCTTCAAGAAGTTCCGGTAAAACAAATTTTAACAATCCGGTCTCGCGTAAGATCTCAAGGCCGCTATCGGCATCTGACGAATTAATGATTCCTATAAACTCATCTCTAATTCTCTCTTGCGATACCATTCTCATAAGCTCATGATTTTTTTTAATCGCCTCCAGGGTATCTTTTTCTATATTAAAGCCTAATTGCGCCAAAAACCTAATTGCCCGCATCATACGAAGAGCATCCTCTCCAAATCTTTCATTAGGATCGCCCACCGCTCGTATTATTTTATTCTTAATATCATCCTTTCCGCCAAATAAATCGATAATTTTACCGTCCAAGTCCATCGCCAAAGCATTAATAGTAAAATCACGCCTCTTTAAATCATCTTCTAATTTTTCTGCAAACTTTAATTCATCCGGATGTCTTTTGTCTGTATATTTCGACTCGATGCGATAAGTTGTAATCTCTACAACTCTCAGAGCATTGTCTTCGGTATCCACCTTAACGCCTACTGTGCCAAACTTATTTTCATAAAAACTATCCGGAAAAATAGCTTGCACTTGATCTGGTTTAGCATTAGTAGTTATATCCCAATCATTCGGCTCTTCACCCATTATTAAATGCCGCACGCTTCCGCCAACTATATAGGCCTCGTGACCGGCTCTTTCTAGCTTACTCAAAACATCCCTAACTTCTTGCGGGATTTTGAATCCTTGATTTTTAGTTTCTGATTTATACACCATTTGTGGTGCCCTCGAGAAGAATCGAACTTCTATTTTAGGTTTAGGAAACCCATGTCCTATCCGTTGAACGACGAGGGCATTTATCTATAATGCTTCTTTGCTAATTATACCACAAATATCCTCCAGTTCAACTATTATATCGGCTCCAGATTATTGAACATAGACTAACTCTATGGTACAATGTACGCACATGAATACTTATAAAAAACAGGCAATCAAATTAAGAAGACTGGGTAAAACATACTCTGAAATTATATCTGTACTGCCAAAAGTTTCTAAAAGCACACTTTCTAATTGGCTGGCTCACCTTAAATTATCTACAAACCAAAAAGAGAAACTATCGAAAAATATAAACAAAAAATTAAATAGGGCTCGGGCTCAAGCCGCAATCTTACAAAGTAAAAAAAGAAAGGAATACTTTTCTGATATCGAAAATAAAAATGCACATCTCATTAAAATCCTACGCACTGATATAAAAGCTGCCAAGCTGGTCCTGTCTGCATTGCATCTCGGAGAGGGTTCGAAGAATAGACAAGGAAGCATGCAATTAGGTAATTCCGATCCTGGAATTATTAAACTTTTTCTTAAACTTATGCGAGCATGCTACGAAATTGATGAATCAAAATTTCGATGCACAATTTTATGTCGCGCCGACCAGAACTATAGAAAACTCGAGAATTTCTGGAAACTTGTAACCGGAATTCCTAAAAAACAATTTTATAAAACACGAGTTGACCCAAGAACTATCGGCAAACCATCTCGTAAATTGGACTACAAAGGTGTTTGTGTGATAAATTATCTTTCAGCTAGTGTATATTATGACTTACTTACACTGGGCAAAATGATGAGTACGTGAATGGGCCGTTAGCTCAGCTGGTAGAGCGTTCGCATGGCATGCGAAAGGTCAGCGGTTCAAGCCCGCTACGGTCCACCAAATTATCTAATCAATCATATATGAAAACTAAACTAAAAATTGGGGTTATATTCGGTGGTAAATCAGCAGAGCATGAGGTTTCTTTGCAATCCGCTAAAAATATTATTAACTCTATTGATAAAAAAAAATATGATACTGTTCTTATAGGAGTAAGTAAAAAAGGAGAGTGGTTTCTAAACAATAATCCAGAATATTCACTTAACAGCACCGATCCAAAGCTTATTAAACTAAATACCGCGTCCACTAACGCTATCGCATTCTCGCCTCAAAGCGCTGGCAAAATTACAGACTTAAACAACAACAAATCAAAAAACTATATCGACGTAGCCTTTCCTATATTACACGGTCCGTTTGGAGAAGACGGAACCGTTCAGGGCCTACTTAAACTCTTAAACGTTCCCTTCGTCGGAGCAGGCGTTTTAGGATCAGCGGTTGGAATGGACAAGGACGTGATGAAACGTTTACTGCGCGATGCCGGTATACCAATTGCCAAATTTTTGACATGCAAGAGTAATACCGTTCCACTATTTAAACAAGTTGCCAAAAATCTTGGCTTACCATTTTTTGTAAAACCGGCCAATCTAGGCTCATCTGTCGGAATAAGCAAAGTTAAAAAATCAAAAGACTTCAAATTAGCTATCGATGAGGCATTTAAATATGATACGAAAGTTATTTTGGAAGAATGTATTATAGGAAGAGAACTGGAATGTTCGATCTTGGGAAATGATGACCCCATTGCTTCCATTCCCGGAGAAGTTATACCTCACCATGATTTTTATTCTTACGAAGCAAAATACATAGACGAGCACGGTGCAACACTTAAAATTCCTGCTAATTTAAATAATAAAACAATAAAAAAGCTGCAGACTCTTGGAATTAAAACTTTTAAAGTTCTGAATTGCGAAGGAATGGGTCGCGTTGATTTTTTTCTCAAAAAAAATGGAGAAATTCTAGTTAACGAGATTAATACTATCCCCGGGTTTACTCCAATTAGCATGTACCCTAAATTATGGGAGGCAAGTGGGATCTCCTCCACCGAACTCATAGATCGCTTAATTAAATTGGCGCTGGAAAAATTTGAAAAGGAGCGCGATCTAAAATCTTCCTATTCTACAAAATAAGTGTAAGGGCACGCCTACCTAAAAATATTAATGCCTTGCTAAAATATTTTTTATAAGTTATCGTGCTCTTTAGCAACTTGACATTATTTTATCCTGGAAGGTTTGGGTGATAGCGACTCCACATGCAGTAAGTAGTATTCTAATAACAACTCTTTTAGAAAAATTACGACTAAAAAATACTAATCGACGTAATTTCTTCTGGTGGATAGGGGTCGCCATGGCTTCATTTTCATCACACTTCATACTCGATACAATCCCCCACTATGACTATTCTATCGCCATCAATGATTTCTCGACTCCGTACAAGTTAGCTCTAGATTTTTTATTTACTCTAACCATATTTCTTTTTGTTTTTTGGTTATCAGTTAAAAAATCTAATGCCTTTCTGCAAGAACCCATTGATAACCGACATAAGCTGTGGGCTCAAGAAGGTATAAGATATTTGAATTTTTTAGGGCTTGTGGTCTTAGGCATTTTTTTTGCCTGGCTACCAGACATATTTAAAATACTCACCTACAATCAATCGGGGAACGTGGTTATTGAATACATAAACAAGTTTCATGTGCAAATACATAGCCGACATTATCTAGCCGCTAGCCTAGGACTCATTTTACAAATAATACTCTCAATATCTTGCGCAATAATTGCAAAAGGGGTAGCAACCGAAAACGAGTTAAACCAACAGGTTCAAATATTGAACGAAGAATTTGAGGAGGTGTTTACCACCAAGAATTAGGATGTCACGGCCGCTTTAGCGGCTTTTTTATTTAAAATTCTCACAAAATATTCGATTACTCTTTTCAAAATAATCAAATCATGCTAAAGTGAAATCTAACTCAATAAATATTCTAAAAAAACAAATGCAAAAAAAAATCGATAAGCGTGTTAGGTTGAATAATCAAATACGCGATCCACGAATACAAGTCATAGATATCGATGGCAAACAATTAGGAGAAATGCCAACTTATGAAGCCCTTAAACTGGCTAACGAGCGCGGTCTTGATTTAGTAGAAGTCGGACCAACGGCTAAGCCACCTATTGCCAAAATCATGGATTATGGTAAATATATGTATCAGAAGGAACGCCGAGAAAGAAGTGGTAAAGCTAGCAAGCCAGCGACGCAAGAAATAAAAACGATAAGAGTAGGCTTTAGAACGGGTACCCATGATTTGGTTATCAGAGCAGGACAAGCAGATAAATTTCTACAAAAGGGCAACCGCGTAAGATTAGAACTAACCTTACGAGGACGAGAAAAGAGCATGGCCGATATGGGAAAAACTAAACTTGAATCATTTATAAAAATGGTTATGGAACCATTTATTATAGAAGAGCATCCCAAGAGATCACCCGTAGGATTTGGCGTACTGATACGACCTGATATAAAAAATAAATAATAATTACTATGTCTAAACTTAAATTAAAAAATTCGAAGTCAGCATCCAAGCGCTTTAAGATTTCTGCCAAAGGCAAGAAACAACATCGTCATTCTCGCATAAATCATTTTAATGCTAAGCAGGATGGCACAACTCGCAGAAACAGCAGAAGTCAAGAAACGCTTGCTAAGCAAAATGAAAAAGATGTTAAAAACTTAATGCCTTACATGTAATACTATGCCAAGAGTTAAACGAGGAACAACCGCAAACAAACGACGTAAAAACTTGCTTAAACATGCGAAGGGTTTTATGTGGGGACGCAAAAACAAATATCGTGCCGCCAAAGAAGCCCTACTCCATGCATGGTCATTTCAATTTAATGATCGCCGCAAAAAGAAAGGTCACGCTCGCAGATTATGGCAAATACAAATCGGTGCCGCAACAAGATTAAATGGCCTTCCATATAATAAATTCATAAATGGCCTTCTAAAAGCCAAAATAGAACTCGACCGCAAAATCCTTTCTGATCTTGCACGAAACGAACCAGATATTTTTAAACAATTGGTTGAAGTTTCAAAAGCACAAATAAAATAAATAAACGGGCCATGCGCCCGTTTTTATTTATACATTATGATTTTTTAATCGCTTATCCTAATTTAAAAATATCAACCGTACACCATAATCTATGGCCTTGCCTCTTCTTCAAAAGAACGATCTTGTCACAAATAAATTGACCACTAAAATCTTCTCTACTTAATTCCTTCCACGCCCCGTAGCCATCTTCGGGAGATAGTCCTTTAACTAAAGTTATGTGTGGAATCGAAAAATCAATAAATGATCCGAGTGAAAAATTAATTACATTCGAAACTTCTTTAAAAACTTTGCTTTGCAAATCAACGATACTTGTATCTCTGTCTACTTTGATATAAATTGTTTCCCTATTCCCAAAGTAGCCAACCTCTTTTAGGTTAACGGCAAATGGTTTTAAAGAATTTATGGAAACAGTCACCCTGTCAACTAGCCCTCTCTCTGATTTTTTATCTTTTAATTTTGCCGGCGGGATGAGAGTAATGTGCGGATTTGAACTACTTGGTTTTTTATATTTATTTTCAATATCGAGAATCCTTTTTATCAAACTTTTCGGAAGTGGAATGTGAATATAATAATGCATAAAAAAATCAATCTCCCTATTTTTTCAAACTACTATCTACGACGATACTATCAAATTATTTTTTATATTGTCAAGCCTACTCTAACCTGTCTACTCCGATAAAATAAATAAAAAATGCGACATTGTCGCACCACCTAACTGATACTAGCGTTTTTCAACCACCTCTACTCTTGGGGGGCTACGAAGTATATGAGCATACTTATACTTAAATTCGTCATCATACAAATCTAAGATCTGCTCTGCCACCCATTCTGGATCAAGCATATCATTGGTATCCCTACCGTCTTTATGCCAAAAAGGTGTTTTCATTCCTGCTGGAGCGGCTACCAAAGCTTTGCCAATGGCAGGATCTAGGGATATGGAATTAGCAAACATGCCCAGTCCGCTTTTAACCACGGTATAAACAGGCTCCAGTGGCCTTGGAATAAACTGTGATGTCGAAGTTATAACGATAAGGCCAGGCAAAAAATTTTGTCTTTTTAATATACGACTGATTAAAGTAATGGGAGCCGTTAGTCCCACGTGAAGCATTGCCATGACATCGTCATCGCTCAATTGACTAATACTGCCTTCTTGATAAAAACCAGAGGCAAAGATAAGCAATTCTATAGGTTCATTAATGAATTCTATAAGCCCACCCACACCGGGTTCACCATAGCTTAAATCTCTATGTATATAATCTAATTCGGAAACATTGGGGTCATGCCTTCCAACCACAAAAACGTGGTTAATATTTTTAAGTTTCTTGCTCAACTTTAGACCAAGTCCGGACGTGCCACCAACAATAAGTATATTCTTGTCGACCACAATTCTCTCCGCTTACATTTAAATGAACTTCTTTATATTTAAGTACATCTCATGCGCAAAGTAAAGTTAAAATTTTACATTCTCAATAATTCTATCTACTTCAAAAACTATTCTATTTGACTCGAATTATCCTCTACAAATTTTTCCACTGCCTTAACGTCTTGAATTTGATGCTCTCCATTAAGATGTTTTTTATATTCGGCCAAACTTCGGGGATCTTCTAACGGAAGTGTCATGCCTTCGAATTCCATCATAACCGATTTATTAAAGTCAGTGCTTAGATCAATCCAAGTATCTGTATCTTCTCTTGTAATGGGATCTTTTAGGCTTAACTTAGTTGTATACGCACCCCCAAAATCAATCTCTTGCTCTTTATAATTTAGAACCATCGCATAGATGTCCCATTTCATATCTTTACCTCTTTTTGGCCCATATATTACATATTCTTTTACTCTTTCGTAAAGTTTGGGAAAAACTTCATCTGGTATAGCTATATCAATATCATTTACTGGCCTAGTTGAACCATAAACATGGGCGGCAAAACCACCAGAAATTTGATACCGTATCTCTTCTGATTCTAGGATGTCTTTAATCCATTCCAACCCTTTAATTAGTCTGGCATCCTCCATAGATTAATTACTGTGAAAAGTTTTCCATTCCCATTGCTTCGCACTCTATCCTGAGATTAAAGTCGAAGGGCTCGTCAATCACCTTCGTAATTTCGTACATTCGCCCTATTGGGCTCAGTACTCGTTCGCCTTCGCTCACTCGCAGCCTACAAGTCTCTAGAATGCAAAGTCCCGAGTATCTCCAAGGGAGAACACAATCGAAGAGACGACTTTAAGATGGAAATACGTTTTCCAAAGCATTTCTACAAACTTCTTCTAAAGAATCTAGTATTTTAATATCGGGACAATCCTGTGAAACTCTGTGTTTTATGTAGCGCCCGCCAGTAAAACCGTCTTCAATGCCAATAATTAAATTGAATTTTGATTTTTCATATCTTGCCTTCCATTCAGCAATTTCAAATCTAGAAGTTTGGGCATACGCTCTTTTGCAATCGTGCTTAAATTCTTTGGCAAGCCAAAATATAATAGCACCATTATTTGCCGCTCTATTAAGATACTCTGTCTCCCAGTCTACTTGTTTTTCATAAACAAATTCTTCGTCTAAATAATCCCGTCGAGGACTAGCGATATAGACATCTGGGCGAAGGGAATGAATTATTTTTATGACCTCCTTCTGCCAATCTGGTGCTCCTTGAATCGGACCAGCCAGAAAAATAACAGGTCCTTTTATTTCTTCGTATTTTGGTGGATAGATTACTTTGTTATCCATGGTGTGTTGTGGATAGATTGCAGCGCCACGGAGAATCGAACTCCGATTGACGGCTTGAAAAGCCGCTGTCCT
>JBBUDS010000049.1:0-5496 GCA_038057175.1 Patescibacteria group bacterium
GCTTTAACATTTAAAATTCCATTGGCATCAATATCGAAGGTAACTTCAATCTGCGGCACGCCACGCGGTGCTGGCGGAATACCATCCAAAATAAATTTACCGAGGGTTTTATTATCAGTGGACATCGCCCTCTCACCCTGTAGCACATGTATCTCAACCGACGGCTGATTATCAGCGGCAGTCGAGAATGTTTGAGTTTTGGCCGTCGGTACCGTAGTATTTTTTTCAATCATCTTAGTCATTACTCCGCCAAGCGTCTCCATGCCAAGTGAAAGTGGGGTTACATCCAGCAATAATACATCCCGAATTTCACCCTGCATAATACCACCTTGTATTGCCGCGCCCATAGCTACCACCTCATCAGGATTAATATCCTTGTGGGGTTCTTTGCCAAACAATTTTTTAACCGCCTCCATTATGGCCGGCATCCTAGTTTGTCCACCGACAAGAATAATTTCGTTTATATCAACGATCTTAAAACCTGACTCCTCGACTGTTTTACGGGTTAATTCGATAGATTTATCAATATACTCTTTGACTAAATCCTCCAATTTGGCTCGCGTAAATGACATACTGAAATGCTTAGGACCCGAAGCATCAGCAGTTAGAAAAGGTATATTAATTTCTGTTTGCATGGTGCTGGATAATTCGTGCTTAGCCTTCTCGGCGGCATCCTTGAGGCGTTGCACCGCTAATTGATCTTTACTAATATCCACGCCGTGCTCTTTTTTAAATTCATCTATCAAATACTGGATTATACGCTGATCTATATCATCACCGCCAAGATGAGTATCACCGCCAGTTCCACGCACCTCAATAGTATCTTCTGATACTTCGAGCACCGAGACATCGAATGTGCCACCACCAAAATCATAGACTACGATTTTCTCATCTTTCTTTTTATTAAAACCGTAAGCGAGAGCGGCCGCTGTCGGTTCGTTGATGACACGCTTAACATTGAGCCCCGCGATCTCACCAGCGTCCTTAGTTGCCTTACGTTGAGAATCATCAAAATATGCCGGTACGGTAATAATGGCATCAGTAATTTTCTCGCCCAACTTATCTTCAGCGTCAGTCTTGAGTTTTTGTAAAACCATAGCTGAAATCTCTGCCGGCTTTTTCCAGCTTAGCCCTGAGTTCGTCGAAGGGTCGGTCATCTTAATCTCCACATCGCCGTTAGAACCCTCCTTAATTTCGTAAGGCAATAACTTCTTATCGTTTTGAACTTCGACATCAGAAAACCGGCGTCCAATAAGTCGCTTAGCTGAAAATATGGTGTTAGCTGGATTAGTTACAGCTTGACGCTTAGCTGTCACGCCGACATAACGCTCGCCGTTCTTACCGACCGCAACCACCGAGGGCGTAGTGCGCATTCCCTCTTTGTTCTCCAACACTCTCGGTTGACCGATCTCCACGATCGCCATCGCCGAATTAGTTGTACCTAAATCGATTCCTAATACTTTTGCCATATTATGTTAAGACTTTTGCGTGCGGCGGATTTTAAATCTTAATCCGCAGCGCACCCTTCGGGTTTACCCAATTTCTTCGTTAAAACCTCCGCTTCTCGCTCACCATAATTCATTATGGCTCGCTTTAATGCTCGGTTTTGCCTCGAACTTGGCCAAACGCAAAAAGTCTTTTGAAATAAATTTAAAAAATTATTTTGTTAACCTAACTCTCGCTGGTCTAATTACTCTGCCGTGCATTGTGTAACCGGCCCTCACTTCTTCGATCTTATCTCCCTCCGTACCCTCCACAACCTCATGCAACATTGGATCAAAGGTGCTAGTAACCTCAATTTTCTCCACACCATATTTCTTCAACAAGTCCTCAAATTTTTTGATAACCTGACTTAGACCATCGTTCTTGATTTCTTTCGCAGCCAAATATAAATTATCCGTCGTATCCAATAATTCCAAAATTAAAGACTCGTTACCAAACTTGATGAATTCGCTCATCCTCTTGGTTTCATCTTTCTTATAATTCACAAAATCAGCCCGCTCCCGTTTCCAATTATTCAAATACTCCTCGGCCTGTTTTTTGCAAATATCCAACTCGGCGCTGCTATCGCTCACCACGTTGGCTTGATTTGTATTATTTTGATTTGGGTTATTTGTCATACTTTTTCTTTTTTATTCTCCTATTCGCGCGAATTAGAGAAAGGAAAGGTTTTTGTATTACACTTGCTTGCTAATTTTGTTCAGCTCTTGCGTGGCGTATTTAATTAATCCGATATTTTTAGCATAATTCATCCTGGTCGGACCAACTAACGTCAGCGACCCAGTCAAATCATCCGGTAGGTTATACTTCGCAAACATAACAGTCTCATCACGAATATCACGAATTGGATTTTCTTGACCTATAAATACCCTGACCTTATTATCGGGCATACTTCTGGTCTTCGACATTGATGAATCAAAAAAATCTCCTTCTATCTGACCAACTAATTCCTCAAATGCATCAAAAAAACTAGCTAATCGAGATACTCTATCAAACTCCCTAAATTCCGGCATCTCAAACAAACTCGACAAACCAACTTTAAAAAAGTCATCTTCTTCAATGATTCCGGTAATAATTAAATTATCGGACAAGGCAGATAATGTCTGCGCCACAACTTTATTAATTTCCCTCGGATCATCTCCTGCTCCCCAAATTGCCTCCCTGATTATCTTCTCTTCTTGTTTTTCGCTTTTAACTTTTAGTTTTTCACTTGCAAGGTTATCCACATAAAACCTGTACGCATAATCCGTTGGCACCCTCCCACCCGAAGTGTGCAGATGCGCAAGATAACCTAACACTTCCAACTCGCTCATTTCAGCCCTAATTGTCGCCGAACTTAAATCAAAAAACCCTGATTTCTCAAGGAATTTTGAGCTGATTGGTTCCGCTGTCTTAATAAACTCTTCAATTATAGAAGCCAGTAATGCCTCCTGTCTTTCGGTTATCATATTATCTATTATATTCATCGAATCAGCACTGTCAATAGGAGAGTGCTGATTAACAAGTACACTTCCGCGATCATCAGCCTTCTTACCTTAACTTATGTTATACTAAAATAATGTTTGATTTCGCTAAAAAACTACAAAAAATATGGCACAGACTAGGTCCGGGACTGATCACCGGAGCGGCTGATGATGAGCCATCGGCGATTGCCACATACTCAATCGCCGGAGCAAAATTTGGATATCGCTTCTTATGGATAGCGCTTTTTTCTTTGCCTTTTATGATCGCGATACAGGAAATGAGTGGTCGAATCGGCCGAGTTTCTAATCGTGGGCTAGCGGGAAACATGAAAAAATTCTACCCCCGTTGGCTTATGTTTTTAATAGCAGCCTTAATTGTTGGCGCTAATACGATTAATATCGGCGCCGACATGTCAGGAATGTCACAAGCCCTAGCAATGATTGCTCCTTTTCCGGAAAAAATAACAGCCATCATTATGACTGTTATAATTTTACTTATTACGGTATTTCTGCCCTACAAAAAAATCTTCGCCATATTTAAATGGCTTGCCCTGACACTTTTTGCTTATATATTCGCCACATTTTCAATACATCAAAACTGGTCTGAAATACTACGCCATACCTTTGTACCAAATTTTATATTAAATAGGGATTTCTTTTTGATACTGACCGCCTTCATGGGCACAACGCTCTCACCATATCTATATTTTTGGCAGGCGAATCAAGAAGTTGAAGAAAAAACCATTGAGCAATGCAAGCCCGGTAAAATCTGTCGCCTTAGACCGGCCACAGAAGAAGACCTTCACTCTCTCAAACTTGATACCCGCATAGGCATGACGTTTTCTAATATAATTACTTTTTTCATTATCGCACTTGCCGCCTCCACTCTTTTCAGAGCTGGCCTGCATAACATTGAAACGCTAAAAGATGCGGCTGAAGCATTAAAACCACTAGCCGGAGAATACTCCTATCTACTCTTTACTATTGGTATAATTGGATCTGGTTTTCTGGCGATTCCCGTACTTGCCGGTTCAGCCGCCTACGTCGTCGCTGAAGTCTTCGGCTGGTCAGAGGGACTAAATAAAAGCTTCACTAAAGCAAAAGAGTTTTATGGAGTAATAATTGCTTCGGCCGTTATCGGACTACTCATACCGCTCCTAGGTTTCCATCCGATTAAAGCGTTATTTTATACTTCAATCCTATATGGTATCATCGCGCCAGTTTTAATATTAATGGTTATGCATATGGCAAATAATAAAAAGGTTGTCGGAGAACACATAAACAGTCGCACGGTTAATATACTAGGCTATATGACGTTTTGTATTATGACTTTTTTTGCAGTATTGATATTCTTTATATTGTGACTTTCGCGCTTGAATCTCGGAGCCCCAAGAATCTATGGGGCTAACCTCGATTCAAGCCGCAAGGGTTTAACCAATTTCTTCGTTAAAACCTCCGCTTCTCCCTCACCATAGCTCGCTATGGCTCGCTTCGATGCTACAGCGATTCCGCAGCAAGGCACAGGAAAATTATGTGCTTATAGCTGCGGAACCTTCGACGAGACGGTTTTGCCTTGAACTTGGTTAAACGCAAAAGTCCTAAAACAAAAAATATGATTAAAATTTTTAATACCCTAACCCGTCAAAAAGAGGAATTTAAACCAACTGATCCCAAAAAGGTCAAAATGTTTGTTTGCGGACCGACAGTTTATGATTATTCACATATCGGTCATGCGCGCACCTACATTATCTATGATGTAATTGCCAGATATCTGCGAAGTTGCGGTTATGACGTTTTTTATTTACAAAATATTACCGACATAGACGATAAAATAATCGAAAGAGCAAAACAAAAACAACAAAGTCCAAGCGACTTAGCTCAAGAGTACAAAGAAAAATACTACGAAGACATAAAAAAACTCGGTATAACCAGCGTCTCTGAATATGCGCCAGCCACTCAATATATCCCGGAAATCATAAGCCAAGTTCAAAGATTAATCGAAAAAGGAATTGCCTACCTCATCGAAGAAGAAGGTTACTATTTTGATCTGACCCAGTTCACGGATTACGGTAGATTATCCGGTCGCACCACGGAGGCCGCCGAAGATGCCACGAGCCGCATAGATGAAAGCTCAAAAAAAAGAAATAAAGGCGACTTCGTATTGTGGCGTCTTTCTAAGCCGGAAGAGCCCGGCTGGGACAGTCCATTTGGATACGGCCGACCCGGTTGGCACATTGAAGATACGGCTATTACTGAAAAAAACTTTGGGCCACAGTATGATATCCACGGCGGCGCTCATGATCTTATATTCCCCCACCACGAAGCAGAAATCGCTCAGATGGAATCAATTTCTGGACAGAAGCCTTTTGTAAAATATTGGGCTCATTCTGGCTTCCTGACAATCAACGGACAGAAAATGTCCAAATCTCTCGGCAACTTTGTAACCATCCGCGATGTATTAGAAAAATATCCACCGGAAACACTTCGACTCATGTTTTTAATGTCTCACTACCGTTCACCCGTTGATTACACG
>JBBUDS010000050.1:0-28776 GCA_038057175.1 Patescibacteria group bacterium
GTTTCACCCGCACCCCAAGAATTATTACGAGAAATTATTGAAATTTTTCGAGGGCGGGAAGGAAATACAAGTCAAACTTTTTTTGGCTTATCATCCTGTCTCTAATTCGCGCGAATTAGAGAATAGAGGCGGGAGAGACCCAAGGCCGATTGCTGGAGCTGTTGTATTGGTATACCGCGACTCCGGTTACTATCTTCACGGCGCTTCCGATTATGAGTATCGTGCCATGATGGCGCCGCATGCTTTGCATTGGCATATAATCAAGCAACTTAAAGCCGAAGGTTTAAAGCAATATGATCTGTGGGGCATCAATCCGCGCAAGTGGCCAGGTGTTACCCGCTTTAAACTTGGTTGGGGTGGAGACACGATAGAATATCCCGGTTCATTTGATTTAACTATTTCTAGATTCTGGTTTTTGGTTTACAAAGTTGCAAGAAAATTTTTATAATGAATGCCCCTCGCGGCAAGCCGCGAGGTATCAAAGGAAACTTCGTTTCTCTTAATAACGCCGTAAGCGGCGTGGTATTCCCACTTTTAACTTCGTTGCGCCACCGCTAAAGCTTTAGCGACACGCGGTCGGACAGAATGGAAATAAATTTCCATTTTGCTCCTCGCTAGTTAAAATAAAAAGCACGACGTTGTCGTGCTTACGCTGACCTTGCTATTTCTGGTAGCATTTTTTTTATTTCATCCCAATTGGAATATATTTGTTTAGGATCGAAATGGGTACTGGAATGTGCTTTACCGTTAAAAGAATATCTAATCCAACTTCTTAAAGGTTCTTCAATCTCCGCTTTTAATATAGAATGTCCCGGGGGATGCCAGTAGTACCACGGAGGTTTTATCTCTGGCCAGACCGTTTCGATGGTTTCTAGGTGGACCGGCTTTTCTTTACCCCATACAAAATAGAGCCTTTCCAGAACTTCTTTAACGCCGAGTTCCGTTCGGTGGCAATTATCACAACCATCATAACAAAGGTCGCGGCCATCATATAAATGAAGCAATAATAATTCCGAATTATTATTATAATTAGCATCAAGTAAAATAATTTTGGGCTGACCTAGGTTCAATATATTTTCTATAAGGACTTTTTTTACCCGCAAGTGGTTTTTAGATTTAATCAGAAGATGATCTTCACCAGCAAAGTGTCCCTTGGGAGATTTACCAATGCCAAAGGTATAATAATTATATTTGTCGCAAAAATCTTGATCAAAAAAGTCTTGAATAAAGTTTACGTCGTTATAAACGGTGCGAACTTCAAACATTTTTTCATAACCTTGACCTAGGTGACCAATGAAGGAATGTCTTGCCGCCCAGTCTAGCCATTGTGTAGGAATTGTAATTTTTTTGATGGATATTTGTTTATTGGCCATACGATCGCGCATATTTATATAGAAACGATAGACTTCAATTTCGTGTTCTATTTCTTCAGAGCTCCAGCAGCTATACGGTGATAATGAGTTTAGCATGATCTTGTGCCTAGTAGACAGCGTCGCTAGAACATCATTACGATTTTGGCTATATTTTTTTTCCATATTCTTAATATATTCAAGAGCTTCTAAGAGTATCGGAAGTTTTTTTTCTGCTTCTCTGTATTTTAGCCATTCCCGTATCCAATTTTCAGGCAAGAAGAATATTTTTTTAATTTGGCCGCGTTCTTCTCTGGTTTCGTTCACTAAAGTACAAAATTGATCCCAAAGATTAAGGGTTTCTTCGGTTGCGCCGCCGAACTCATCATAAAGTGATTTGAATACAATAAATTCTTCCCAGCGATCTTTTATGATGGAATCGTGACAATTATTCCATATTTCTCCGTGGCGACCAGTATCCCAACGTAATTTTATATTGTCCCAAAGTTGTTTGCCTAATCTGTACGGATTAATTTTGAAGCGACCGCCTCTTTGAACGCCGGCAAAAGCTTTCGCAAAGGAACAAACTTCCGAGTCAACGGCTACGCCTTCGCCAGCCATAATTTTGGCCTCCCAAAATGCCGCCCAACCTTCATTCATGATTTTAGTTTGTCCGCCCTTCATTAAGCACAGCGATTCTTCTCTGGCTATTCGCAAAACATCTTGCTGCCATTTTTCTAAAGATGGGTTTATGGCAAGAAAGTGCAGGATGTCTCTGGTCGGTTTGGCGGGTGTAATCACCTTGCGTTCTATATTGCTTTTTATTTTTTCTTCCTCTTCTATTTTTTTTCGTTCTTTTTCCAGAAATTCAGGGGGGTTTATGTAGGGATCCATATAGTAGGGTAATTCATCTCTGGGTTGGATTCTTTTTGGAAAACGTTTTTCCGTTGCGGGTTTATCGATTTTAGGTTTATTGACAATAACCGGTCCAAGCAAGTCGAATAAATTATTTAAAGACATGCAGGCTTCAAGAAAGTTATTAACCTTTTCCGTTCCTATTTCAAGACGCAAGCTTTCTATACGTTCAGCATTGTCGCCAAAACGGTGGTGCAGATTTTTTGGAATATCACGAAACCAGACATTATTTCTGAAGAAATCGTTGTGACCAACGCAGGCGTGGGCGATAACCGCTTTTTGAATAACCTCCGGATTGGCATCCAGAAAATAGGAATAGCATGGATTGGTAGGGATAACCATTTCATATATGATGTGTAATCCCCAGCGATATGATTTTTTAAGTTTTAAACTTTCCTGACCAAAGCTCCAGTGATGAAAGCGCACGGGATATCCAGAATATGCAGCAAGTTCAGATATTTCTTCGTGTCCCGTCATAACTATTATGTTTGGGTCAAAATCAAGCCCATATTTTTTGCCTATACGTTCAATTTCGTATTTCCATAGTTTTAAGCTTTTTGGTAATTTGGGTCTTGGTCCGATTGCCTTACTCATGAATCCTCCTAGTTTCCTTGATTAAAAACTGATTTTATGGCATCGGGCACTTTGTCCATTTCCCGCAGATTGGCGCAGATGACTAGCGGATTATTTTTGAATTCCGCAGATAACATTTTTCCGAAACTACCCGAAGGATCAAATTTTTTATTGGGATCTCGTCCAGACTTATTATTTCGGGGCCACCAATATCTACCAGCGTTTACTTCGCAATAAGTATATTGGTTAACGATTGATAATATTTTGTCGTGTATTAGTCTAGCGCAAATATCATTATCGTCTACGCCGCTATCTCCGCCTATATTGAAACCATCGGAAAAATAAAACGGATATATATTCCATTGTGTTGCCGGATATTCTTTTTCAATTATTTCCAGCATTTTTATATGTGCCGTTGAAATAATCGTACCACCACCACGCTGGGTGGAAAAAAAATTATCCCGAGAAACCCGATCTGCTTCGCCATCATGAATTATCCAGACCGTTTCAACGCCATCGTAGTTGCACTTTAGCCAGTATTCACATAGTGCGCAAAAATATCTAACCAAAGCTCTGTCGTCTCGGCTCATTGAACCGGAAACATCCATCATATTGATAACTACAGCGTTATTTTTGGGTTTTGTGACTAATTCCGGAACCCGATAGCGTTTATCTTGTCGAGTAGGAATTATTACTGGTTTTCTTGGATTGTATAGACCTTCGGAGATCGATCTTTTCAGAGCCTGTCTATAGGTGCGTTTTTTTTGAAGAAGAGATTCTGGACCCACTGGTCTGATATCCGTATATTTACGCGATTCCGTTTTAATTTCTTTTTCGCCCTTAGGTTTGATATTGGGTAATTCAAGTGTTTCCTTGAATAGCTCATAGAAGTCTTCAGCCGGAACTTCAATTTCAATGGTTTCTGAACCACGACCCGTTCCGGCGTATCTTTCTTCTCCCTCTTCGCCTTTGCCGTCTCCGTCGTCATCATAAGGATCGACAATTCCCAAGTCAGTTCCTGGTTCACCGGGTCCTTCACCTATTCCGATATCCGGTCCAATATCGTTATCGTCGCCGTTATCTCCCTCATTTATTTCTGCATCTTCGGGTATGGGAGCAAAGTGTATGTGCGGTATTTGTATTTCTTCAACCGGTATAGCTACGCCTCGGCCGGGTCCCATAATGGTAATTTGGCCTCGCTTGATGTATTTAAGTAGGTCTTTGCGTATTTTACCTCGCATTATATCCAAAAAATTTTTCTCGTCTTGTTTTATCCTACCACTCACGTTTTAACTCCTGTTGTTAATGGGCAATCCTTATTGTCTTGTAATAGCATAGCTTAAGAAATGGAAAAATCAATCTTTTGTGATCGCTTTGTTTGTTTTAAATAAAAAACGCGGCCTGACCGCGTTGTACCAATTAATTATTTGAGATATTCTTTTAAGTTTTTTTATTTTTTGTTCCACTGGCAAATATGGAAGCTACGTGATGCATCACTAGAGTTGCGCATATGGGGCAATAACCAAAGCGATCAATCATGCGTTTTTTTACTATTTCAATTTTTTCTTGTTCTTCTGGATTTACCACTCTGGTGTGAAGAGTCGAAAGATTAATCGTATCCTTTCTGTCTTCAAAGAGTTTTAATTTTAAACCACGATTTAATTTTTCATCTGATTTATAATCAAATTTTTTATTGCGTCTGGAGAATGTTCCCATCGCTTGAACTAATCTTGCTCGGAATTCATCTTTTTCGGTGTTGGCTACTCCAGCTTTTTCTTCTATTTCAGCCATTAATCTTTCATTAGGTGGAACGAGCTCTTGGCGGTGGTCTTCTATTTTTTCATGATTAATGTAGGCGACCACGTTTTCGATGTATTTATTAAATAAAATCGCAACGTCATTTTCATCTGCTACTATAGCTTCCTGAACCTCATCCTTAACAATTTCCGTAAACTCATCTTCCACTTCTGATAATAGATTAAGAAAATCTTGTATTCGTTGATTCCCTTTTAGTAGAGAGTGGTAGTTTAGGCCTTCTTCCAGATCTTTTTTAACAGCAAACCAAGAAATGCATTGAGAGCCAGTATCCTCAACGATCGCATTACCTATTTGATCTTGAATGTATCTCGGAGAAACTCCGCTCATGCCTTCATCCTGATTTTCAAACATTAAATCGTGAACATGTTCTTCGGTAAGACCGGAAACCGTTTTACCGTCGTATAGCCTTATTTTATTACGAAGGGATATGCCCTGAATCTGTGGTTTTTCTGATTTTTTAACTCTTGTTAGAAGGGCCCACAGAGAAGCCATTTCGATAGTGTGTGGCGCAATGTGCTTTTGGCCGGGCGTTTCTTTGTCGTAAACTTTTTTGTATATTCTTTCTTCTTGAGAAAGTTTTAATACGTACGGTATGTCTATTCTTGTAGTTCTGTCGCGAAAAGCTTCCATGGTTTCATCATTACGAAGTTTTTCGTACTCTGGATTATTGGTGCCAGCCATGTAAACGCAGTCCACGTACATTTCGGGAAATCGCTTAGGTTTAATTCGGTGTTCTTGGGTGGCACCGAGAAAATCATAAAGAAAGGCTTTATCAAGCTTGAACGCCTCTTCTACATAAAAGAAGCCACGATGGGAAACTTGAAATTCCCCGTCAAAATTAAATGCTCGCGGGTCTGATTCAGAGCCAAATTCAGCGATTTTGCGATAGTTGATATCACCTGAAAGTTCCGTTGAGTCTTGATTTTTTTCATCCTTAGGCCTGAAAGAGCCGATACCTACGCGATCTACTTCAGAAAAAATTAAACGTTTAACTCGGACGTTTTTATTCAGAATGGTTTTCCAATCCCCATTGTACTTTTTTAATAGTTTTTGATGTATGAGCCTGCACAACGGACAAGATTCGCCTTCGAAAGCTATTCTTTCTTCTGGTGGCTTCGGTTTATTTTTATCAGAATAAGTATTCATGATCCGAATGACATCTGATCTTACGTCAACAGGTAGCAGCATTAACGGATCTTCGTGAACCGGACAGGCATGCTCTTTCAATAAGCCAGTTGTGAGTCCCATAATTTCTTTTTCTTGATCGTCGGTAGGTATCCAAGAATAGGTATAAAGTTCTCCTTTGTCGGTTTGAGTAAATCTTTGGAGACCAGTACGCAATAATCTCGCGATTGTTGATTTAGAAGATCCTACCGGACCGTGAAGAAGAACGATGCGCCTTTCTTGACCTAATCTGGCGGCACCAGCTTTTAATACCTCAACGAATCTCATGAGTTGTTTATCAAGACCGAAAATCGCATCTTTTTCGTTATTTGATCGATCATCGAAAAAGTTATAATGAATAAAGTCACGTCTGGCGAATTTATATTTTTCATGACCATTATCGATGACCGTTTTGTACATTCGTTGATAAGCTGAATATGAAACGTGCGGATTGGCCTGGGCGTAGCCTAAGTATTCTTCGAAGTCCATTTCTCGAAAAAGACGTGGATCGTAAAGATTCGAATTCAATTTTTCTAGTGTGAGTATGGTTACGTCCCCTGTCATTTTTTACCTTTTTAATGAACAAAAAACTAAATTGAGTCTAACAGAAGACTATTTTGCGTCAAGTCCCTTTTTTACTTTAAAATATTATCATTACGAAGTATAATGGAGGTGTTTAATCGTTTTATTATATAAATAATCTATATGTTCAAAGAAAGTTCAATTTTAAACAAACTTTTGGATTTTGGCAGAAAAATAATTCCCAAGAAGCTTTTTAACGCGGCTCGGCCTATTTATCATTGGGGATTAAACATGATTGGCGGAGTAATTTTTGGTTTTCCGTCAAGAAGTATGAAGGTGATAGCCATTACTGGAACTAAGGGAAAGTCTACGACCGTGTATATGATAAGCAGGATTTTTGAAGAGCAGGGTTTGTCGGTAGCGGCCGTTGGTTCGTTGGGATTCAAAATTAAGGGGTATGAATGGCCCAATACTTTAAAAATGACCTTACCCGGGAGATTGAAACTACACAATTTTTTGTATAAAGCCAAGAAGGTAGACGTGCAGTATGCCGTGCTAGAGGCAACTTCAGAGGGTATAGCTCAACACAGGTTAGCAGGAGTAAAAATTGATTGCGCTGTTTTTACTAATCTTCACCGTGAGCATCTGGAGAGTCATGGTTCGTTTGAGAATTATATGGCGGCAAAACAGAAGCTATTTTTAAAAACAGCAGGAGTGCACGTATTGAATATAGACGATCCATATTTTGAGAAATTTGCTAATTTTCCGGCTCGACGCAAGATAACTTATGGTAAAAAATGGGGCATGATAAGTCCGCTTAGACAGCCAGTATCTAATTTGGAGCTTAAATTAATCGGTGACTTTAATGAGTATAATGGCTTGGCGGCGCTTGCGGTTGCCGAAGCGTATGGTTTAGATTTGGAAAAAGCCGTAAATTCTTTAAATTCAATTGAATTTATTTCCGGCAGGATGGAGATCTTACGATCACCCAAGGGTTTTAATGTGGTGATTGACTATGCGCATACACCCGATTCTTTAGAGTTAGTTTATAAGACTCTAAAAAACAACCTAAAACCTAACACCTACCAACTTCGCCAAAGCTTTAGCGAGGCGAGTAACTTAAAACCTAGACTTATTTGTGTACTTGGTGCTGCTGGCGGCGGCAGGGATAAGTGGAAGAGGTCTGAGTTTGGCAGGATTGCGGCAGAGTATTGTGATGAAATAATTTTGACAAACGAAGATCCATACGATGAGGATCCGGTTGATATTTTAGATCAAATCGAAGGCGGATTTATTAAAAATCAAAGATCAGATATTAAATTTCAAAAAATATTAGACAGAAAAAAAGCTATTGAGACTGCCTTGACTATGGCAAAAGAAGGTGATATAGTAGTCATAACCGGCAAGGGATCGGAGATCTCAATGGCGGTAGCCGGAGGTCGTAAGATTCCTTGGTCTGATAGGGAAATAGTAGTAAAGAACTTTTAAAATAAAAAAGGAGAAATATAATGGAAGTTGTAATTTCGTTGATTTTTTTAGTTATTTTTTCTGTTGCAGTGGGGTATTATTTGAAAAGCGTCATTTCTGATGATTCGCTAACGTCTTTTTCGGGTTTTTGTCTGAGCTTAGTTGGTTTCATGGTATTTTTCGTCTTTATATTATACGACTGGGATGTTTATAGAAATGGTCTACCCATCACAGAAATAGATCGCGGCGAATACAAGGTCGGATTTGTTTATCGTGCCGGATCTAACGTTAGTTTGGGTCTAGAGATGGTGGAAGGTGAAAAATCAGAAGGTATGAAATTAAGATTATACCAGTTCAACTTAAACGCCTTTGATGGCGAGATTAAGAGTAACGCCAAAAAATTACTAGTTATAGAAACTGGTAGTTTCAAGAAACTGAAGCTTGAGTAGCGGCGGGCAATTGCCCGCTTTTTATTTTCATTAAGCTATTGTGTTTTTGAGTTGACTATTTTTTTATGAAAGAGTAGTTTGAGTTTGTAATATTAAGTGATCTTTAACAATCGGAGAATGCGTTGGGACAAGAGGCTGGGCCCGTTGATGTTGTAGTTTTTTTTGATGCCAATATGCCAAGGATGCCGTTATGTAGTCAAGGTTGCGCCGAAGATGAAGACAGTCTGTGTGCGCATAGGTTTAATTTTGTGAGCCATGTTTTTAATCGTGGTAATCTGACCAGTCTTAATGATTGGCAGGTTATAAAGCGTTTTCTTGATTTAATAAATAAAAATTCCGGTTTTGTTAAAAAGACAGACACACTTTTTGTTTTAGTTACACAAGACCATAATTTTATTGAAGACGTGAAATTTGATTATTTCGATGATCTTCAGAGGGGGGAAACCGATTGTGTTTTAAAGTTTGATAAAGATTTTATTATGCGTATTGAACCGGAGCCACCCCTTAAGATTAAAGTTTTAACCATAAATCATAGATTTTGCGGAGGTAATCGGGAAACAGATCTAAGGTCCGCTATTGATCTATTGAATAATTTTTGGAAATCAGAAAGCGAAAACCCTAATTAGGGTTTTTTATATTCTCTTGCAGAACACCGCGAGCGTAAGCTCGTGGATGAATGTAAGCCCCGTAGCGAGCCGAGTCTAGCTCGGCGAGCGAAGGGAGAATATATAGACCCTGCGCAGTTGCGCAATTTAAAGAGCGCAACTGCGCAGTAGTACGCAAGTACCACGCCTGTAAAGGCGTGGGTCTCTATTTTTGATGATGACGCAGACTATGTTAATATTGAATTATGGCAACTTCGGAGTCACAACCTAGAGGAACGATATGGTTTATTATTGTTTTAGCTTTGTTGGTTTTTGCTTTGTCTATAATGTATTTTGGAAACAAGAATCACATTCTTGTTGATGATGATCGTATTTTTCCAAGACCAACCGTTAGCCGTCAGCCAAGAGTTTATACCGTTTTTTATGGTTTGGGTGTTTTTAGTCCGACTAATATTCGCATTCATGTTGGTGATAGCGTTAGATTTCAAAATGATAGTAAGTCTTTGATTAGGATAGTTTCCGATATTACTAACGGTATTCCTGATTTAGCCGGATTTGATAGTGTTGGTAATATTCCCCCGGACGGGATTTTTACATATACGTTTAATAGTGTCGGTATTTTTGGTTATCACAATGCTCTTAAACCTCTTGAAGAGGGGACATTAATAGTTAAGCCATGATCCCGTTAGAAGCTACCCTAACGGGTTTGGTTTGCCAAGCCTTTAATAAAGTGAAGCTATGCAGAGTGTTCTTAACTTATACTTAAGACTACGAAGTAGTAGCTTCTAACAGGATGAGGAATCCATTAACTTTTCAGGTTGAATCTTGGGTCGGATCGTTGTTGGTTTTAATCTTCTCAGTTTTTTTAGTGGGAATTTTTTTGATAGCTATGAAAAATTTTAATTCTGACACAGAGATATTGAATTCTTCGGGCGCGGGACTTAAATTTAAGATAGTTTCCATTCAGGAAAAGGTTTTAATTGATAGTTGGCTTGCCAAAAATAATACGGGAATATCCGTTGAAGATGTGGGTTATCGTTATTTGATTAAAAAATATCCAGATAAGCCGTGGGCGGATAGGTAGGCGTACGGATGCTTATGTCTTTTAACCTAAACAATTTTTGGAGGGTACTAGTACCATTTGTGGCGACGCAAGCGCTGGGGTTTTATGCTGCCTGGAGATTTTTACCAGAAGTGATTGCGGTTAAGCCGGTTGATTTGAGTAGTTTTTCTTGGATTGACCTTTTGATTTTTATTGCTTTTATTTTTGTATTTTTTCTTTTTGCTACAAAATTTAAGCGTGTTGGTGCGAGTTTTTACAAAATATTCTTATCTTTGATTATTTTTTCCGGCTCTCAGGCAATATTTGCAATTTGGTTTACTCCGGTAATAACCGTAATTGTTGCTACTGCCCTGATTGTGATATTTTGGTTACATCAGAGCGTTATTGTTCAAAATATCGCCATGATTTTAACTATTGCCGGCATCGGCGCTGTTATAGGTGTTTCACTTTTACCAATTTCAGTAGTCTACATCCTAGTAGCATTTTCGGTGTATGATATTATTGCTGTTTATAAAACTGGTCATATGATTAAGATGGCTAATGCTATGATCGAGTCTCGCGCTATATTCGGATTTGTTATACCCGAGCCGGGTCGTACGGTGCGCGCTAAAATTTCAGGAATTACTCCCGGTCAGGGATTTATGATTCTTGGTTCAGGAGATGTGATCTTTCCGTTGTTATTGTCGGCTTCTTTGGTGCGCGATTCTTTAACGCAAGCCAGCGTTGTTATGGTTTTTTCGGCACTGGGTCTTTTCCTTATGTATTTGATATTTAGCAATCAGCAAGTTCGCCGCCCAATGGCGGCTTTGCCGCCGATTGCATTGATTACGATCGTAGGTTATCTCATTTCTACTTTGTTTTTATAATGTAAATAAAAACCCCTAAACGGGGCGCAACGATAATCTTTGTTGCTATTAGAGTTTTGGTAAGCCTATGATGGGCGCGAGATAATTGAAAAGACTTGAAAATATTGTGGTTCCGAGCGCCCACATAGCAATCAACATAATGGGACACCAAGCATTATTTTCAAATTTTCCTAACAATTTTAGAGTGGTAATGGTAGCCGGTATTAGTAAACATAAAACGGTAAGAAGCGTCAAAAAATAAATAAAAAATTGAGCTGGTGGTTGCATGGAGTACTCCTTTTTAATGAGCTAAACGGTATTATTAGTATAGTTTAATATACAATCTTTGTCAAATGCGTATTATTTTTTACGGGGGCGCTCGATCGGTAACGGGCGCTAACTATCTACTTGAGCACAACGGGATAAAAATGCTCGTTGATTGCGGGCTTAATCAAGGCAGTAAATATGCCGAGGATTTGAATTACCAGCCATTTAAATATGATCCGGCTGAGATTAGTTGTGTTTTTATAACCCACAGCCACATCGATCACATTGGACGTTTACCCAAGTTATATAAAGATGGTTTTCGCGGCAAAGTCTATACGACTTCGGCAACCCTTGATTTGATGGCGGTTGCTTTGCCGGATAATATGAAGCAGATAACCGAAGAAGCCAAAGCAATGGGTCACGAGCCGTTATTTAAACAAGAAGATCTGGACGGTTTGATTTCTTTGGTCGAGGGCGTTAACTATGGTGAGATGATTGAGCTAGGTGATATTAGTGTTATTTTTCATGATGCCGGACACATTCTTGGTTCGGCAATTGTAGAGATACGTTGGAAAGAAAATTCCAGAAAAATATATTTTTCCGGTGATTTGGGCAATCCACCAACTCCACTTTTGCCGGCAACGGAGAGAGTTAATGATGCTGATTATATTGTTGTTGAGTCGGCTTACGGTGACAGGGTGCACGAGAACAGAGAAGAGCGAAGAGAAAAATTAACTTCGATAATCATCGATACCATTAAACGCGGCGGAGTCTTAATGATACCGTCTTTTGCGGTAGAGCGAACTCAGGAATTATTATACGAATTGAATGGGCTTTTTTCCGCCTCTGGCGGAAATGAAAAAAAAATTCCACAGGTGCCAGTTTTTGTTGATAGCCCGCTAGCTATTAAGATGACGGCAGTTTACAGAAAGCATTCCGATTATTTTAATAAAAAAACCGCCTATTTAATTGAATCAGGAGATGATATTTTTAATTTTTCAGGACTTCAAATGACAGCGACGGCAGATGATTCGAAAAAAATAAATGATGTACCGGCACCTAAAATAATTATTGCCGGTTCTGGTATGAGTCAGGGTGGTAGGATTTTACATCACGAGATTCGCTATTTGTCTGATCCAAACAGTACGATTTTATTTGTTGGTTATCAGGTGGACGGCAGTTTAGGCAGGAAAATTCAGAGAGGGGATAAGGAGGTTAGGATAATGGGGCAGGCAGTATCGGTTAGATGTAATATAGAAAATTTGTCATCTTATTCAGCGCATGCTGATCAACCAGGGCTTCTCAAATGGGTCGGTGATTCAGTATTGAGCGAGGGAGGTGCCGGCAAGCTCAAAAAAGTTTTTGTCGTTCAGGGAGAAGAGGAATCATCCAAGACGCTCGCCAATTTAGTTCACGAAAAATATGGTGTTGATGCTGTGGCGCCAATTGAGGGGGATGAATTTGAACTTGACTAGGTTGTCTCACTATGTTATTATTGGTTAAATTCGGAAGACGAGGTCTTTAAAATGACATTTAAGAAAATCGAACTATTAAGATTAGAACTGGATAATCTCAATAAGTTTAAACAGGAGTTGTCGGCTATAGCTAAAGAGGCAGGTCGGTTAAGAATCCTTCCGTTAGTGTTTGTAGAAATTTTAGATTTACGCAATGAGTTGCAGCGTGCTTGGAACACTTGTAGATTTCAATTGCAACAAGCACTTGATGAAGAAAAAAAAGCTGGGACCGTCTTATGAATATATGGATTCTAGCGGTTTGCTTGCAAATTCTAGATCTGTTAACCACGCTTATAGGTTTGTTGCTGGGTGGGCGTGAAGTTGCTCCTCTTGCTAAGTTTTTTATAACGAACCTAAATCCCTTTGTTGCCTTAGTCGTATTAAAATTTTTGGCGCTTAGTCTCCTCTTTTTATTCTGGCGCATTAATTTGGCGGGCGTAGTTATAAAGTCAAACTATGTTTTTATGGCAATTATAATGTGGAACTTAATCCAGATTTTAATACCGACATATCAGGCATTGCGACCGTAAGGTCGCTTTTTAATTTGTTTGTCATTTACTGTTTATAAGAAACTTGATAGAGTGTGAATATAGGTTATGAATCCCGTTAGAGACATGGCGAACGCTTATCTAAGAAAAAGCGGTTGCAAAAATATCTTAACGGGGGTAAAACATTAACTAACTGGGCACGGTTGCGATGAATCGCAACCTGTCTCTAACGGGATGAAATATAAATTTGTTGTATCTGGAGCGGCGGAGACGGGTCATTGTGCGATTGATGCCGACAAGCGAGCCTATGAGGTTGGACAGGAAATCGTTAAGCACGGCGGCATTTTGATTACAGGTGCTACCAAGGGTATACCCGATTTTTCAGCCAAAGGAGCAAAGGATGCAGGTGGTATCTCGATTGGTATCTCTCCTGCGGCAAGCTATTCCGCACACGTTAAAAGCTACAAGTTACCCACTGAAAATTATGATTTTATAATTTATACCGGTTTTGATTATTCGGGGCGCAATTTATTGCTCACCAGAGCAGCCGATGCCGTTATAACTATTTGCGGACGCATTGGTACCCTTAATGAATTTACTATTGCTTTTGAAGATAATAAGCCGATCGGGATTTTGGAGGGTACCGGAGGTATGGCCGATGAGATTAAACATATAGTAGACATGGGTCATCGCGGCAAGGGTAAGATTGTTTATGATTCAGACCCCAAGAGATTAGTTGAAAAGTTGATCGAACTTATAGACAAGGAAAGAGGCGACAATGAAGAACTAATAGATACAAAGGAAAAAGAATTTGAAATGGGTCGTGAATAGTGGTATAAAAAATAGTTAATTCGCATATTAACCCTTGATTTTATTAGGGTTTTAGTTTATTATAGGCTTATTAGATTAATGTCTTTTACTTCAGATAACATAACAATTAAAGATGAATTGCCATTGATTCCACTTAAGAATGTGGTGCTTTTTCCGCGCGTGGCAATACCATTATTAGTTCAGCGTCCCAAATCAGCAGGTAGCCTTGATTTGGCAATGTCCCAAGATAGATTGGTAGTTTTCGTTGCTCAAAAAAATATTTATGATGACGTCGATCAGAAAGATCTTTTTAGAGTTGGCACGGTTGGTAGGGTTTTTGAGGTTCATAAATTACCAGATGGTTCATCCAAGGTAAATGTAGAGGGCATTGTTAAGGTGAAGATAAAGGATTTTTTACAAGTAGATCCATTTTTTAAGGTTAAAATAGAACCGATTAAAAGTTTGAGTTCTCGTGGTGTTGAAGTTGAAGCCTTAATGCGGGCAATTATTGAGCAATTTCGTAAATTATTGGAGGTGCGACAATTGCCTGCCGCTCTCAATGATCTTGTAGAGGCCCTTAACCAAGTAAGGGATCCGGAACAAGTTGTGCATTTAATTACTATTAATTTAAATTTGGAATTAAAGGATCAACAGGAAATTCTTGAAATAATAGATCCGATTGAGGCATTAAAAAAAGTTAATTCTTATATTTCTCGTGAACTAGAAATAATTGAAGCAGAGAAGAAGGTTTTTAAAGAAACTAAAAAACAGCTAGGCAAAATGCAAAAAGAAATGTTTTTACGTGAACAAATGAAAAGCATAGAAAAAGAGCTTGGTATAGACGACGAGAAGGGAGAGGTTGAAGTATTGAGGTCTAAAATAAAAGCTGCCGGAATGTCTAAAGAAACGGAGGCCAAGGCTCTTAAGGAGCTTGGGCGTTTGGAAAAAATGCCATCCTTTAGCCCCGAAGTTTCTTATTTGCGCACTTATCTTGATTGGTTGGTTGAATTACCGTGGTCCAAGAAATCATCGGGAAACGGTGGCAAATTAGAATTAAAAAATGCTGAAAAAATATTAAATGATGATCACTATGGTCTTAAAAAGGCAAAAGAGAGAATCTTGGAATATTTAGCAGTACAAAAGCAGGTCGGTAAGATTAAAGGACCGATTCTTTGTTTTGTCGGACCTCCCGGAGTTGGTAAGACATCTATAGGTAAGTCGATAGCTCGGGCATTGGGGCGTAAATTTGTGCGCATGTCATTGGGTGGCTTGCGTGATGAAGCTGAGATTCGTGGTCATCGTCGTACCTATGTTGGCGCCCTACCGGGGCGTATCATTCAAGGAATTAATACCGCTGGCACCCGTAATCCAGTTTTTATGTTGGACGAAATAGATAAGGTGGGTATTGATTTTAGGGGAGACCCATCTGCGGCATTACTTGAAGCGCTTGATCCTGAGCAGAATTCGGCATTTTCCGATCATTATTTGGAGGTACCGTTTGATTTGTCTGACGTCTTGTTTATCACTACCGCTAATATGCTTGATACCATTCCTCATGCCTTGCGTGATCGTTTGGAAATAATTGAATTCCCGGGATATACAGAAGAAGAAAAATTGCATATTGTTAAAAAATATTTGATGCCAAAATTATTTACTGAACATGGATTAAGTGGAGAGGCTATAAATTTTAACGATCAGGTTCTGTCAGATATCATCCGCAAGCATACTCGTGAGGCTGGCGTGCGCGATCTTGAGCGACAAGTGGCAACGGTAATTCGTAAGATAACTCGCAAGATTGTTGAGAAAAAAACTAAGGGTAAGATCGCAGTTACTCCGACTACGCTGCATTCATATTTGGGTCCGATCAAATATACTCATCAGCAAGCGGAAAAAAATGATGAAATAGGTGTTTCAACTGGACTTGCTTGGACGCCGGTTGGTGGCGAGGTTTTATCAATAGAAGCTACAAAAATGCCTGGGCGTGGCAAATTAATGCTGACAGGTCACTTGGGTGAGGTTATGCGTGAGTCCGTTCATGCCGCTTTAAGTTATGCACGTAGTCAGGCGAGTAAGCTGGGTCTCAAGAATGACTTTTACAAAGAAGATATACACGTCCACGTACCATCGGGAGCGATTCCTAAGGACGGGCCATCTGCCGGTTTAGCTATGGCTACAGCAATTATTTCTCTTTTTATAGGACGAGCGGTGCGTAAGGATGTGGGTATGACGGGGGAGATGACCTTGCGAGGTAAGGCGCTTGAGATTGGCGGAGTTAAAGAAAAGGTACTGGCCGCTCATCGTGCCGGGCTTAAAATAATCATTTTACCCGAAGCTAATAAAAAAGATATTGTCGAAGATATACCACCAGAAATTCGCCGCGATCTTAAATTTAAATTTGTCAAAAACATAGACGAAGTTCTCAAGATCGCACTGCGGTAGACGTTTTTTCAAAAATAAGCACTTCGCCACCCACCTCTGAAATCAATATTCGACTTTGACAAGGTTTCGCTCGCCATATTACTTTTTGGGAACTTCGACCCGCTCCAGCGAGCGGGTCTCATCTTTTTACGTAACCGCCATTTGTCAAGGCGCAAGGCCTATGACAAAACCGTGCTGGCGGTTACTTCAGAAGTCCCAAAAAGTAATATGGCCTCGCTCAATTCGCAAAGCTCGCCATGAATGATTTCAAAGATGGGCAACGGGCTTTATTTGCGAACGATAAAAATCACCCCCGCCTCCGCTTGCTAGCGGAGTCGGGGATTCCCGCTAGTTGTAATTTTTAAAACAATTATTATGATTAAGTCAAAGCTTGACTAAATAGCACAGAAGTGCTATTTTAAATTAAGATTTTTAACAGTTACGAAAATGTAGGAGAATAACAGGTGAAATTGGCAAAGTTATTGATTCTTATTTTGATTTTGCTGATACCATTCAGTGTAAATGCGCAACAAGTTATAGACTTTCAGACTCGGCCGATTGGGCACGTGCAGTATGATTTGAATAAAAAGTTGTTTGTTGCCGGTTGGGTTATTGGTAATGGTCAGTATTATGGCACTAGCAATATTAATATTTTGGGCGGTCTTGGATATAGGGGCAAAGATTGGTGGTTGGAATCTATGATTCAGCGCCAATGGAGCGAAAAAGATCGTAAGCTTCTATGGGATAGTCGTTTCCAGCAGAAATTTAGAAAGAGTTCTTTGTATGTTGAAGTAGCACCGTTTTTGGATCGTCGAGCGGTATACGACATGGTGGTTTTTGAAAAATTGGCTTGGCGTAATTTAAATTTTCGCTTAGAAACTGAAAATATCCACAAGTCTGGTAGAGATTCGTTGGGTGTCGGACCCGGAGTGGGCTGGTCATTTGGTTCTCTTGGATCTGTAAAAGTAAATGGAGCGGTTATCTATCAATTCCGCCGCCAAGAAACCGACGTGCTAAGATTTTACGCTATTTTTAATCATAGATTCAAAAAGTAAAGGAGGATGCTATGGAATTGACACAAGAGCAAAGAGAACGAATTCAAAGAGATTTTAAGGTGCCGGTTAATAGTGATTTCCCCGGAAATGGATGGGTTTCTTCTCTCAGTAAAGAATCAGAGATGCCAACTGACGAGGAGTTGAAACAACTTAGAGGTTATATAGAATTTGTTTTAATCGGAGACGGATCGATTTATGGAGCATATTATGGGTCGAAGATAGTAGGACAGGCGTTACCGTTACTCCCAGGTCACAATTCGTTGGTTTTTAGAAAGGCAACGGGAGAGAATAGTGGTTGGTGCTATCGTCGTCAAAGTTGGAGCGTTGGACCTATTTTTGTACCTAGCATCACTGAGAAAAATTTTCGACCCCATACTTTAGTAGAAGTGATGGATCGCATAGAAAAAGATTGCAGATCAAGGCAATGGAATAATTGGAAGGTTGCTCATTCTGATGTTTTTCCGATTACTTAAGGCAATATGAACAGCTGGCTATTGTAAGCCAGTTTTTTCTTGGGTAAAATTAGTGAGCCATGATAACTAATACAGATTTAATTTTGCGATTATTATTAGCCGCTGGGCTTGGGGGAGCGATTGGTTTTGAACGCGAAAGAGCACATAAGGTCGCCGGTTTACGAACTCATTCGATCGTAGCCATGGGTGCGGCTCTTTTGTCGCTCATCTCCATTTTTCTTTTCGAGGAATATCCTTCAGTTAATGGTGTTGCCGGATTTGATTATCATTTGATTGCAAATATTATTGTAGGCATAGGTTTTATCGGCGGCGGTGCCATTTTGAAGCAGGGATCGCGCATTATGGGCACAACTACTGCCGCAACACTTTGGTTGGTTGCCGCAGTTGGTATGGCCGCCGGACTAGGATTTACTTATGGTGCGATTGCCGGTGCGGCAATCGGTTATCTGTTACTTACTGTTTTGTGGAAGATTGAAAAACGGCTTATCAAAAAAATGCCTTACCAACACGTAGGCGAAGTCGTAGATGAGGAACCTGATCATGTCGAGTAGATTTGATAAAATTTTTTGGTTAGCAGTAGCAACTTTGGTTGGCAGTACTGTTGGTGTGGGGGTGTATGGAATACCGTTTGCTTTTCAAAAAGCCGGCTTCTTGGTCGGATTTTTATTTTTAGTTGGCTTAGGCGGGTTAATGCTTTTGGCGAACCTTCTCTTTGGTGAGATTGTTCTTCGTACTGAGGGACGTCACCAATTAATTGGTTATACGGATAAATATTTAGGAGCGATCCCTGCCAAGATCAATCTTTTTACGGTTATGCTTGGATCGTATGGCGCGCTTATTGGGATAATAGTTATAAGCGGGGGATTTTTGGTTAATATTTTTGCATTTTGGTTTCGCCTTTCTTCTGCCAGCTGGAGCAGTATTTTGATTGTTGTGGCGGCGTTTTTTATTTTTCGTGGCTTGCGCACCATATCCAAAATCGATTTTTTAGTAATGATCATTTTCGGTATCGCAGTTTTGGCCATAGGATTTTATGGTTTTAGAACGATAGATTCCGGTAATTTTACTTTAGCCGTTAAGGATTTTTGGTTTTTGCCTTTTGGCGTTATCTTGTTTGCTCTTAATGGTATTTCAGGAATTCCGCTGGCTAAGGAAGTTCTTTCCGGACATGAGAATAAATTTAGGGATTCTATTATTATCGGAACTTTAATTCCTATTATTTTTTATTTTATCTTTAGCTTTATCGTTGTTGGCATAACCGGCGAATCTACTTCGCCTGATGCTATTTCTGGATTATCGCTTCCGTTCGGTCACTGGTTGATTTTTTTGGGTTCTTGTTTGGGTTTTTTGACTTCAGCCACTATTTTATTAAATCTCGGTGCTTCGTTAAAAGAATCCTTTCAGCAGGATTTTAATTTTAAACATCGCTGGGCTTGGTTGCTAACTATATTGCCGCCGTATCTTCTTTATCTTTCAGGCATTCGGAATTTTGTTGATATAATAAATTTAGTTGGCGGCGTAGCTGTTGGCGTTGAGATGATCATTCTTATTTTTATTTATGTTAATGCTCGTAAATATGGCGAGCGTATGCCGGAATATTCAATTCGTCTTCCTTTACCGGTGTTGTATTTAATGATGTTGATATTTGCCGTCGGAGCGGTGTACACAGTGATAATTAGATAGCGAGTAGAGCAATAAAAAACTCGCGACAAACGGCGAGTTGAGACATGGGGGCTAGGTGTCTTCTACGGGGTTGGGAATAATGCAGATTATATTTCGACAAAAGAGTAGCATAACTGCTGATTCTTTGAGCGAGCGTTGAAACCTTGCATCCCGCAATATTATGTACGGAGCGCTACTGTCGTTACCTATGTCGTTCGCAGTGGACGCTAGGATACCATTAATAACTATATCATTCGTACAGATTACTTGGACCTTTTTGTCATGGTGTTCATTTATATACAGACGTTCTTTCATTTTTGTTCCTTTTTCAAGTCTAGATGCTAGTAATATGATATCACGTAAAATAAATCTGTGTCAATAGCACCTATATTTGTTGGTTATAAAAAATTTTTAAAACTAAAAGCCTTCAAGGAGGCATTAGTATGAAAAAACTTGAGAGTATAATTTTTTATTTGTTTATATTTTCAATTCCGATTCAATCTCGGTTGATTTTGCATGGCTGGACCCATCCGTTTAATCAGTGGACGAGCACGTATCTGTATGGAACGGATGTTATATTGGCGGCGATCTTTATATTTTGGTTAATCCGTAGTTTGGAAGCCACCAAAATTTCTAATTTAAAATTTCTAATTTTTAAACAAATCCCAACTCCCAGATCTAAAATTTTAGGATCCGCTTCTTTTTGGTTGTCGACATTTTTTATAATTTCTGCAATTTCCATTTTTAACGCGCAAATAGTGGGTTTGTCATTGTATCAATTGCTTAAGCTGGCAGAGTTTATCGGAGTGTATTTTTACCTCGTTAGAAGTCAGACACCGTTGGTGTCTGCCGATGCGCCTGTGGCGCATCGGACTTCTAACGGGGTTTATTTGAAATCTAGTTTTGGTAGGATCTTTAATTTTCAAAGTGTGCTTGCGGTAATCATTGTCTCTGGATTATTTCAGGCGGTAGTAGGCATAGTTCAGTATATAAAACAGGGGAGTCTGGGTTTGCGTTTGCTGGGCGAAAGTCCGCTGTCAGTCAATGCAACGGGCGTAGCCGTCTTTTTTGCGGATGGCATAAAATACCTGCGTGCCTATGGTACGACGCCGCATCCTAATATTTTAGCGGCGTGGCTTTTTGTTGCAGTTTTTGCATTTTATTTTTGGTATTTGTATCTAAAAGATAGAAGAAGCGATTCGATCCGTTATGAAATAATGCCACTTTTGATTTATACAATTTTGTTATTTGGTTTATTTTTTACTTTTTCGCGGGTAATTATAGGGCTTTGGGCTGTAGGCGTTTTGATCGGGGTGTTAATTTTTATTTTAAGGAAAGATTTTAATAATGCTTCTGGCAAGATAAAATCTCGCATTTTTAAATTAGCAATAGGCAGTCTTGTAGTAGTTGGTATATTTTCTTTGCTATTTTGGCCACAGATCAAATCGCGTATTCACGTATCATCTCAAGAAGAAGCTGTCACGCAGAGAGTTTATTATAATAAGGTTGCCGGGGAGTTCATTGGCGAGCATTTAATGTTAGGAATGGGCGTTGGTCAATTTATTCCAAACATGATTATGAAGTTTAGCTATTTACCCTCGCAGGCTTATCAGCCGGTGCATAATATTTATCTTCTTGTTGTCGGTGAAACTGGGTTTTTAGGCCTCGTGGCATTTATTGGTTTCGTGGTAATTATATTTTGGGGTTTTGTTGGTCGTACTCGCTTCGCAAAACTTTATCACTACTCATTTTTCATTTTAGCCAGTTCGTTTTTAGTGGTTGGTTTTTTTGATCATTTTTTGTGGACTTCTCAGCAGGGAGGTTTTATTTTTTGGATAATTTTGGGGTTTTTGACGAATGGAATTGAAGTGGAACGTTTATAAGTGTAGGTGTGGATAAAGTCTGGTCAATAAATACCGTCTATGCTATACTAAGTACACAAAATGAATACTAATAAAAAACTGGCTTTTAGCTTGATTTTTGCAGTCTTTTTCTCGTTTTTACCCGTTTCTTTTGCTTCTGCTGATGGTGGCAGATATTTTGTTAAATCGAACAAGGGATTTTGGAAAAATGCTTTCGGAGTAAGGCATGTTTTTGATAATGGATTTAGTGCTGATCTATCAGATTTTCAAATAAGATTAGCCAAGGTGTTTGGCGTTGCCATTGAGCCGATAGCCGTCTTACAGATTTTACCCGAAGATCAAGATATAATAGAACCTGAACCTAACTCCCTGGAAACTTTAGTTGAGACCCCTGCTGCTAAAGCTAGGGTACCTAAGTCACCGAATGCTCGTCCTGTGCCATCGGATCAAACTCCGTGGGGACTCGAAGTTATTTATAATGATGTTGATCTTATTAACTCTTCCGGCGGTGCCGGTATAAATGTCGCAGTTTTGGATACTGGAGTTAATTCCACTCATCCAGATCTGGCTAGCCGCATAGCGCAATGTAAAGATTTTACAAATCCCAAGGTTTCCATTATTGACGGTAAGTGTGATGATAAGAACGGTCATGGCACTCACGTTGCCGGTATAATTGCAGCTGATGGCGGTTCTGACGGTAAAGGAATATTTGGCGTTGCGCCGGAGGCTAAGCTTTTTGTTTACAAAGTTTGTACGAATAGCGGTTCTTGTTATGCCGATGATATCTCGGTCGCATTACGTTTGGCGGCTGATCAGGGTGCGCATGTAATTAATATGAGCTTTGGGTCTGACCAGGAGTCGAGTATTATAAAAAATGCTATTGAGTACGCTGCTTCTAGTGGCGTTTTACTTGTAGCGGCCGCTGGTAATGATGGTCCTTTTGATGGAAGCATTGATTATCCTGGAGCTAATACGTCCGTTGTGGCAGTAGGTGCGATCAATAAGTTTAGTACAGTTACTGATTGGAGCTCACGTGGCATTAATTCTTTAACTATACCTTGGGTAGTGGAGCATCGTGATATTGAATTTGCCGCTCCGGGTGAACATATAGAATCAACAAGCAACTCCGGAGGATATATAGTTTTTTCTGGTACTTCAATGGCGTCGCCGTTTATCGCTGGTTTAGCTGCTAAATATTGGCAGATGACGGCAATCGATCCTTTATCTGCGACTCGTGATTTATTGCATTCGTTAGCTACGGATTTATTACCTCTAGGTGACGATGACGAATCCGGTTTTGGATTACCTCGGGTACAATAAAGATTTAAGCGTACTCATTAAAGAGTGTCGCAGTATCTTTTATATTGTATAAAATTTTTAATTTTTGATGATTAATCGAGTAATTCGTCATCTTGTAATATCGGATTTTTTTATTAATTTTGCGTTCGGTCTTTTAGCGCCGATTTTTGCTGTTTTTATTTTACAAAATATTGAAGGCGGGAGCTTGAAAGTGATTGGTTTGGCAACGGCATTTTATTGGATTTCTAGAACTGCGACGACGGTTCCATTGTCTAGATTCATGGATAGAACAAACGGTGAAAGAGACGAATATTATTTTATGATAGTCGGCTCTTTTTTAATGTCTTCATTGCCACTTTTTTATATTTTAGTCAGTTTGCCGTGGCATGTTTATTTAATTCAGTTTTTGATGGGTTTGGCTAACTCGATGGCTGTACCGGCTTGGCGGATTTTATTTACTGATCACATTGATCGAGGTCGTACCGGATATGAGTGGTCGTTGGAAGATATAGCTATAGGGTTATCGGTTGGGGCGAGCGCGTATCTCGGTTCTATACTTGCCGATAGATTTGGTTTTGAAATTATTTTCATACTATTGGCGATACTTGGCTATCTTGCCACGGCGATTTTCTTGATTCCTCTTAAAAATGAAGCCAAAACTATTGCTCAATTTAAACGTGAGGGTCGCTGGGCGAAAATAAAAGAGGGGCGCAAAGAAATGCCCCCAGTTATTAAAGGTGACGGAATGTAGACGTTTTTGTGGATTGACCTTGACGAATTTATGGTTATTCGCATATTACTTACTGGCGGTGGTTCTGGCGGGCACATATACCCGCTTGTTGCCGTGGCAGAAGAATTGAAAATTCAGGCCTTACAGAAAGGAGTTGTTATTGATTTAAAAATATTTGGTGATGGGGAATTACTTAGAAGCGTGTCGGCTCAAGTTGGTATTGAATATAAAGGTATAATGAGTCCTAAGTGGCGTCGTTATATGAGCTTTCAAAATTTTATTGATATTTTTAAACTGCCGGTCGGTTTTTTTCAGTCGCTTTTCTATGTTTGGCGCTTCATGCCAGACATTATTTTTTCAAAAGGAGGTTATGGATCTTTTTTGCCGTCTCTTGCCGGAAGAATTTTTATGATTCCTTTGGTTATTCATGAGTCTGACGCTATACCGGGGAAGGCTAATTTGTGGCTTGGTAAAATGTCGCAGAAGATTTTTGTTTCATTCGATGTTGTTAGGAAATATTTTAATGTTGAAAAAACTGAATTAGTGGGCAATCCGATTCGTAGTGGAATTTTAAAGGTTGTTGATAGGGCCAGCGCTTTAACTTCCTTTGGTCTCGACCACAATGAACCTACTATTTTAGTTACAGGAGCAACTCAGGGAGCGCAAAATATTAATGACGCGTTAATTTCTTCAATTGTAGAACTAACCAAGAAATTTCAAGTTATTCATCAGTGCGGGCAGAAAAATTATGAAAATGTAAATAATCAGATACTGGCAATCGTTAAAGAGGGAGAAGTAACTTATGGGCAGGCGATTAGTAAAAATTACAGACTTTATTCATCGTTTGATTTAGAACAAATGGCTTTGGCTTATTCCGCTTCTGACGTGGTGGTATCCCGTGCGCCGGCCGGTTCTATTTTTGAGATTGCCGCACTTGGTAAACCGGCAGTAATTATCCCTATTAAGAATTCAGCCAGCAATCATCAACTAGCTAATGCTCGAGAGTTTTCAAAATTTGGTGCCATTGTGATCGAAGAAGATAATCTAACGCCCCACATTTTAATTAATGAAATTGGAAAGATGTACGATAATAGAGTGGAGGCCTCTCAGAAGATTAAAGGTTTTGCAAAACCAGAGGCGGCGCAAATTATCGGTGAGAAACTTTTAGAAATGATAAAACCTAGCTAACGCTAGGTTTGTTTTTTGATTAGGCATTAAAAGAACTGCCACAGCCGCATGTAGATTTTACATTCGGGTTGTTGAATTTGAAACCAGAGGATTCGAGTGTCTCTAGATAATCAATCTCAACCCCGTCTAGATATAACAAGCTGGCTTGATCAACGAAGATGTGGAGTTTTTTCTTGTCATCATTCGAATCAGTAAATTCGTATTTTTTATCTAAGAGACTTGCTCCCGTCGTCTCAAATGCCATTGAATAACTAAAACCAGAACAACCACCTCCGACAACGCTTATGCGCAAGCCTTTAATTTCATTGTTGGCTTGCTGTGATATGATGCTAAGAATTTTAGCTATGGCTCCTTGTGTCATAGTTACCATTTGATACTCCTTCTTGTTAAAAAACTGATATTTGTAATAATACTCTCAAATGGTCTGGAAAACAACAGGTTTTGATAGGAATAAAAAATTATTCAGCGAAGTCATTAAAAATGATAATTTTAGCCACGCTTACCTATTTTCTGGTCAAGAAATGATCGGCAAGAAAACTTTTGCACTCGAACTAGCCAATAAAATGCTCGGAGATACAGCCATTGAATATTCAGACGCTCAGTTTTTAAATAATCCCGATATTTTATTTATTGATGCGATTAATTCTGAAAGCGGACAGACTATTGCTATTGAAGAAGTACGCAGAATTAAAAAATTTATTTTCCGTAGTCCGTACGTCGGGAAATATAAGTTTATTATTATCAATGATGCGCACTTGATGACCACAGAGGCGCAAAACGCTTTGTTGAAGGTACTTGAGGAACCAAACGCGTCTTCGATTCTGATACTCGTATCTGCTAATTCGGAGTCACTTTTACCTACGATTTTTTCGCGCTGTCAAGAAATTAAATTTTTCCCTCATAAAAAAGAAGTTATTGACGGTATTTTGACTGATGTTAAATTATCAAAAATAAACAAAGAATTTCTTGCGGTATTTGTTGATGGCAGAATAGGCTTGATCAAGCAGATTATTGATAAAGAGTCATTTGATGAGGTGGAAGATGCTGTCAAAAAAATAATGCATTTAATCAAAGCAGATATTAATGAACGGCTTAACGTGGCACAAAAACTAACGGATGAAAAAAATAAGGCGGACTTGCCTCGACTAGTGTTATATTGGATGTTGTATTTGAGGACACGTATCGGAGAGCCTAGGGCGCAAAAGATGCTAAAGGGGTTATTGGTTCTCAATGAAATAGTAAATAAGCCACAGTATAATCAACGGTTGGCATTGGAAAATTTCCTCGTTTCTTTGTAGTTGGTCAAAAATTACAATCTTAGAATTACCGCTCGGCTGTCCGGCTACGCGAACCCTTTTTGTTCAATCCACCCGATTACGGGATTTTTCACAAAAAGTGTTCGCCTCCGCCGGTAAACCCACCCCTCCCAAGTTTTGAATTACAAAAACTGGGGAGGGGGTAGAACTTTCCGTAACAATTTGCGAACGATAAAAATCGCCTACGGCTCCCGCTCCTGTAATTTTTGAGTAAATTCCTATTATTCCTATCCTCCTGCGTTTCTGTGGTGTAAGAAAAACCCGTCCGGGTGGACGGGCTGTCAGTTTTTGGTGGGGGTTAGTGAGAACTGACGAACTCGAGATAGGAGTTATTTGACTTCAGATGGCTGGCGGCAGAGGAAGAAAAACATGTGGTCAGAAGAGCTGTTGTGGTTTTTGTGGTCCGTAACCCACAGCTGAACCACGTCGCCATTTTGATAATTTTCTGAAATTGGGGAGACGATTTCCCAGTCGCGTTGCCTGGTCTTCGCACCAGCTTCAATGCTAACTCTTACTTTTTCGAAGCCAGCATCACGAAGTTTGGTATCGGACCGGTCGACAGACTTGACCGTGCCGCTACCGAGTAGATCGCCACTTTTTGCTTCTGCAATGGCGGTGGCAATAGTCGGGGCAAGTGGTTCCTCGGTCTTCTTGTCTAATGAGCTTGTGACCGCTACGTAGAGAGCGCCAAGAGAATACACTAACAACGCTAACAACACAATTTTTGACCATATACTAAGGTTATCTTGCTGTGGCACAGGGGTCCACCTCCGAGCATAGTATATCATGCTTTTGAGTAAAACGCAAGACCTGTTGGATTTTGATGGTTTTGTTATACTTTTCCTATAACCTATAACCTATTTTCATGACCACCAAAGATCTAATCAATCAAAAAAAGGCATCGTTTGACGGGGTTTTGGATTTTTATAAAACAGATATAGCTTCGATTAGAACTGGTAGAGCAACTCCAACCTTGGTAGAAGATATTATCGTGGATGCCTATGGACAGAGGATGACTATTAAGGAATTAGCTACCATAAATGTTCCTGAGCCTAGATCTTTAACTATTCAACCGTGGGATAGGGGTGTGTTAGCTGCAATTGAGGGCGCAATACGCAAGAGTGATTTGGGTCTCAATCCTGTTGTTGATGGACAGGCAGTCAGACTTAATATACCGTCTTTGACCGAGGAGCGCCGTAAAGAGTTCATCAAGTTACTTAAACAAAAAACTGAAGAGTCTAGAATTAAAATTCGTCGTATTCGTGAAGAGATTTGGCATAAGGTGCAAGCAATGGAAAATGCGCACGAGATTGGCGAAGATGAGAAGTTTAAATCTAAAGATGATTTGCAAAAAATTGTCGAAGAATATAACAAAAAAATTGAGGATCTAGAAAATAAAAAAGAATCAGAACTTATGAACTAGGGTGGGTGCTGTGGTGCATGGTATTGACGTCTAATTTAAAAAAGAGTGATAATGCAAGAAGTTCCTTCGAATATTTCATTGTGGAGATTTTGTGACCAAGGAAGAACTTCTAGCGGTTTTCAGGGCTAATTCAGGACTGTATCAATCCTATCCCGAGGCGATGTTTTTGGCCTGTTGGAGTGTGGGTAATGTGATTGTTTCTAAGCTACTTAGTTCTTCTTGTGATGTTGAGCGGGTACAAGTTTTATTTGGTTTGATGGAAGTTAAGAGTCGATTGAACATGTTTGTCACAGCTTTAAGTAGGCAAATGGTATTTGATCAGTCAAGGCCCGATCACTTCATCGATGCTTATCAAAAGATAGTAGAGGCCTGGTGGTTTATTTATGAAAACTACGATAGATTACTTACCGACGAAGATTGGATGAAAAATTTTACAAAGGAACAGGTAGGAACGGTGTGTAACAACTTACAAGAGCGACAGGATCGGCATAAAATAGATTTTCAAAAAAATTCGGAGTTGAAAATTGATGAAAATGAATTAGAAATGCTTACCTTGGTTGTTAATTATGCCCTTCGTTTTTTATTGGGTCGATCGTGTAAAGAATTTATAGATGAGTATAACTCTGCCATAGAAATTTTAAGGCAACTTCAAATTGCGGTATTTACAGCGCTGATGCCAAATGGACCAGATAATCAAGAGAGGGAGTGAATAAAAGTAGCGAGGCCACTTATAAGTGGCTTTTATATTAATCTTTTGATATCATTTAGAGAGTGTTTACTTTGATTATTTTTATAATTGTATTGAGTATTTTAGTTTTTGTCCATGAGCTTGGACATTTTATTATTGCCAAAAGAGCGGGGATGAAGGTAGAGGAGTTTGGATTCGGTTTCCCGCCCAGATTGTTTGGTATTAGACGAGGCGAGACGATCTACTCTCTTAACTGGATACCTTTTGGCGGTTTTGTGAAAATATTTGGTGAAGACGGGCAAGAGCAGGATAATCCTCGCAGTTTTGCTTCGGCTAAGACTAGGACTCGCGCCGGAGTTTTAGTCGCCGGAGTGGTGATGAATATTTTATTAGCAGTAGTGCTTCTTTCGATTGGCAATGCTGTCGGTCTGCGAATTGGTTTAGCTGGCGATACGGCTAATTTAAGAGCCAGCGATATCAAGGTGCAGATAATACAGGTAGCCGCTGGTAGTCCGGCTGAAAAAGCAGGATTGAATCCACTGGATGAAATAATCGGATTTAAGGTTGGCGCTACGGTAGTCACGGTATCTAGCGTTGAAGAGGTCCAGGATTTTATTAATAAAAACATTGGTTCTAATGTGATTGCGTTAATCAGAGAGGGTGAATCAATAATCGAGAAGAACCTTGTGCCGCGCTCTGATCCGCCTCTTGGTGAGGGGGCTACGGGAGTATCGTTAGCGGTTACCGGTATTGTCAGATATCCTTGGTATGAAGCGATTGGGCGCGGGGCGATGGATACGGTTAATATTTTCC
>JBBUDS010000051.1:0-6812 GCA_038057175.1 Patescibacteria group bacterium
CAAATTTAATCTCCTTATTGCACATCACGTCTGGATTAGGCGTAATGCCAGCACGGTATCCTTCTATCATATATTGGGCCACGCGCTTGCCGTATTCTTTGGAGAAATCCCAGGTTTTAAATTCTATGCCCAATTTTACCGCCACCCTCATCGCGTCTAACCGATCCTGTTCCCAATTGCAGAAGTTGGAAGTTTGAGATTGAAGATTAGAAGTTGCGTTAGCTGGAACCCAGGGCTTAAAAAATACGCCTATGACAATATAACCCTGCTTTTTTAACAAGGCCACCGCCACGGACGAATCTACTCCTCCAGACATGGCTGCATAAACTAGACTTTTTTTCTGTAAACTTGTTTGCACAACATAATTATCTTACATTATTTTTCCACTTTTATCATTTCTAACGCTTTAAATACGAAACCTCCCTGTCGCCTTATTTAACATATGTTAAATAAGGCGACACTAACCAAACTTGCCATGATGTTGCCACACATCAAGGAAGAGAGAGAACCAATTATGTACTCCAAATCTAAAACCCGCCGAATGGCAGGTTTTAGATTTTCCTTTCTTTGGCCCCCACTATAAAATAGTGAAGGAGCCAGAGAAAAGGGCCCAAGACATCTGGGCCAAGTTTTCCAATACTTTTACGCGGATGGATTTACCGCAACCTAAGCTCCGTGACCTAGGATTGACGAAGCGCCGAAAGGTTTAACCCTTCATTGCTGCCAAGGCTTCCTGTCTACTGAAGTAGACAATGCCTTGGACGACCCAGTAGGGCCTCATGCTCATAAAAGAATTAGTAAAATTTGTGCGTAATTTTTGTCCCGCCAAAATTTTTATCCTAAACTTTACGAAAGGATTAAAACTTTGGCGGGAACCCGATGACTTCATCGGGTTTGATTGGGGGGAGCTTGCTTGGATTAAGCCGAGGCTTGCTTTGCCTTTCCGCCAGTTGGCGGATCGGCGGCCTTGAGGGCCGCTTTCATTGGGGCATAAAGACTTAGCAAACCCTTTGTGGCGGCGCGGTCGGCGTGACGCCGACGGAGCTCATTCACCGTTCCGGTGAATGAAAACATCCGTCCGCCCTGCCTGCGCAGAGCGTGGGCGTGGCGACCACAGAAGGCATGATCACTCAACACCTCCTCCGTCACCGGCTTGCCGGTCGCCTGACAGACAGCCTGGATGCTGGGCACCCAAGCCTCCTCCGACTTCAGCTGCAATACCGTGCAACTCGGAAAGTTACATATCATGGGCTTGTCTCCTTTGTGCTGCCTGTCCTTGAATTAACTCAGGATCAGGACCCCTTATGCACACTTAACTTTTAATTAAGAAACTCTCTCGTTTCCCGACGCAACTCATCTTTTGAACGCTTGCGGCGGTACTCCGTCTTGGGGATATGCACACCCCCAATTTTCTTTGGAAGCGGGATACGTCTCTTAGGCAGATCTTCCCGCTTGATAATAATGGGTTTGGGCATTTTCATAATTTTCTCCCTTCTCAAATCTCAATAAATTAACTTGAAATCTGAGAAGGAAGCCCAGCCCCGAGCTATGTCGAAGGGCTGGGTAAAAATCCTTGACTGTACCTGGGAGGAGGAATTTTTTCCAAGCTCAGCATTTCGCTGGCTCGTCTAGCCTGTTACCACCCTAAGGGGGGTCCGACTAGAATTCCTTTCCTCAACCGATTGATCAGATCGGCCGAGTTATATCTCCCGCCCATGTGGGCAAAGGAGCCTCTACCGACTGCTGTCGATGCCCGGTTTTCCACACCAAGCACCGGAACGGGACCAACGACCACGTCTACAGCGCCGAGCCAACTTCCCTCCTCGGAAAGCTGGCGGGGCCGGCAGAACGCTCGCTGTGCAATCCCTCAACAGTCGGTCTGTGGACCAGAATACAGTCAAAAACAATATCGATTCGTTGCTAGGGAGGGGTAGGTCGTTTGAGGGACCAGCTTTGAGATTTTACCCTTGGTCGCGTAGGTTAATTAGACCTCTCACGATTATTCCTCGCACCACTCTGGATGCTCAGACCTCCATCGATGGTCCCATTCCATTTTTTCCATTTTCAGCTCGCTCTCCACCCGGTCTCGACCGAGTCGCAGCTGACCAATGGCCGATCGAGACTAGCAACGAAAACTTGTGTACTAAAGGTACATCCTGCTGACGCAACAACCAACCAATAATCACGAATCTCTAATCAAAATCTTTAGCGATTATTAGTTAGAGATTAGCGATTGTGTAAACATTGCGTGAGCAGGATGTGCCTTCAAGGCACATCACATTTCAGAAAATACTGAATGAACAATATCCCTCTGAAATTTCCTTAAGAGTAAGCCAGTAGTCTCGATTTGTTTTCGCCGCAAATCGGACTAATATTCTCTGCCACCAAGAAACCGTTATTTAATCAAGGCTGGAGATTCTTTCGAATCTCATATTTAAATAATATAGATTAGCTTTTCTGGTTTTTGAGCCAGAATTGCATTTTGCCGTGATATAACCTGTTCCCCAGAGCTGTTCCGGACAGCTTATAAGGTAGTTTTGGAACCACCTCTTTTAACAAAGAAAAGTGCACCAACATGTCTTATTTCAGCTTACAAAAACAGTATAGCAAAAAGAATAATACTTGTCAAGAGCCTCTGACATAAATATCTATTTCTGTCCAATACTCCTTATTTTACTTGCTTTTTTAGATGTATATTTAAACAGTACCCTCTGACAAAATTAAAAATAGACCTGCTGCATAATAACTTTGCCTACTCCGCCGAAGCAGCTGCGAAGGCCGGGCGTAACGAAATTGCAGAATTTTAGGCGAAAAAGCTGAAGATTGAGAAGGAATAGCTTTAGCTATTTCGACGAAATCTGAAGTTTTTGCAGCCAAAATTCTGAAATTGCAGTAGATTAGTTATTACGCAATAGGTCTATTATCCAAATTTAAAACAAAGCAAAAGGCGCCAACATAGCGCCAAATAATACCATCTACCGAATTATAACTACTAATGATTATTTCTTACTCCATCCATAAAGATACAGGGTTTTACCAGCTTGTCATCTTCTTTTCCCTCCTCCTATGAATGCTTTCTCAATAATAGCAGATAAAATAAAGGTTGTCAACCCTCAGCAACATCATTCCAAAGAAGATTAAAAATAACCCTAAACATACTGGCTATCTCCTGACTCTCTATAACCACGCCAATGGGTTTAACCCTATAGGTCACAAGGGCAACCTTGTTGTCATAAATAGTCACGTCAGCGCTTATTGGCATTCTCTCAGCTGAGACATATTTGGCCTCACGTAATTTTGATGGATCAGTGGCGCCGGGCAAGGGACCATCCTTACGAGTATAGATCACGCGGTTTTTTATGCCCTTCTCTATTCTTTTTTGAGAATAGTCTTTTTCATGATTAGGAAATACTTCAAACATACTATCTAAATTACTAAATGACTCAATAGACTTATCTTTGACGCTCAAAAAGTCAGCTTGCAAAGTCTTGGCGCCCTCTTGCCCCTCAAGAAACCTAACTTTGGGCCGCTCCCCCGCTCCCTCAAAAATATCTTTCAAAGCAGGAATCATACGTTCAGCCTGAGTTTTTTTAACATTAAGATCGCTCTCCATAGCGCTCACTATTCGTGACAACTGCTCTGGGGATTCGGCGACAAAAAAGGTCTTTTTGCCCTTCTCAAACTGACTCATCAATCCCCTCTCTTTCAAGGATTCAATTTGTAAATACGTCGTAGGACGGTTAATATCGGCCTTCTTGGCAATATTTTGAACTGTTTCCGGACCTAATTCCAAAACGGCCATATACACTTTGGCCTCCTTCTCCGATAATCCCAAACTTACCAATTCTTTTTCAAACATATAAATATTATAACTTCTACATGTTATTCAATCAACCCCCGGAAATATTAGCAAAAAGATTTAGACTTTTGACCGCTTGAAATTTTTTAACATAGTTAAGCGTCTCCTGCCTCATTATCTGATTGGCGCGCGATAATTTTAATTGGCTAGTAAACCAAGCTAATCCCAATTTATTAACCGCCTTAACCACTCGCCCGGGGCCTCCATTATATGTCGCCGCCAGCATATCCTCGCTTATACCCAATGGCTTTGCAATTTCTTTTCTGGTAATTTTATTAGAAATTTCTTTTTTGTGACTATCAAAAAACAGAACCATAGCCTTAACAGCGTTACTATGATTGGCCATACCCGCATTATAATCTTTAATCATTTTTGCTTCCGGATATTTAGAAACCATATTCTTATACGTTGGCTGAATAAATTGGGCTAGACCCGAAGCGCCCGCCGGAGAACCCGTATAACGATAGGCATATTCTTGATTGGCTCCAATGATAGTCAACACTCGTTCGCTCAATTCCTGACCACCGTCAGTGGCACTTCTAAATCCATCCGGATCTATGTGCTCGACAACCATTATATTCCTAAGTAAATCCCTACTTATACCATCTGTTATAAGCGCTCCGGGCAATGAACGTGACTTAACTTTTGCCGCCTCCAGCTCAATAAACGCCTGCTCAATATTTTTTTCTAAATATTTTTTGCCGGCCTCTACAATCTCCGACAAATGTAACTTCTTGGAATACGGAACATAAACTATGTCGGTATATTGCCCGCCCGTTTTTTCAGGTAAACCGGACAAATATTTACTTGGAAACAAATATTTATTAGCTACTACGATAAGTTCTTGCTTGTCTGGAAAACTATAATCAGAATTAAAGCTGTTCCACCAATTAACATTAAGCGCACCTGTATCAGCGCCAGAAGACACTAACTGCACATTGATAATTTTGGTTTTTTTATAATTCTTAATATCCTGCTCCTTAACCCAAAATCTTTGCTCAAAAACTTCGCCGGTATTTTTATTTAAAACTGCCAAGGCAACCTGCTTTCTAACCAAATCTCCAGTTTTAATTTTTACACCTCTTTTTAAAGTATAATACTTTGTTTCATACTCAAGCGGTGAAGATTTTCGCAATAATTCCCGCCCCTCCTTTATTTTATCAAGCATAGTAAATTGCACAGTCTCACTAACGGTTGGCGATATTGATTCATTTACCACCACAACCTCTTTGGCATAATCAAGATTTGTCGAAATAAAAAACACAATCAGTATCACGGTGCTTACTAAAAAACAAAAATAAACCACCCGTAAAAAGTTTTTTGAATAAAATCTATAAAAATTTAGGTCGTGTCGATTCAATGTTTTTAATTTGATGAACGCTCCGAAAATTAAGTTGCTAAAAGTGTTACAAATTCTGCTCAATAATCGCCGCCTTATTTAACACGGCACTGGCATATGAGTTACACGACGACTTAGAACACTGTGAATTTCCACTGTAATAGGCTTTGGCGGCGGCAATCTCGCCAGTTCTAGTTTTGCTAGTTGCCCCGCCCTTTGCCAACTTAAGAGCCGAGGCCATAAATGCATCCTCTATATTCCATGGATTTGCAGGATCATGACCGGTTATGCGAGTAACCTGATCCTTGTAGCCCACCCACGTTGAAGGAATAAACTGCGCGGGTCCCATTGCCCCACCCCATCCGAATTGTTTCCCGTTTATGAATTGCGGGCATGAAACAGCCGTAGTATTCGTATCCAGTCCAAGTTGCGATGTTATCTCTGCAAACGGTGCGTGATCTCTGCTGTGCATTATCATCTGCCAACCCTTGCTTGGAGGATCACCGGCGCGATTACACCTGCCAACGTTTCTGCCCAAACCAGACTCGACTTCAAGTACCGCTATTAAATATGCCGGCCTTATGCCCGTAGCTATTGCCGCTAACTGGCCGAATTTAATAGCATCCTCAACGCTTACACCATTTTGTTGAAGATAAGTAACCTGCTCCTTTATTCGTGCTATATCCTGCTTGGATTGTTTTAAAAGTTGTTGGAACTTAGTTTCTTCACCCTTCGTATCTTTTAATAATTTATTCTTCTGACTCTTGGTCTGATCAAGCGTATATTTCTCGGCCTGTTCAATACCTTTTAATTTTTCTAAATCATTTTTTTTATCCAATAAAGCGTCTTCCTTTTGCTCAAGGTCGATTTTCAAATCTTTTATGCTTATTATTGTCGTCCGAAGATTATCTTGCGTATCCTGCAAATTTTTTAAATTATCAAAAAAATCTGATATCGTAGCATGCTTAAATAAAACTAGGGTTAAATTTTCGTGATCCGCCCTGTCCAAGATGCGTATATAGCTGGACAAGGCGTCCTTATGAATTTCGAGTTTTTCCTGTGCAGTTTTAATTTGTCCCTGCGTATTATCAATCTCCAGCCCAGTTTGATCTATCGAGATATTAAGGCTTTTGATTTCCAACTGAACCTTGCTTATCTGGGCATTCAAACTGCCAATCTCACCGGACAAAGTCTTAGCCTTTTGACCATTTTGCTCTATTTGTCGCTGATAATCATCAATCTGTCTTTGTAATTGTTCAATCTGTTGATTACGGGCATTTATCTCATCCTGCAAGGAAGCTTTTGCGTTAAAAAACGGCTGAAAAAAGCCTAAAAACATTAAAAATATAAGAAAAATAATAACCCGCTTCATCCCGTTAGAAGTAGTACCAACCGAACATAAGTTAAACTTACAGTCGCCGTACCAACTTTATTAAACAAAGTCCTAGATAAATGAACCCGTTAGGGCTACTTCTAACGGGATTCACGTGGGTTATTATAACAATTTTTGAACGCAAGTTAAATGAATACTCCTCGCGGCAAGCCGCGAGTTATCAAGGGAAACTTCGTTTCTCTTGATAACGCCGCAAGCGGCGTGGTATTCCCACTTTTAAC
>JBBUDS010000052.1:0-3593 GCA_038057175.1 Patescibacteria group bacterium
GGTAGGATGCGACTCTCTGAAAGTCGTCATCTTGGTTCGAATCCAAGTCCCGCAGCACTTCGATTTTCACTTCGTTCAAATCTCAGTGTCTGCGATGCTTCGCTTTGCTCAGCATCTTCGACCAGCCATCCATACGGTTACTGGAACGAAGTGCTAAAAATCGAAGTCCCCGAGCGAGTCTTGATCCTGAGTCGGAGACGAAGGGCGAAGCGACGAGGGGAAAATATTATGAAACATTTTGTATATATTGTAGAATGTGCAGACAAATCTTTATATGTTGGTTGTACGAATGATTTAAATAAAAGAATTAAACAACATAATGAATCAAAATGGGGAGCACATTACACCAAATTAAGGAGACCAGTAAAACTTATTTATTCGGAACAATTTACTATTTTAAAAATTGCTAGGCAACGCGAATCTGAGATTAAAGGCTGGCGTCGAGATAAGAAACTTGCACTAGTCTTGAATAAGTCGAAGGGCTTGTCCTGAGGAAGTGAAGGATTAATTATAGCCAGTTAGTAAGGTAGAACTTAAAAATATGAGTTTTGAGTTAACACAAAATCAGACACCGCAAGAAAGTACGCCAAAAGCTAAGGTGGAAATTGAATCCGCTTTTGATAGTTATGTTCCAGAAGAATTTAGAAATAGTCCAATAAAATATTTTGAAGAAAAAGGTCAAAATATAAAATCAGGCGAAGTTCGGCATGACGAAACTGGCCGCATAAGAGAAGACCCAACTGCTGTAAAAGATTTTCCTGTTTGGAAAAACTCAGAAGGACAAGAGCTTTGGACAGTTGGTAAGCGAGTTAATAATAAAAAAGCAAAAGTTGGTTTGAGCGGCGACCCATTTTATGAATACAAAATTATGGAAATTGCCCAAGAGTTAGGCTTACCAGCGCCAAGACCAGTCGCTAAAGCCGAAGAAGGCGGAAGTCATTTTATCGTGATGGAACGAGTTAATGGTATTCGGTGGTCTGACAGAGACTCTTTGCATTTAAACGAGAAAGGATATTCAGCCGAAGATATTGAGCGACTTAAAAAACAGGCCGAATTAATGACAGAAGAATTGGGGCAAAAATTTGAAGAAGCGGGTATTATACGCAAATGGCATGCAAAAGATATGATTTTCGATTTAGATGTAGAAGGAAAAATAATCAAGGCGATTACACCAACAGATTGGGAAAGAACTACCATTGATGAAGAGAGATTGGCTAGAGCTAGAGCGGGGATGACAAATAAAAATTAGCTTTATTTTTAATAATCCTCGCCAGAGGCGGGCAGGCAAGTGATTTTCAAGGTTGAACCTTGGTACTAATTTATGCAAATAACGATCTATAATAGAAAAGATTTTCGTAATTGGTTGAAAAAATACCATAAGAAGGAGAGCAAGCTTGCTGTTATAGTTCATAAAAAACATACGGGCAAGCCAGCGCCGACCCATCGCGAGCTTATTGAAGAAGCAATTTGTTTTGGGTGGATAGATACTACCATAAAAAGATTGGATGAGAATATTTTTCTTCGTAATTTTTCAAAACGAACGCACAAAAGTAAATGGAGCGACAATACACTAAAATATGCCAGAGAATTAATCGAAAAAGGCGCGATGACAGAGGAGGGAATGAAATTCTATAAACTCGGAGTAGCTAGACCGACGCATGATCATGGCATCCCCAAGAACCCTGATATGCCGTCAGAATTGGAAAAGGCCCTGGCTAAAAATAAAAAAGCTAAAACTGGTTTTGATGGATTTCCTCCATCTACAAAGAGGATGTATTACAGGTGGCTTCTTAGAGCAAAACTTCCCGAAACTCGCAATAAAAGGGTGAAACAGCTCGTGCGCGTTGCTATCCTCAAGAATAAGAACTTCTTAAAACCTACTCAAAAAGCTAATATCTGAAATGAAATATAAAAGTTTCCATAAAAGTTTGGTTAAATATTCTCGAGATATTTTAGCCGTTATTTTGATTTTTTGGGGAATATTTGCCTTATTAACGCCGCTTACTCCAGGCTCTTGGCTTTTGTTCGTGGGACTATTTATTATTTTTGGCAGAAAAAGAACTCAAGATAAACTAACCCAAATGATTGGGAAGAAGTGGTTTAATAAACTTAGGATTAAAAAAATACTCGGAGAGATACCAACAAAAATAGATTACAAACCATGACCGAAGCAATACTAGAAAAATTAGCCCTGTGCGCTCGGTATGTCTTTCTGCTAAAATTCAAAAAACTTGAGCGCGAGATTGGTTTTAAATTGGTGTTTCGCAACATTCCCGACAATTATATCAACGGCTGGGTGAGTTGCGACATGACGTCCACATGGAAGAAGGCTGGTCTTGCCGTAGAAAAAGGCGCGAATTATTTTACTATGGGTCATGTGGTGAACGGAGATTCTCACAGGTTTGATCCAGATTCAACAGAGTATCAGTCCTGGCTAGGCGGATACGTGCTGAAATTATCTACGCAGGCGAATTGGACCCCGGAAGAGTACTTTAAGCTTGCTATCGCCGATCAGAATAGTTGGCTAAAACATTATGGTGACCCAAATCCGATGACTAGTGTTAAGGGTTGGAATCTCGTTTCAAAAGACAAAATTAGGATCGACAAATATTCGGGCCATCTTTTTGAATTCGGCTGTACAACCCATGATGATGTCGGAAGGGGGTATAAAGCAATAAAATTACGACTTGCTTCCATCTGGATGGCCACTTTGTTCAACCTTTCAAATCCGAGATTGAAATTAAAGGGTAGAGAATTGAGGCCACGAATATCGGATAATTTGTACAAAAGATTAAAACTCTCTGGATACGTTGCAATTTTTGATGTAACGGAAAAGGTAAAAGTTATGCTTTATGGAAATGGATTTATTGATGAAGTGACGCATGCTGACACGTTCGCAATATTAAAAGATAATCTTCTCGCCGCCATGACGTCTTGTGATATAGTGGGGATGTGACCCCGACTGAGTTCAGCGAATTTTTTAACCACAAGTAATAGCTATCACAGCTAGCAGCCAAGGTTGGAAGTATCGAGAGATCCGCTTGTGTGACCATGTTACTGCAGCGAGGCAAGCTGGAGAGAGTAAATATAATCTGTTTTCAAGCTCGAACCTTGGTACTAACAAGCTGGTAGTCAATCAATGGTTTATCCTTATATTTTTTAAGGATAGGTTCACTTTATAACTTTTTTGGTTAGAGAACTCAATTTTGTTAATATTATAGTTATGGTTTCTATCGTTGTTCTAATATTGGCAATTGTTTCTATCGGAGGATTTGTAGGAGCTTATTTATTTGGCAGAAAAACAAAGAATTTTAGATGGAGTGAATATATAGCCCTTCTTGCCGCACCAGTTTTTGGAAGCTTATCCCTGAGTTATTTTTATGGAGTTAAGATCATTTATCTTTTCTTAATTAGCTCGGTTGTAGGATTTATTTTGGAATACAGTGTATGCTTGGCCTATCATAAAACTTTAAATAAAAGACTTTGGACGTATGATCGTTATTCGGTTGGTGGCTATACTAGTTTTCTAACATTCCCGATGTGGGGAGTTGTCGGAATAATATTTTGGTTAATTTCTCGTTATATAGGAATAT
>JBBUDS010000053.1:0-2807 GCA_038057175.1 Patescibacteria group bacterium
CTTTGACTTGTTTATATGGATTAAGAACATAAGAGCGTATCTGACTGCCCCACTCAATCTCTTTACCCGAAGATTCGGCCCGTAATTGCGACAGTTCTTTGACTTGTTCCTCTTCCATCAATTTAGCCAAACGCGATCTAAGTAATTGCATTGCCTTTTCCTTGTTTTGAGCTTGCGAGCGTTCTGATTGCACGGCTACCGCAAGATTTGTAGGAACATGCGTAATGCGAACTGCGGTCTCTAACTTATTTACGTTCTGACCTCCCGGACCAGACGAACGAAACGTATCTATTCGTAAATCCTTGGCATCTATTTCTATTTTAACATCTTTGATCTCGGGCATCACATCAATAAGCGCAAAAGAGGTATGGCGCATATCCTTAGCCGAAAAAGGCGAAATACGCACCAATCGATGAACGCCTGATTCTCCGTGAAGATAACCATACGCATAACGACCGCTCACCTCTACTGCGGCGCTCTTAGTACCGCCATGCTCTCCCAGCGCTTGATGTAATATCACAAAATTAAAACCCTTGTATTCGCAATATTTTTGATACATGCGCAGAAGCATCGACGCCCAATCTTGAGCATCCACACCACCGGCACCGGAATAAATATACAAAAGAGCGTTACCTTGATCATGTTTACCGCTCAAAAAAACAACAAGATATTTTTTATTAAAATCCGAGCTTAATTCTCTTACCTCCTTTTCTTTTTTATTCAATTCGACATCATCAAGTCCAGAGTATTCTTTTAACTTTAATTCAAAATTGTCCCAAAATTCAATCTCTTGTTTGAGCTCATTTAAGTCTCTGGACAGTTTGCCGGCAGACTCATGATCCTTCCAAAAATCCGGCAATTGCATCTTAGATTCAATATCACCAATCTTCAATCTCGTGCCATCTAAGTCAAAGACGCCCCCTTAATGGGGTAAATTTTGTTTTCAAATCTTCTATTATTTCTCGCAGATTTTCCATCGAATAGATAGAATTATCAGAAATGACTCTATTAGTAATTGTAACAGGAATTTATGGACAATAAAAGCGGATAAATCCGCTTTAAAATGTTACCTAGATTACAAAAATAATCTACTTTTTATAAAAACTGTAGCCAGCCCAGCAAACCATGGCTCCGGCATATGGATCTAGATCACTTGGCAAAGTTGCGAACCTCATCCAAGTTACAGCTCCGCCAATCTGAAATCTTCCATCTCCACTTGTCGCTACTGAAACAGTACCGCCACGACCATGGTTTTGAGTCCACTGATCACGAAGGTGGGTTACGGCTCTAAGCTCAATCGATTTAATTTTTTTTGAAATTCCAAAAGAAGGATAAATGGATGTCTTCTCCCAACCACTCGTATCGGTATGGCGAACCATAATACCCGGACCAAAAGCGAATAATTCTTTAACCTTAAAAAAGGTCATCGCCTGTCCCCAAGAAGTCCAGCCATCATTCGTAATATTTTTGTTCGCAGATGACGCCCAAAAAATATTTTCAAACTCCACCCGATTAGTCTGAATGAGTGCTCTAGCACCGATCAAGGGCGCTGGAGTTTTAAAACCCATACCATAATCATTATACACCCCGCCAAGCAAAAAAATCTCTCCCTGCTGACCGTAAACAACGAGCGAACAACAAAACAACATTAGAGCAGACTTGCCGTGCTTCACTATTTCCTCACAAAGTTATTAAATTAACTAATTAGATAATATCCTAATAGGTTACTTTTGTCAAAATTTTGTATACTTGAGTCAACTTCGGGATTTGAACCATGAACCTATTTATCCCGTTAGAGCCGGAGGCGAGAGTCGCCCGCACCTCTCGCTGTCTTCCGCCAGCTCAGGTTGGGCACCGCCTCGCGGCACTCCTCGCCAAACGCTCGTCGTGCATCGCTCCGGCGTTCGACTCTCAACTCAAAATAAGCAATTACTTTGAGCCGGAGGCGAGAGTCGAACTCGCGACCTCTGCTTTACGAAAGCATTGCTCTACCAACTGAGCTACTCCGGCTTGCTTGATTACATTGTTATGCTAACGTATTTTTAGCTGATTTACAAAAAATAAACGGCAATGGACGATTACGAAAATAGCATTTCGGAAGACATTGAACGCCTCTTAAACCGCGGAGCCACAATTATAAATTTTCAAGAATTTATTAGCCCCGAACAAGTATACAAAACTGTTTTGATTTATCAAACCGAAATACTAGAAATTTTACATAAAAAACCATTGTCATTTATAATTCAACCAAACAAACAAATAATCAAAGATTCGGAAATTCCCAAGCCATTCGAGCGCTATCACCCATCTTAAAAGATGGGTTTTGTGTAATTAAAAACATAAAGAAAATGAAAAGGCCGGCAACATGCCGGCGCTCTAATTAATGACCCATGAATGAATTATCCGCTTGAATCCCAATTGTGATCAAGCAGACGAAGCTTTCCGTTTTCTCCGGTTATCCATCGAGAATAACCCCATAAACACTTCGACTTGAGATCATACTTTTCAATATAACAATCCGAACTAACTATAAAATTATTTAGTCCGCTAAAATGTGGCAACTTATCACCCCTAAAATCATCCATTGTAAAATCTCCGATTCGACCCCTATTACCCCTTTCAAACCCCTGACTGACAACTAAGACCTCTTTTATCTTCCTATTTTTAACGACCATCTCTAAAACTCCTACTTCATCATGTATTTTAGTATATTATATCATAAAAATTAATATGGTCAAAAAACGTCACAACTCCCGCACCTCTCGCTGTCTTCCGCCAGCTCGGGTTGGGCACCGCCTCGCGGCATT
>JBBUDS010000054.1:0-25301 GCA_038057175.1 Patescibacteria group bacterium
TTGCCCGGCGGAGGCGAACACTTTTTGTGAGCTCCGTCGAACAAAAAGGGTTCGCGTAGCCGGACAGCCGAGTGTACTAATAAGATTGCAATTTCATGACAGGGGTTTCGCGAAGATTTTGATTTTTAAAACATTTTGTTGTAGTATCATTTCAATGTCAGCAAATAAATTAACTTCTTTAGCTGTTCTTCTCGTCGCGCTGTTTCTGGCGATTTTTGTTTATCCTCAAGGTTGGGACAGGGGAGTTGATATAGTAAATACGAAACTTAAAATACAAGATTCAAAATTTAAGATTCCCCATTTTTTTAAAACTTCTCCGTTCCGTCTTGGTTTAGATCTTTTAGGTGGTACTCATTTGGTTTATCAGGCTGATTTGTCTGGTAGTGGTGATAATGATGTTGGTGATGCCATGGCTGGCGTCCGTGATGTAATTGAGCGTCGGGTTAATCTTTTTGGCGTGGCTGAACCATTGGTGCAAATTGAGGGCAAAGATCGTTTGGTAGTCGAGCTAGCCGGCATAAAAGATGTTAATCAGGCGATTAAGTTGATAGGTCAGACTCCTTTTTTGGAATTTAAAGAACAGCGTTCAGAGGAAGAAACTAAGAAAATCATTGATGCTCAACAAAATAATCAAAGATTAGATGAAGACCCGAATTTTAAGGTTACTGGTTTAACCGGGCGATACTTAAAGCGTTCATTACTTAGCTTTGATCAGAATACTTCACAACCACAGGTTTCTCTTGAACTTAATGATGAAGGAGCAAAACTTTTTGGAGAAATAACTAAACGTAATTTAGGAAAGCTAGTGGCAATTTATGTTGATGGTATTCCAATCAGTGCGCCGGTAGTACAAAGTGAAATTTCTGACGGCAAGGCCGTCATATCGGGTGGGTTTTCTATACAGCAAGCTAGAGACTTGGCGAATAGCCTAAATGCTGGTGCCTTGCCTGTGCCGATAACATTAATTTCCCAACAGACAGTCGGGCCTTCATTGGGTCAAGAGTCACTTGAGAAATCTTTGCGTGCCGGTCTCTATGGTTTGCTTGCCGTAGCCGTGTTTATGATTTTATTTTATCGTTTACCGGGAGTAGTTTCAGTTTTTGCTTTGGTGGTTTATGTGGCAATAGTGCTTTCAGTGTATAAATTAATTCCAGTTACTTTGACTTTGGCCGGAATAGCAGGTTTTATCCTTTCTTTGGGTATCGCCGTTGATGCCAATGTTTTGATTTTTGCCCGCATGCGCGAAGAAAGAAAGTCCGGAGCGTCATTGAATCAATCTTTTTTAAGTGGTTTTAATCGTGCTTGGCTTTCTATCCGTGATAGTCACGTAACTACTTTGTTGGGCGCCTTTGTCTTGTATGTTTTTTCAACGTCTTCAGTTAAGGGATTTGCTTTAACTTTGGGCATAGGTGTTTTAACAAGTTTATTTTCAGCCATTTTTGTAACGAAGGCATTCCTTAAATTGTTTATCGGGCCTAAGCTGGAAAAGATAAAATGGCTATTTTAAGCAAATAAACTATGAAATTAGCATACAAAATTATGTTTTTTCTTTCTGCGGCTTTGACCGTTTCTGCCATTATCGCGGTAGCTATATTGGGGTTGCGATTCGGAGTGGATTTCAAGGGTGGTTCCTTAATGGAGATTGTTTTTGAAAAGCCTAGGCCTGCCGTTTCAGATTTGGTTGTCTTAGTCGATGCTTTACCGGAAGTAGAAAATATAAGCGCTAATCCGATAGGTGATGCGGGTATGATTTTGCGAATTAATGATATTGAGGAGAGTACTCATCAAGATATTTTATCGGCAATTTCTAAAAAGTTTGGTACCATAACTGAAAACCGCTTCGATTCAATAGGTCCGACTATGGGTAGAGAATTAAAAAGTAAAAGCATTCAAGCCATAATAATTTTGTTGCTTGCCATCGTTATTTATATAGCAATTGTTTTTCGAAGAATAACGAAAATTTTGTCTCCTTGGGCAATGGGCTTAGCAGCCATCATAGCTTTAATGCACGATCTTTTGATACCGATGGGCGTCTTTGCTCTATTGGGACACTATTATGGAATTGAAATTACAGCTGTCTTTGTGGCGGCGGCACTAACAATACTAGGTTATTCGTTGTCTGACTCGGTCGTGGTGTTTGATAGAGTTAGAGAAAATATTTTGCGTTCCGGTACCAGTCAAGATTTTGGAGAATTGGTTCACAGGAGCGTTATGCAAACACTGGTGAGATCGCTTAATACCACCTTTACTACACTCTTAGCTTTAGTTGCCATTTTCTTTTTTGGCGGAGAGTCAATTAAGTATTTTGCCCTTTCCCTAATTATAGGTATTGTTGCCGGAGCATATTCGTCTATATTCGTAGCGTCGCCAATGCTTGTTTGGTTGAGTGGTAAGAAATCCCAGCTTTAATTAAGAACTATTTTCTACTGGCTTGACTGTGTTTAATTAATCTGGTAAATCTTGATTATTAATTGAGCATTCTTTTTTTCGAGAGTTTACAGCCACGTCTAAATATGTCAGAAGCGGTTGACAGTCCGTGCTATTATAGGAATTGACTCAATTTATATTCTATGATATCTTTCAATTTGTATAACAGATGAAGTTTTGCGGGTAATAATCCGAATATTCTATTCTAGTTGTTAAACGTTAAGGACTCACTGTTAAATAAATGGTGTCAAATTTAAATAATTCAATCAGGGCAGTGGTCGGACAGTTATTGTCTGTTTTAAATACGAGAAATAAAGATGTGATATCTCGTCGTTTTGGTTTAAAAACTGGTAAAAAGGAAACATTAGAATCTATCGGCAAGAGTTATGGCATCACTCGTGAACGTGTAAGGCAAATTGAAGAGGTGTCTTTGAAGCAAATAAGAGAGGGGCTTAGTGGTGGGCTTACTGTTAAGCTTAAGCCTTTCGTTAGTTTGGCTGAAAATATTTTGGATCAATCCGGTGGAGTTGCAAATGAAAAGCAACTATTTGCCAAGTTCTCAGGAATTGCTAAAGAGAGTTCAGCGAATGCCTCGTTGTCTTTTTTCTTGTCTCTGGACGGCAGATTTAAGCGTTTTCTTGAAGATGATAATTTTCATACCTTCTGGTCTTTATCCAATGATCACGCTGACTCTTTTAATAAATCAATTTCTTCGTTTATTAGTACTCTTGATAAATTGGGAACGCCAATCGCGGAGTCTGCTACCGTTGAATTTTACAAGAAGTCAGGCGCTTCCTTTAAAGATGTAACTCCAGCGGTTGTTGATTCTTATCTTTCTATTTCAAAAAGTGTTGCCAGAAATAATTTTGATCAAGTTGGATTGATTAAGTGGCCAGATATAAGGCCGCGCGGCGTGAGAGACAAGGCCTTTCTGGTTCTTAAGCGTGACGGGAAGCCTAAGCATTTCAGAGACATCTCTCGTGTTATTAATGCTTCTGGTTTTAGTGGTGGCAAAAAGGCTAATGTTCAGACCGTTCATAATGAATTGATAAAGGACAAGAGATTTGTTTTAGTCGGCAGAGGTTTATACGGTTTGGCTGAGTGGGGTTATAAGGCCGGTACGGTAAAAGATGTAATTGTAGATTTAATGCGTTCTGCCGGTAAGCCACTACACAAGAAGGATGTTGTTGCACAGGTTCTTTCCCACAGGTTAGTCAAAGAAAATACGATTCTCCTGAATTTACAAGATTCTAAAACCTTTGATCGCAAAGGAGATGGCGTTTACGCTCTTCGCGAGGCTTAGTACTAGGTGATAGGCAGTAGGCAATAGGTGATAGATAAATGTAGAAAATAGAGGCGCTAAAACCTATAAGCTAAAACCTGTAACCTGATTTCTTGTTTCTTGATCTTTTTGGTCCACTAAAAACTGTTATATTTCTACTTAAAAATTATTGGTGGATAGTCACCCCGTTTTTGTTATTCTTTATTGCTTTAGAAGCTTGGTATTCGTATAAAAAAGAAGAATACCTGCTCTCTATAAAATGGGTACTACTTGAGATTAAGCCGCCACCTGACGTTCAGAAAAGTCCAAAAATAGCTGAAAATATTTTTGCCGGCCTTCATGCCGCCTACATTTCTCCCGTGACCTGGAAGGAGAGATTTTTTAATGGCAAAGTTCAGCCGTGGTTTTCGTTTGAAATTGTTGGTAATGGTGGTGAGCTCGGTTTTTATATTCGCACTCCAGAGGGTCTTCGTAGCTTGGTTGAATCTCAAATTTTTGCACAATATCCCGATGCTGAAATTAGGATTACTGATGATTATGTCGATACCTTGCCAGAGTATTTGCCTAATGACGATTATGATTTATGGGGTACGGAGTTAATATTTACTAAACCGGATGCCTATCCGATTAAAACTTATCCTTTTTTTGAAGAAGATAAAGGCAAGGACGAATTTGTCAGAACTGATCCTCTCGCTCCATTAGCTGAAACCATGAGCTCTCTTGAGCCCGGTGAACATATTTGGGTGCAGTTATTAATTAGGGGTACTAGTGATGCTTGGGCGAAAGAGGCAAAGACGGAGGTTGATAAGTTAATTGGTAAAGAGCCAAAGATTGAATCTGACATTCTTAGCAAAACCGTTGATTTTATAGATAAGCTATTGCCCGGTGGCGCTCCCGCGGTTGAAGAAAAAAAGAAAGAAGAGCCTTCTCTTATGAAATTAACCGGCGGACAGAGGCTCGTTCTTGAACAAGTTGAGAATAAAATTTCTCAATTGGGCTTCAAGTCCGGTTATAGATTTATTTATCTTGCTCGCAAGGATCGTTTTCATGGCGTTCACATCTCGGCAGTTACTGGTTTCTTTAAACAATTTTATCTCAACAATCTTAATTCATTTAAACCTAATAAAAATACGTGGACTCTGGATAAGGGTTGGTTTTACCGACTCTTTCCTTTAGATAAAGGTTTTGGATATAAGAAAAACGAATTTAATAAAAAATGGAATATTTTTCAGAATTACAAAAAGAGATCTTTTGTTGATAAATATATAATTTTGAGTGTTGAAGAACTTGCCACTCTTTTTCATCTACCCGGTATAGGTGTGAAGGCGCCGGCATTTCCGCGGGTAGAATCTAAGAAGGGTCAGCCGCCGGCAGGGCTGCCTATTGGATAGATTATTCAATTATGATTAAAACCAATGAAAATTCAGTAGTACTGTTTGGTGAAACTAACTTTCGAAGTAAGAAGGTTACTTTTGGTATTAAGATGGATGACCGTAGGCGCCACATGTACATTATTGGTAAAACAGGAATGGGGAAATCGGAATTACTAAAAAATATCGCCATTCAAGATATTAATGATGGCAGGGGGTTAGCATTCGTTGATCCGCACGGTGATCCCGTAGAGGACCTTCTTGATTATATTCCGGAAGAGAGGATTAAGGATGTAATGTATATAAATCCGGCTGACCTAGAGCACCCCATAGCCTTCAATGTCATGGAATCAGTCGATCCCGATAAGCGACACTTGGTGGTCGATGGTATTATGGCAGTATTTAAGAAGCTTTGGATTGATCTTTGGTCAGCGAGGATGGAATATATTCTTAACTATACTCTTTTGGCGCTTCTGGAGGTTCCAGGTTCAACATTGCTTGGAATTAATCGTATGATGGCAGAGAAGGATTATCGTAAATGGGTAGTTGATCAGGTGAAGGATGCCGAAGTGCGAGCTTTCTGGATCCAAGAATTTGAAAAGTGGGATACCAGGTATCGTATGGACGCAACCGCTTCTATTCAAAACAAAATTGGTCAGTTCGTATCTAACGTGGTTATTAGGAATATTGTTGGTCAGCCCAAGTCTAGCTTTGATATAAGACAAGCGATGGATGAACAGAAGATATTGCTGATTAACATTTCAAAGGGCAGGGTCGGTGAAGATGCATCAAGATTGCTGGGCGGTTTGTTGATTACTAAAATTCAAATAGCCGCCATGTCTAGGGTTGATATTCCCAGATCTGAAAGGAAGGATTTTGTTTTAATAGTTGATGAGTTTCAAAATTTTGCCACGGCTTCTTTTGCCAATATTTTGTCAGAAGCCAGAAAATTCAATTTAAGTTTGGTTATAGCCCATCAGTACGTTACGCAGATGGAGGAGGGCGTTAGAGATGCGGTTTTTGGTAATGTTGGTACGATTGTGGCTTTTCGTGTTGGCGCCGAAGATGCGGAATTGTTAGAAAAAGAAATGTCTCCTGAGTTTATGGCAACTGATATTGTTAATCTTGGAAAACGTCAAATATATTTAAAATTAATGATTGACGGCGTTGCTTCAAAGGCTTTTTCAGCCACAACGATGGATACTATTTTGCCTCCGCCGATAAGTCCTAGAAAGCAGGTTATAGATTTTTCGCGTATTGCCTACGCTAAACCCCGTAAAGAGATAGAAGATGCTATTTTTAAGTGGCGTGAGCCTACGGTTGGCGCATCTGGTGAAGAGGAGTCTTTTCAGCCGCGTCGAGGCTACGGAGGACAGCCTCGGCAAGATCAGAGTAGAGGTTTTAGAGATGATAGGGGATATCAGCCAACTCCCTTTAGACGTCAAGAAGATTCTGCTAATAGACCAATCAGAACAATTAGCCAACAAGATAAAAATGAGGAATTATTTCAGCAATCTACGCCCGTAATTTCTCAAAGACCGATTATAAATAAGACACAAGTGTACCCTGTGACCAAACAGCCAATTGTTAATCGGCCAAGCAATCAGAGTGAAAAACATATATCACTGTCTGAAGTCGCCGGGCACGATCCGGTTGATTTTAAGGGTCGTCCGCTTAAATTTAAACCTTCCGATCCTTGGCAGGCTAAGACGACCAAGCCAAAGATTAAGGCTGATCTTGATGGTCTGCGCAAGATATTAGGTGAATCTATTGATTCCACCGCCGAGCACGATTAGGCGGATTATTTACAAGTGATAGGTTTTGTGTTACAGTGCAGTATTATAAAATTTTAACAGGAGGAATGGGTGAATTGTTATCATTTTTTAAGTCTGTTTTTAATTTGTTCTTTTTTGATAAAAAATCCAGCATTTGCTGAGCCAAGCGGCAAGAAAATCTTTCGTAATAATTGTGCTGCTTGTCACGGCGAGAATGCCGTTGGCAATGAAAAATTAAAAGAATTAGTTAACGGAGATATTTCCAAGTTGGACTTAACCAGTACTAAGACTGCACTAAAAAAAGATGTAGATCTTGAAAATACGATACTTAGGGGAAGGGGCAATATGCCTTCTTTTAAGAGTATTTTTCCCAAAAAAGATTTAAGAGAAGTAGTTCAGTATATAAGGCACCTGCAGGGAGATAAGTTAATAAAACAAACTGCTAGGTGTGATTAAAAACTCACAAGAGGTGAGTTTTTTGTTTGCTATTTTTTAAAACCTGTGTTTAATTTAACGTATGTTTAAAGAAAAATGGATACCATGGCCGGGGATTGGCCAGGTTGATAAACAAAAGATCGCACCCGTTGTAGATAATTATTATTTTCGACGTTTATCAGATAAAAAACAGCTAGCCTTTGCTTACTTGGTTTTTCCGGGCGCAACTCATGATCGCCGCCAGCATTCTATGGGCGCATATGTTAAAACGCTTCAATTTACTGCACGAATGGTTGAGCGTGGCTTGCTTACTCAAAAGGAGGCGTGGAATCTTTCGTTGTACGCGTTACTTCATGATATTGGCCATGGTCCGTTTTCGCACATAATAGAAGTTTTTACTAAAAAAAATCATAAACAAAATGGTGTTGAAATTTTACGTAAAATGGCTTCAGATATTAAACTTTGTGGCGGCGATGTTGGTTTAATTGAAAAATATATGGCGCGAACTGATCCGGCTTGGCAAATTGTTAGTGATTATAATTTTGGGATGGAAAAGATGGATTATTTAGTGCGTGATCAGGAGGCGACAGAATTTGGTCCTAATATTCGTCGATGCGTAGAGAGCGTTTTTAATCATTTGGAATACCGTGAGGGGCGGCTTATGGTGGATATTAAGGCATTAGATGCCGCCATAGAAATTCAGCGCGCGTACATCTATTTTTATCGTAATGTTCATTTGGAAAAAAGTTCTTATATAATTCAACGTTTTATGCAGAAGCTTATATATCAATTATTGCACACGCCTAAAAAACTTGGTGGCATAACCGAAGAGGAGCTGTGGGATATGGTTGATGGCGATCTGATTCATTACTTGAAAAAATGCAGCAACGAGACAGTTAAAAATGGTATTAATATTTTTGATAAAGGCGGCAAGCATTTTCCGAAAACTGCACTATCAATTCGACTTAAAGACTATGGCTGGCTTGAACGCCGAGCCGGTAAGAATATAAAAGTTATCGAGATTGATAATAAATTTTTTGATAATTTTTTTGATAAATCCAGTGCGGCTGATTTGGAAAAAATAGAATCAAGGATAGCGAAGTTATTGAATGTAGAAAGCTGGAAGGTGGCGGTTAGCCACATTGTCGAAAAAAACAGATTTATACCTCAGGACATATCTTTTTTTGACGGAGATAAAATATATTCGCTAAAAAAACAGGATCCAAGCTATTTTGAATTATTGGCCAAGGAATTAAATAAATATCTTTGCGTTAGAATTTGCATTGCTCCGGAACACAGACAATTGCTTTTTAAAAAATGGCAACAGGCTTTGGATGTAATCTGTGATTATGTAGGTTACTAGAGCAACCCTTTTAATTTATCAAAAATTGTTTTATCTTTGACCATCCATCTTAACCGTGCTAATTTATTAGCACGGTTTTTGGTTTTTTAATAAATAGGGAATAATGCAAAAAACAGGTTTTTTCTGGCATGTGCACCACAGAAAACTCATTGAATGGTGTTTTGATTATACGGAGAGAGCTACCTATATTAAAAATAGTAAACCGGAGAATGAAAGAACGCTTCACTTAAGATTATTTAAACCTGTAATAGGAAGCCTACCGGAAGAAGTAACTAAGGCGGGGCAGGTCTACATTCAGGCAAAACGAGCCTACGATCAGGCATGGCAAGCCTATTATGATCGGACAAGACAAGCCTATGATCCGGCACGGCAAGCCTACTATCAGGCAAAACGAGCCTATAATCAGGCATGGCAAGTCTACATTCAGGCAGAGCAAGTCTACGAGCGGGCATTAAAGGATAATACGCAGGTCATAAATGCCTTACATTTAATTGAATGTCTTAATTGTCCTTGGAATGGACATACTATTTTTTCATGATAAGCGGCAATAGCCGTTTTTTGTCATAATCCAATATGTGGCTTTGAGGTGGTTTTTGTGTTAGAATAAAACCATAATTGATCCCTAAAATATTTGTGCGAGCACAAATGTTCGGGCGATTAATTTGTATAAACAAATTGATTTAGCCACCCTTAGCTCAGTTGGTAGAGCTGCTCCCTTTTAAGGAGAAGGTCGTTGGTTCGACTCCAACAGGGTGGACATTACCAAAAACAAGACTCCATTTATGGAGTCTTGTTTTTGTGTATCGTTTTACTCCTTGTTGGAGTCGAACAGCGCAAGCCATGTTTCATCAGCAGATGAAACGGCGCGCTGGTGCCCAGACTGAAGCGAGCGACGGCGAGCTTCAAGTCGAGGGCGACTCCAACAGCGACCGAACGAGAGTGAGTGAGTACTGAGCAGAGTACTGCGAATGTGGGTGGACCCCGTAACCAATCGAAAAGGAGAAGCCTGTCATCAACATGGATATTCTTTGGTATGTTTCTCCTGACCGTAATGTCGGTGTTGCTTAGAAACGATCGAAAATGACATGACCATAAAGCGGTGCGATCCTACTCCGCCTTCGGCTTCGAAGGACGCAGTAATATCAATCCGCTTTTTTTGTTTGGATAATCATATTGGCTATTTCGCATTTTTTATTTCAAGTCTTTTTACTCTAAATTATATTTAAGTTATACTTTTTTATATAATGGATTTTTATTCTTTTTTATTTGCTTTTTGGCTGGGTTTTGCTTTTGCGGCACCGCCGGGCGTAATTAATTTGGAGTCAATTCGCTTAGGGTTAAGACACAGTTATAGATCCGTTATTGCCATTGGAGTAGGTTCTTTAATCGGAGACGGCGCATATGCCGTAGCTGCTTTTAAGGGTCTTAGTTTTGTTGTTCAAGATAGTCTTGTGAAATCGATAGTCGGTACAATAGGTGTTTGTTTTTTAATTTATCTTGCAGTTGTTGCGTTTAGAGTTAAAAAAGTTGTTGATTTAGAACGAGATGTTTTATTGAGTAATAATGATCGAGCGGCATTTTTAAGTGGCATTGTATTATCACTGACAAATCCTTGGGCGATTGCTTTTTGGCTTAGTTTTGGGGGAGTTTTAATTTCTTCTGGTTTAAATGTAGATTCCGGTAATCTTTGGTTTTTTTTGATATCATTTTTGGCTGGTTCGACTTTTTGGATAGTCATTCTATCCATGTTGGTAGCTATAGGTAAAAAGTTTATTAATAATAGAATATTCAGGATTATTTCTTTCGTATCCGGAGGAATATTTTTATTGACCGCAGGTTTTGCAATTTGGAAATTGATTTTCGCTTGAATTTAATAAATATAGCCTGCTTTATATTTGCGAGCTTTTATTTTTTGTAATAAGATAAGTTATAAATGATCCCGTTAGAAGTCGCCCTAACCCCGTTAGAATTCTAGCGGGAAGAGTGATCGTTAGGCATGATCAAAATTAGATCATACTTGTTAGCAGAATTCTAACGGGGCTAGCGGGTTAGGTAACATAGCTATTATTCAACGAAGGACTTGCTAGATGTCTTCAGTTTATACTTAAGACTGCACAGCAGCGACTTCTAACGGGATGAGAACTCATATTGCGGAAACAAAAAATAAAGCAGGAGAGATAGTTGAGCTTTTTGGTTGGGTGCATGGCCGTCGCGATCATGGCAAAATTATTTTTATTGATTTGCGCGACCGATCTGGTGTGGTGCAGGTTGTTTTTGTGCCACAGCAAAAGGATTATGAATTAGCGAGTTCTCTTCGTTCGGAGTGGGTTTTAAAGATTGTTGGCAGGGTGACAGAGAGACCGGAAAAAATGATTAATTCCGAGATTGAAACTGGAAAAATTGAAATTCAGCCCGAATCTTTGGAGGTTTTGAATCAAGCTGAAACCCCGCCCTTTCCTCTTGATACAGATGGCCGCGAGGTAGATGAAGAAGTTCGCATGAAGTATCGCTATCTTGATTTACGTCGTGAACGCCTCCAAAAAAACATCGCACTTCGCTCTCAATTTGTAGATGCGGCAAGACAGTTTTTATTTAAAAAAGGATTTTTAGAAATTGAAACTCCGGTGTTGAGTGCTCCCACTCCGGAAGGATCGAGAGATTTTGTGGTGCCGTCTCGCCTGAATCATGGTAAATTTTTTGCTTTGCCGCAGTCGCCGCAACAATACAAGCAGCTTCTTATGGTTGCTGGTTTTGAGAAGTATTTTCAGATTGCCAGGTGTTTTCGTGATGAAGACTTGCGTGCTGATAGGGGGTTTGAGCATAGTCAAATAGATATTGAAATGAGTTTTGTTGAACAGAAAGATGTGATGGCGATAGATGAGGAACTTACAATAAGCATTGTTGAATCGCTGGGTTATAAAATTAAAGAGAAGCCATTTCCGGTGTTTACTTATAAGGAAGCAATGGAAAGGTTTGGCGCTGATAAATTTGACCTTAGAACTGATGAAGAAAAAAAGTCCGGGATATTAGCTTATGCCTGGGTGAAAGATTTTCCATTTTTTGAAAAAATAAACAATGAGAAGGGTGCTGCGCACTCCGAAGCCTTGGCGAAGGAGTGGACTTTTACTCACAATCCATTTTCCATGGCTAAGCCTGAGCACCTCGATTGGTTATTGAAGGGTGAAAACATTGATCAAATTTTAACCACCCAATACGACCTAGTATGTAATGGCATAGAAGTCGGTGGCGGCAGCATTAGAGCTCATAAGCCAGAGATGCTAGAGGCGGTATTTCGTGTTATGGGTTATTCGAAAGAATCTATTGATAGGCAATTTGGCCATATGTTAGAAGCGTTTAAGTTTGGTGCTCCACCGCACGGTGGAATTGCTCACGGGATTGAGAGAAATTTGATGACCTTACTAGGAGAAGATTATTTGCGTGAAGTTGTAGCATTTCCTCAGACAAGTTCTGGTCGCACTTCAGTTATGGATGCGCCAAGTGAATTAGACGAGAGACAATTGAAAGAGTTACATTTGCAAATTAAGAAGTAGCTTCGCCATATTACCTTTTGTGAACTTCGCCTCGCCCCAGGACATTCGGCTGAGCTCAGTCGAAGCCCGGGCTCAACTCATCTTTTTACGTAACCGCCATTTGTCAAGATGTTCGTCCGCTAACTGGCGGACTCAATCATTGACAAAACCATGCTGGCGGTTACTTCAGAAGTCCCAAAAGGCAATATGGCCTCGCTACCTATTATCTATTTATGATTTATGTCTAAACGGGTTTTTATAATCCATGGTTGGAGTGGGTATCCTGAAGAGGGGTGGTTTCCGTGGTTAAAAAAAGAACTGGAATCGAGGAGTTTTGAGGTAAGTGTGCCTGTGATGCCGAATACGGATGAACCAAAAATTAAGGAGTGGGTGCCGTATCTTGCCGAGTTGGTTGGGGAACCGGACGAAAATACTTATTTGGTCGGGCACAGTATCGGTTGTCAAACAATTCTAAGATATTTGGAATCAATTGATAGAAAAGTTGGTGGGGCGGTGTTTGTGGCTGGGTGGTTTGTATTGAGTGATCTGGAAACTGAAGAAGAGAAAAGGATTAGGAAACCATGGATTGAGACGCCGGTGGATTTTGTGAAAATAAAACAAAATGCACCCAAGGTGGTTGCAATATTTTCCAAAGATGATGACGTGGTGCCGTTTGAAGAAAATAAAAATAAATTTGAAAAAGAGCTGTCAGCTAAAATAATTATTGAAAACGGCAAAGGTCATTTTAGTGGCAGTGATGGCGTAACGGAATTGCCAAGTGTGCTAGAGGCAATTTTAGGAATGTTTAAATGATATGAACCAGATGGGTTTTGAAAAGACCGAAATGACAGCCGTGGAAATTCGTAAAAAAATTGGTCATAGATTTGACCGTTTTGCATTTAAAGATGTGGCTTTTATGATGATGAGTGAAGTTGCGGATCAATTTTCTCAAGATATTCGGGAGATTATAAAAAAAGTTCAAGAAGGTGGCGAGATATCTCTTACTGGGACAGAAAGAAGACTGTTCAATAATGCAAGAAATGTGTTTTGGGAAGAAAGGTTCGGGATGAATTTTAAAAATCGCGTGGCTGAAGATGCTGGACTTTCAGTTGATGATAAGGCGGGAGATGGGCTAGATGAATTTAAGACAAAACAAAAAGATATCACGCCGAGTCAATCAGAGCGATTTAAATTGCAGAAAGTTGCAAAAATGGAAGCTCTCCGGCAGGCGTTTAAGAATCTTGATGAAGGGGAGGCTGTGGAAGAATTTAGGGATGAAACCAGAAGAATTATTTATTTTAATGAAGATTCCGGACAATATTTTATTGAAGAAGGTGGGCAAATAAGATATTTGAATGTCATGGATGTTTTGTCTGATTATGCTTGGGGGATTAAGTACGTCCCTGACGGTGAGATGATAGAGCCGGCCTATCGGAGAATTGCTAAGAGAATCTTAACCAATGAAACTAGACGAGATGTGGAAGTAATACATGACAAAGAATTAGTCTTGGACTTAAAGCGAGCAGGATTAAATTTACAGCAAGACGTTGCAAAACTTGAAACAACATGGTTATCAAGAGACAGAGAGAGCGGGACGACGGCAGTGATTATGGGTTTCTTTGCTGAAATAATGGCGCGAGAGCTTATTGCTCGCATGTCTTCAAAAATGAATTTAGGTTTCGTGGTAGAGCGTGCCAGCGTTGTAGATGATTGCGAGTATAAAATTGATTTTAAAATTAGATCAGCAGCCCAGATAAGGGGGGTAGGGATTGGCGACGAGCAGGATATACGTCAGCGAACTAAAAAGATAGGAATACAATTTACTATTTCTGTTTCTCCCAGAGTGCTTTCTAGAAAACGATTCCAGATTTTTAAAGCCAAGAAACAATTTATGGCCGAGTTGCCCGTTAGTGATATAGTATTAGTAACGCTTCCTAGACTAGGGTTTGAAGACGCTATAGATCGCTGGTTTAAAGATGGCAAGCCATCAGGTGGACCAGAGCGGTATCTTTCTGTGGATCTGCAAAAAGAATTGCTGGATAATATAACGGATGAATTTAGCGTTTAGTTGATTAAAATATGCAATGCGATTAAATATAATCTTATTCACAATTGTTTTGGGGTTTATGGTAAGCGGGGCGGTTTTTTTTGTTTTTATATATCCGATCAATTTGCCAGAGTCCAGTTTAGGAATTGAAAACTTAAACAAAGAAGAGCCGTTAAATTCTGGACAGGCATTTCTCTTGCCGGTTGCTGAAGGAGACAACTCTCCAGTTAGGGATTTTAATATTGAAGACCCGGTAATTGAAGCAAAGTCTGCTGCGCTTTATGATGTTAGCTCAAAAAAGTTTTTATATGTTAAGAATGTAAATAAAAGATTACCCATTGCTTCAATTACAAAGCTAATGACCGCGGTGGTTATTGTAGAAAATCTTGACTTGACGCGGGTTTATACGGTACCGGCAGAAGCCGTAAATGTAGATGGATTCGGAGCCGATCTTTATAGGGGAGAGAAGATTAGTGGATTAGATCTCTTGAAGATCATGCTTATTAAGTCATCTAATGATGCTGCGATGACGTTTATGGTGGAGGGGCGTAAACAAGATATAGACTTGGTAATTAAAATGAACGAAAAAGCCGAACAGTTAGGTATGACAAGTACATATTTTTTGGATACTGCCGGTTTGGATGATAGTGGGGCATTCTCAACTGCTGCGGATTTGATAAAATTAGTTCATTATGCTTCGAATTATGATATGCTAGTTAACGTGTTAGCTACTCCCGTTGCCGATGTCAGTTCCATAGGCGGTTTGATTAAACACCAAGTAGTTAATACTAATCAGTTATTGGGTCGTATTGATGGAATTATTTTTGGAAAAACCGGTTTTACGGATGATGCTTTGGGTACAATGGTTATGCAGTTGGCCGTTGATGGCGGTAACGAAAAGATGATTTCTGTTATTCTTGGATCGAATGACCGCTTTGGAGAAATGGGAAAATTAATTAATTGGGGTCGGCAAGCATATAGTTGGCAATAAGATGATTGAGAATATTTTTACAATTTTTAATGTTACCAGGATATTCGTGGTGGCAACACTGGGTTTTTTGATTGCAATGGTACTTACTCCAATTTGGAATAAATTTTTACATAAACATAATTTAGGTAAACAGCTTCGTTCGAGCGCTGGTGCTCCTATTTTTCACGAACTTCACAAAAAAAAAGAAGGGACGCCAACTATGGGCGGAGTTATAATTTGGCTAACAGTCATTTTGTTAACGCTTGTTTTCTGGTATCTGCATAAGAGTATTGATGGTTTTTGGTCACGTGTTAATTTTTTCTCGCGAGGTCAAACTTGGTTGCCGTTAGGAGCTCTTATCATAGCGGCCATTTTTGGATTAGCCGATGACTTGATGGGAGTTTTTCGTAGGGGTCCTCGGGGCGGTGGCTTGCGTATGCGTGATCGCTTACTGCTTTATATTATTGTTGCCGCTGGTGGCGCATGGTGGTTTTATTTTAAATTGGATTTTAATTCGATTAACATTCCATTTCTTGGAGATTTTCTCATTGGTTGGTGGTATATACCTTTCTTTATTTTCATTATTGTTGCATCAGCTTTTTCGGCAAACGAGACGGACGGATTAGACGGTTTAGCCGGTGGAGTTTTTCTTACTATGTTTGTGGCATATGGCGCGATCGCATTTGATCAAGGAAGGATGGATTTGGTTGCTTTCATCGGTGCTATTATTGGGGCATTGGTTGCTTTTTTGTGGTTTAATATCTATCCCGCCAAATTTTTTATGGGTGATACCGGTTCCATGTCTCTCGGCGTGGTACTGGGCGTGATCGCGATGCTGACCAATACGCCATTCCTACTTATTCCCATAGGCATTATATTTATAATTGAATCTGGCTCGGTAATTATTCAGGTTACTTCTAAAAAAATACGTGGTCGCAAAATTTTTATCTCTACACCCATTCATCATCATTTTGAAGCTAAGGGTTGGCCAGAAACGCAAGTGACTATGCGTTTCTGGATGATTTCGGCGGTCGGAGCAATGGTCGGATTAATAATTTTTCTAGTTGACTCTAAGCTCCCCCCGCTATTCTAGAGGGCAAGGTACTTTTAAAGTATGCTATTGTGCAATATGTTTTATTGTGGTATATTTTTTAAGTGAGTTATTTAGAAAAATGGAGAGAGGGTATATGGATAGAATAACCTGGCATCTATTAGCGCAACAATTATCGAATAATCCATTACCATGGAAGGTAGATATAGATTGGACAGTAGAAGTCAGAGCGTCTAATGGGGTGATAATTGCAAAGTGCCAAACCGTCGGAGGGGCCGAAGATATTATAGGAGCCGCAGAGGAAGTACAAAAAAAGCTGGACAGTGCTGGTAAGTTCTCAATAGAGACCAGCCTAGCCTAAACTGATTGAATTCGGTTTTTTAATTGCTGCCGCTTCACCTAAAGCGGTTTTTGTTTTATAATATATTTGATGAATATGTCCAAGTCCGCTAAAACCCTAACTATCATAATTTTTATCTTGATTGTTTTTGGTTTGATTATGTTGTCTTCTGCCGGTGTAGTTGACGGTCAAAAACGTTTCGGTTCTTCCTATTATTATTTTACTCACCAACTTCTTTATGGGGTTTTTCCCGGTTTATTTTTATTTTTTATTTTTTCAAAAATAGATTATAAGTTTTGGAAAAAAATAGCTTTGCCGTTAATGATAGCCGTGACGGGCTTATTGGTACTTGTTTTTATGCCGGGCATTGGCTATGGTCTCAAGGGCGCTCAACGCTGGATTGATTTGAGATTTTTTACGTTTCAGCCATCTGAAATTCTAAAATTAATTTTGATAATTTATTTGGCCGCTTGGTTTAGTAGGCGAGAGGGCAGGATTGATCATGGTCCTCAGTCGGTAATCCCATTTTTTATAGTTTTGTCTTTTATCGGTGCTTTATTATTGATGCAGCCAGATTTGGGTACGTTAGCTTTGGTTGTACTTATAGCCATGTCTCTTTATTTTTTTGCCGGAGTTAAATTAACGCATTTTTTAATTTTAATTTTAATTTTGGGGATTTTGTTGGGTGCTATGGCTATAGTTAGTCCTTATAGATTAAATCGTTTAAAAACTTTTCTTAATCCGGAGGTTGATAAGCAGGGTATTTCTTATCATGTAAATCAGGCAATGATAGGCATTGGCTCTGGCGGTTTATTTGGTTTGGGATTTGGTCAGAGTCGTCAAAAATTTAATTATTTACCGGAACCAGTCGGCGATTCTATTTTTGCCATAGTGGTCGAGGAATTAGGATTTGTCGGGGGAATGTTTTTAGTAGGATTATTTGTATTCTTGGCTTTAACTTTGGCTAGTGTTGCCAGAAACGCCAGTTCTTTCGGCAGATTATTTATTATGGGCATAGCGGTTTGGATTTCCGGTCAGGCATTTATTAACATTATGGCTATTTCCGGTTTTATACCGCTTACCGGGCTACCCTTACCGTTTATAAGTTTCGGTAGTTCTTCTTTGGTGTCTATTTTAGCCGGATTGGGAATTGTACTTAATGTTGCCAGGCGTAACGGTTAGATTGCGAAAAAGTAGATAATTGTGTATTTTTATTTTTTTGATATACTAGAGATGGTCGAATTAGTTTTTTTTAGTTTAGCTAATTAATTTTTAATAATATGAGCGGATTCGAAAGAGGACCAGCTAATAAATTTGAGGGGCTAGCGAATACATTAAAGGAGGATCCTAAATATAGGGAACTTTTTAGTAAAGAAGGAAAGAATTATTTGGAGAATATGATCAGGGTACTTGTTAACGAACGTGCGGCAGAAGGGAGAAAAGAGTTGGTAAGGCAAAGAGCCGAAGAGGCGCAAGCTCAGGAAGATCCAGAAGTGAAGGCCCTTCGAAATATGGGCGGGCTTGAAGATTAATAGTTCAAACTAAAAACCGTCCTTCGATGGATTCGACAGGCTCACCATGGTGAGTTCATCGAACCATAAACTCGGGACGGTTTTTAGTTTGCTTTGGAGCTCTTATTAACTAGTTTAGTTAATCTTGATTTGAGGCGGCTCGATGTATTTTTCTTGATGGTTTTTCCCTTGGTGGCTTTATCCAGTGCTTTATAAACTTTTGGTAATAACTCCCTTGCCTTATCGAAGCTCTTGGCTACGATTGCTTTACGGAACTCCTTAACCAAAACACGGAACTTGGTTTTCCGTCTGACATTGTGGGCGTGTTTCTTTTTTGATTGTCTTAGGGCCTTTTTGGCCGAAGCTGTAATTGGCACGTCATCGAAGGTTCCGATTGATATCAATAAAATTGAAATAAAGAAGTCCCGTTATGCTTCCGAGAGATTTGCTTCTTTGTTTCAATTTTATGGTCGGCAATCGGCCGAGCCGTAGGCTCGCTGCCGATTAAATTGCCGAGATATCAAGTGGAATCGCTGTTAATATAAGGATATCTAATAAAACTTGTCCAAACGCGTACAGCCATAATAGTAGTATATCTTGGATTTTTTTGCAAATAAAAAACCCACCTAGATTTGGCGGGGGAGCAATGAATCATTAAGAAGTTTTTTATTGCGCTTGTGGTATTCTATCGGGCGGCCCACCGTTACCATTTTTATTGTTGTTATTTAGAATTAGATTTGCCATTAATATATCTACGAGACCATTGGATTTTCCATTGGTGTCTCCACTCGATGAAACAATATCAGGAACCCATTTGTGGGGGCTACTAGCAAGTTGTTTTGCGACTTCTATTGCCGCGAAGTTGCCAGATTCCATTGATTTAATTTTCTTTTCAATTACCTCTGCCTCCGCGTTTCCAACCGCAGATATTTTTCCGGCTTCGGCGTTACCATTAACCTTTGTAACTTCTGCGTCAGCCGTAGCATTTATTGTTTTAGATTCAGCTTGGCCTCTAGCGGCTTCAATAGCGGCACTAGCTTGGAATCTTTGTATTTCGACACTTCGTTCGGCGCTAACAACGCCAGCCTGAGTATCGGCCATAGCCCTTGCTTGTTGCAAGTCCTTTCTTGTTTCCTCAGCGGTCTGCTGAGTTCTATATGTTATCTGTTCTTGCTCAGCTATCTTTCTATCCGTAAGAGTTTTCATTAATTCTTCAGGAGGAACGATATCTCCTATTAGGGTATCTATGGCGCCAACGTCATATTCTGTTAGAGCTTTGGCGATTGCATTTCTTGCATCCAGCTGTTTAGTACTTCTGTTTTTCAAAAAATCAATAACATCAGAAGTCTGGGCCGCATTACGGAAGTAGTTACCAATTGTTGGTTCAAGTACTTGGGTTACCAAGTTAGCCACACTGCCGAACCGTGCTATAACTTTTGGAGCGTCGTTTCTTGGAATGTGTATAATCTGGCTCACGTCCAGATTAAATTTGAAGCCATCAGAAGATCTAACGGTAATTGTTGATAGATTTGTATCCAAGTTATGTGATTCGGTTTTGCCGGTTGCCCAGTTTAGTACGACATTCGCCGTTGGCACGTTTTCTACCTTGTGGGTGAATGGATTAACCGGGTATTTCCCGGGATCAAGGGGAGTTACACAGACACCCTTTTCGCCCTTAGTCACAAGATTGCCATGTTTAAATTCATCGCCGGTTACGTCAACGCCTATGCCACCGACGTAGGAGATTACGACACCTACGTGAGCTATGGGTACCTCTGTCATGGGTTTAAGCTCCACGGTTGCGAACATGGGATTTATAAAATAGCGTCCCGCCAGCATAACCTGTTCTTGGAGACCTTTGTGGCCACCCATTGTAATAAAAGCTTCGGGATCTTGAAACATGTTATGTCCTGTAACTTCGCCACCGGCAATTTCTCCTGTTGGTAGGGGTTTGCCGTCTTTTGTCGTTACGACACCAACCTGTCGGTCGTCTATTTCCAAAACTCGTTCTTCTCTGATGGAGAAAATCTGGGTATTTATACGGTAAGTACCCGGGGGTATAATAGTAATTTGAGGTCCACGTTGACCTCCATTTTCTAAGAATTTTCTAGCACTTTGAAATGAGTCGCACTCAACCTTTTTCCCTAGGACTCTTCCGTTACTAAGCGCTTTGCCGTCACGAGCCTCAACTACGCCGATCTTATTTTCGTTTATTGTTGTGAATTTTTGTGTGTAAACATGGTATTGCCAAGGAAATAACCAAAAATGTATTCCCGGCGCTAATGTATCAGCTTGTAGTCCTGCTTCTCCATTAAGAGCTACAATTGAGCCGTCCGGAAGTTTCTTATTGTTGCCTATTAGTACCCACTTTTTGTTGATTATTCCTATGGAATCTTCGGGTATGATTATAATACCTATGAGACGAAACCATAATTTATAGGCGGCTAGAAAAATAATAACCGCTAATACCCACAGTATCCACGAATAGTTTGCAAACGCATTGTAAGCATCTTCCATGTCCGCTCTCCTTTTTATTTGTAATATTTAATTTAAAAAGATCAATTATGCCGAGGTTTTTATGACCACTCAGCATCGATGATAGGATAGCATATAAGTAGTTCATATGTCAAGAATTTATTGACATAAACTTGAATAAGACATAATATCATTGTATATGTTCTTTTGAGGAGGATAGATAGAATGACATTAGAGGAAGCATTAAAAAAAGAAGTTTCTTGGCGGGCGAATTTTGATAATCTCGATTTTCCGTATATCAGTTATGTAGATAATTCAACCTGGGTTCTGACACTAAATAGTTCTCCCGATGAAGATATTTGGGGTCTTATAATTGACGCGGTCTCTATTGGCCGTTTTAATGATTGGCCGGTTAACTGGACGCGTGTATCTAGAGCCAGTGACAAATTTAATGAAGTGGCTTAATCGCGTTTGACGCGATTTTTTGTTAGGTTTTATAATTGTTTGCGGAGCTTCAGTATCTGTTCTCTTATCACCATGGCTTGTTCGAATTTGAGTTCTTTGACAGCCCGTTCCATGTTTTTTTCTAGATTGTCTATTTGTTGGGCTGGCGTAAGGTGTTTTGCTACTTCTTTATCATTTGGATCATAACTATACCACTTGCTGATACGTGCTTTTTGGGCAGACGGTAAATCGGAACGTTTCAGCGTTTTTAATATAGTGGTTGGCGTTATATCATTTTTGATATTGAATTTTTCTTGTACCTTGCGCCTGCGCTTTGTTTCCTCAATGGCGTTGTCCATTGAGCGAGTAATTTTGTCAGCGTACATTATGACTCGGCCATCAATGTGGCGCGCCGCTCTTCCCATCGTTTGTATTAATGTTGTAGCGTTGCGCAGAAAGCCTTCTTTATCGGCATCCAAGATTGCTACCAATGAAACTTCGGGTAGGTCAAGGCCTTCTCTGAGCAGATTAACGCCGACTACGACATCATAGTTACCAAGCCTTAAATCGTGAATAATTTCTAATCTTTGAAGAGTTTTAATTTCAGAGTGTATATAGTTAACTTTAATGCCATTATTGGCAAGATGTTCGGATAGATCCTCGGCCATTCTTTTGGTTAGTGTCGTAACTAGCGTTCTTTGATTGTTAACTATTCTTTTTTTTATTTCACTTAATAGATGTGTAATTTGATTTTTCGTTGGTCGAATTTCTATGATTGGATCAAGAAGACCGGTTGGCCTTACCAATTGTTCAACTATGCCCCTTGGAGTTGATTTTTTGATCTCGTATGGTTTTGGTGTAGCGGAGATATATATCCTTTGGTCGATGTTTTTTTGGAATTCATCGAAGCGAAGCGGACGGTTATCAAGCGCGGAGGGTAAACGAAAGCCGTATTCGACTAAGGTTGATTTACGCGAATGATCGCCACCATGCATGCCGGTTAGTTGGGGGATAGTCATGTGAGATTCGTCTAGGACCGTTAAAAAATCGCCCTTGGTTTTAAAAAAATCAATTAATGTAAAAGGCGGTTCGCCGGGTTTGCGAAAGTCAAGGTGGCCAGAATAATTTTCAATACCGTGACAAAAGCCGGTTTGCTTTATCATTTGTATATCGTATTCAGTGCGTTCTTTGAGTCTAGCGGCTTCTAGGTACAATCCGGTTTTTTCTAATTTTTTAAGATGTTGTTGAAGTTCAGCTTTAATGTTTTGGATGGCTATGTCTATTTTGTTATCCATTGCTATCCAGTATTTAGCCGGGAAAATGGCAGTTTCAATTATTTTTTCATAGGTCGGATCATTATAGATAAGTGAATCAAGATCTACGCCTTCAGCAATTGAGATTTTTTCTATTTTGGATCCCTTGAATTTTATTTTAACAATTCTATCTCCTGTAGCTGATACAATTTCTATCTCATCTCTTGATTTACGGAATGTTCCGCGCTTAAGTTCAAGGTCGTGAGCATATTGGAGTTTAAGAAGAGATGTATTTAGTTCTGCTGTTGTAATTTTTTGCCCTTCAAAAAGTCGTAAAGTTAGTTTTTTGTAGTCTTCTGGCGAGCCGAGGTTATAGATACAGGAAACGGAAGCTACAATTATTACATCGTCTCGAGTTAATACAGCTTGAGTTGCGGCGTGTCGCAGACGGTCTATTTCTTCGTTGATGCGGGCATCTTTTTCTATATAGGTGTTACTGTGAGGAATGTAGGCTTCCGGTTGGTAATAATCATAGTAACTTACAAAATAGTGGACTGAATTGTGCGGGAAAAATTCCCGAAATTCTTGATAAAGCTGGGCAGCCAGAGTTTTGTTGTGAGAAATAACCAACGTTGGCTTTTTGATGTTGGCGATAACATTAGCGATGGTAAAGGTTTTGCCTGATCCGGTAACACCCAAAAGCGTCTGGTGCTTCATTCCGGACTTGAGCCCGCGTGTAAGCTTCTCAATGGCTTGGGGCTGGTCTCCCGCGGGGTTGTATTTCGAGATAAGTTGGAACATATTGATTCAATTGTCCCGATTTTTAGAAAATCAGAGTGATTTTGATAAAAATCGAGGATCCTCGATTTTGTTGAAAATTATTTTTAATTTTCTAACAAAATCGGGACTTGAGGTTGATCTCCGGCAGGTTTATATTTTGAAGTTAGTTTAAACATTCGCTTGTTTATTAATTTTTCTTACAGCATCTGTCTCCGGCAAATAATATATCGATTTTCTAGTCTTTCTAGATTAATTCAAAGGTGTTTTAATCACCGAAATACTTCGAGAATAGATATTTATTTGCACGGTGCCATCTGAATGACAAAAAATTAACAAACTCGCTTAGAATTTGTTCTTTTTGCAAAAAACTCCTATCTCATCTATCCTTAATACTAGATACAAAATACTTAATACTAAGTCATGATTGCATTTATAAACGGTACAATTCAGGCTGTTTCGAGTAAATATGCCATTGTTGATGTAAATGGAGTTGGTTATCGTGTCACCATGTCATCTAAGAATCTGAATAGTATAGCAAAAATAGGAGAAGCGGTCAAGCTATTTACGCATTACCAAACCAATCCCAGAGACGGATCGGTGGAGCTTTACGGGTTCACTACGCCGGAAGAATTGAATTTTTTTGAACTACTTACGACGGTATCCGGTATTGGTCCTAAGTCGGCGCAAACCATATTGTCGGCGGCTGATTTGCAGACGCTTCAGATTGGTATTGTGCGTGGTGACGGAGATTATTTGCGTAAAGTAACGGGTCTTGGAGAGAAAACGGCGCACCGTCTCGTACTTGAATTAAAAACTAAAATTATGACAGCCGATCTTGGAGTAAAGGCAGGATCGGATATCGGAACTGATGGTGAGGCGATTGATGCTCTAGTAACTCTTGGTTATTCACAATTTCAGGCTAGAGATGCTTTGAAGCAAGTTAGCGATTCAGCCAAGACTTCGGAAGAAAAAATTAAGGAGGCGCTCAGATTGTTAGGCAAGAAATAAAAAAATAAAATTTGGAATAAAAAAACCAGCGTAATTGCTGGCTTTGAACGGTTAATAAAGGCAACCGTTAAGATGCGTGACTAGAAATTTTACGAATTATTTGAAGTTCTAATTTCTAAGCTTTTTAATAGAAGTTTTTCAATGGCTATCTCTGTTAATGTGAAGCCCGCCAAGTCTATAGTTCTTAGCCAACCGGCCTGTATCATGCCATCAACTACCTCCCTGTTTTGATGCTGATAATTAAAACCTTCTTTGCCAATCCACTTTTTATATCTTCTACTTGCAAGTAAAATTTGCAGAGCGATAAAGTCCCAATCGGGATTTTCGAATGTCCCTTTGTAGGGGTTTTGATCTATGGCCAGAGTGTATCGTATTTCCATTGTTCGTTCGAAATTAATAGGTAGCCATATATGATTAGGCTTGATTACAGTTATAAGGTTAGGGTCGTAGATAGTTTCTTTCAGCTGTGTTGCCACTGCCCGCCTCCTCTAAATTGTTATAGAACTTGACAATATGTTATATTTTTTTAAAACTATTGTCAAGAGCTAATTATTATTTGGAAGCTGCTATTATTGAGTCTGATAAGCTAACAAAAAATATTTTGTCTACTAGGATACTTAATAATTCTAAATTTTAAATTTTGGCTTTCTTCCTACAATCAAATGAATGGGTGGAATTTCAGAGATCGCTGGGGCGGGAGGTTTTGGAATACGAGAAGGATGGAATCTCGGCCAAAATAATCAAGCACGATTTGCCATTTAAAAAAAGTTATTTATACATTCCGCACGGTCCGACAATGGATTTCAATCAAATGACCGGTGGGTTCAAGAATCCTGTGACTAATTTTGTTAAATGGCTACGAGAAGAAGCCAAAAAACGCAAATCAATTTTTGTGAAAATAGAGCCGTTGCTTGATAGTGTGGCGCAAGCGCTTGTTGATCCGCCAGCTGGCGGAAAATTTCGAAAATCAAAAAAAGAAATACAGCCAAGTAAGACAGTGATAGTTGATCTTAATCAAAGCGAAGATGAACTGCCTGCAGTGAGCTTGTCGAATCTGCTTGGGCGGATGCATCATAAGACCAGATACAATATCGGTATTGCCGATAAGCATGGCGTGACGGTCGGTGAGAGTAGTGGTATTGATGTTTTTTTGGAGTTGCTCAAAAAAACCACTAAGCGGGACAAGTTTCACCCGCACCCCAAGAATTATTACGAGAAATTATTGAAATTTTTCGAGGGC
>JBBUDS010000055.1:0-8908 GCA_038057175.1 Patescibacteria group bacterium
GCGAACCCTTTTTGTTCGACGGAGCTCACAAAAAGTGTTCGCCTCCGCCGGGCAATCCGCTTCGCCCCGCCAAAGCGGGGCTAGCTGGAACTATTCTTAGCAATTTGCTAACGATAAAAATCGCCACGGCTGATTACACCGCGGCTCCCGTTTTTTGCAATTTCATGATGGGGGTTGAGCAATATTTCCACGGAATAATGTTGAGCGCTATTCTTCCGGCATTCTTTCCCGTGAGACACGGGGCTTCTGCTTCTCTAACCACTCTTTAACAAAGAGGGTTGCACGAACATCATCTTCATTATATTTAATAATTTTATCCATTATTTTTTGATCACCCGTCTTTAGCCACTCGTTATACCAAACAACAGATTCCGCTCCACCGGCATCATCGGCCTGCCATTTAAAACCTAGATACTTGGCCACATCCTTAAGGCTGTAAAAATAAACCGGTAGAACTATAGATTCTACAAATTTCCAATGCAAATCAATGGTATTATTTTTAAATTTATCTTCAAGCGCCAAAGATATGCCATATTTATTACTTAACCTCTTAAAAACCTCCCTTTCATAATAGGAATAATGATAAATCACAAAATCTTCTAATGATTCCAAAAAATCCAAAAACTCTCGCCAGATCCTAGCCTCATCTTCTTTGTCTTTAGCCAAAAAACATTTATATTGGGCCTGCCCTGAGCTTGTCGAACGGGCCTCTGCATCGCCCCGTTTAATCAAAACACCAAGCATATAATCAATACCCTCGGTTGGATCTGATTCAATATCAAAATAGATTTCATTTTTTACCGACGGAAGGGCGCTCTTCTTAAGAATCCTAGGTTCATTCGATATTAAAACTTGGGCTTGATTATAAAAACGAAGTAGCTTATCAAACGGCCAATCTTCGAGACGAAAACGTAAATCATCTAAATTGGCAGTGGCAAGATCCTTAACGGTTCTAATGCCTAACTCGTAAAATCTGCGCTGATCATTCTGGCTCAATTTATAAACCAAAGAAATATCATCGCAACCCTTGGCATCTTCAACGCATAAATCATACCACGGCGATTGCTTGCAACCGCTCTTAAGAAACGGGGACGGCTTCTGACCATCTAATACTTCTTCTATCCTCTCACGTGTCAAATGAAAATAATCCAAAAAATCATCAACCATAAAAGAACGCTCCTCGCCGTCGGCATTAATAATATATGCATCACGTGGCAATACGCCCTGTAATCGCTCTAAAATCAAACTATAAAAAACGAGTTGGAATTTATATTCATCTCGTATCTCCTGACCATTCTTAATGTCATAAACAACATAATAGTGATCTCCAAAATTAGATTTCATCCCTTTTTCTACCGGTCTTGCCTCCAGTAAATCTGGAATGCCCACCCAATGTTCATCCATTAAAACACCGTGATAAATATTCTTACCCTGTTTCATTAATTCCATGGTGGCCAAAAAGGCTTCGTCCAAATCACTCATAAGATCAGGCTTAACTTCTTCAAATTTGCGCGACTGAATCATCTCCCGTTCATGCTTAAGACCGCTCTTATGTATCATCTGAATCAATGGCGGAATCTCTCGTTTCCTTGTCTGATCACCATAGATATCGTACCAAATCCAATGAGGACATTGAAAAAATTTATAAAAATGCTCTCCGGTAAGTTTTTGTTTTTTTTCTGCCATATTATTTAATACCTACCTTCCCCTATGTTCTGCCCAATTACAATGCTGACATTCTAAATTTGATTGCGGCGGAATATCAGATCGCGCTAATTTAACTGCCTCGGCAAATAAATCGCGAATATAACTGGGGTCGGTTATTACTTCACGAATTAAACCTTTAAACGGCAAGCGACCGCGAAAACCGTCAGTCTTGTCTACCTGATAAAAAACAAAGTAGGCTTTACGCGCAGTCTTGTGCCCAATACGTTCAAGTATATAGGTATAAGTATCCATCTGCATCTGATAATCATCGTACACCGAGACCTCCTTAGCACCAGATGACTTGTAATCAATAACTGCCAACGAACCATCGTTAAATTCAAGCATATCATCAACGGCGCCAAAAAGCGTTGCATCAAGCTCCTCATCATAATACTTGAGTCCCTCGAAATTATTACGCCACTTCTGAAGTTGCACGTGATCAGGATAAAGATGCGCCTCTGACATACCTTCGTGATCAATTAAAACAGGATGCATCTCTCCCCTTTCACGATACTCGTCAAACTCTACCTTCAAAAGCTGGTCAACAGCGATTGATAGAGTATATGGATACCCCTGCGGCCTGCCAATTCCCTGATGTTTATACATCCAAAAACAGCGAGGGCATTCCTTCATTAACTGTATATTGGCACGCGATATTTTAAGTGGTTTTGAGGTATGTACGTAAGCCATTTGACAATCAAACTATATTATGCTATACTTATATAACGATTGGGGTGTGGAAGCTTGCCATACCGAGGTCCGCAAGGGCTAGGGTTCCGAGGCAACAAACTGCTCACTGGATGATTGATCGTAAGATCCCTTAACCAGTAGGTAGCCGCCCGAGAAGAATATCGGAGCTGCAAAAACATCCCAATCGCTCCACAATGTCCCTCTCTGGGGACATTTTTTATTATTCAACGATAACTCTTTTAATTACATCCCCTTGCTTAATTTTTAATACAACATCCATACCCTTAATTACCTTGCCAAAGGATGTGTGCTTACCATAAAGATGGGTCTGGGGCTTAGTGGTAACAATGAAAAACTGACTGCCATTAGTGTTGGGACCGGCATTAGCCATGGCTATATAACCGGGATCAACAGGTAATGACTGGAGGGAATTATTATATTTATATCCCAAAGCTTCATACTGGGCGACTAATTCATCGGATGCACCGAGAGATTTAAAGTTTATTTCGTCCTCGAATTGATAACCCGGCCCGCCAGTGCCGACTCTTGGATCATCGGTTTTGGACAATGGATCGCCGCCCTGTATCATAAAGTCATCAATTACGCGATGGAACTTGGTGCCGTCATAAAAACCAGCCTTGGTAAGCTTAACGAAATTAGCCACGGTCTTAGGAGCAACCTTAGAATAAAGTTCCAGCTCAATATCACCGCGAGCAGTTTGCATAGTAACTTTAATTGTATCCGATAATGTTTTCTGCGGGGTCATGGTAGCTGTGGGAGTCGGAGATGGTTCAACTGTTGTATTTAAAGAGGAATTATTTTTTTCCTGCAAATAAAAAAAACCGCCAAAACCTACAACCAGCGCAATAAAAGTAAGAATTAAAATTTTAGACATGCCACCAGTCTAGCAAATCACCAAGCCCATGTGAAGTGTCTACAATTAAAAATCTTATGACTCATCCGCTATAGCTTCGTCTATGGCAGATAAAATTTCATCCGGGATTGGAATATTTTTACCGACCGGACTTATGCCCGGATAACGCCAAGCAGAAATTATTCTAACACTTGGAGTTTGAAATTTATTATTTATATCTTGGAGCTTATTGGCTGACTCCACGCCAATCGACTGGTACATAACCCAGATTTCCTGCGGCTTCTTCTTATTACCCGTGGGTTGCATGACAGCAATGGTTTTCTCAGCTACACCAACCTCTTTACGCTTAGGAAATCTAACTATGCGCTTTATCATGCCTTCTGATATTCTATAATAAACCATCTTGCCTTTAACATGATTGGTCCATCTATATTTATCAGAGTTTTGGGGAGATTTAAATTGCATCAGCCCTAGCATACACGATCTTACCGGCTTCGAAAACATGAAGAGCCCCAGTTTCTTCTGAAACCGTAAATACGGTCGTATCTTTAAAAATATATGAAGCGGTAATAGCCGAAAGGTGACGAGTATGCACTTTATGGTCAAAACCAAACTGATCCGATAAGTCGGGAAAGCTGCCGGGATTAATTTCTGCTGCGGCGATTCTAGGACGCAACCCCTCAATCATAACTCCCGAATGAACTATTTCGCCATTTGAATTAATTAAAATAGCGCCATCAAAACCTACGGTAGATTCAACGTCATGATACCAATCGGCGTGATTTTCAATTTCTAATACATTAACATGATGCGCCACAAAAATATCCTGCGTACTGTCAGAAATATCAGTATATTCTTGCCATTTATCTTGCCAGCCAAGCACAACAAATAAACCAAAGTTTTTTTGATTTTTCATTAAATTCAAAATAAGCTCAACCGTTTTCATTTTTAAGGAAACGGGTAAGTTGACCGCTGACTTCTTAAATATTTCTATTATTTCAAAAATAGCCCTTTCCATTTAATAAAGACCTACTTGCCGTGCTTTTTATTGCGGTTAGACACCAACCACGAGCTAGACTGTACCTTTCCGCCACGGCCGACATTAAACACGACCTTACAATTAATTTTATCACAAATTCCAACTTCTGGAATATTATTAATCGTTCTATCGCCACCATTAGCAAAAAAATCTGGTTTTATTTTTTCAAGCTCGACACTCACGCTCATATCTTCAGAATTCGGTCCATGACCGGTTAACACAACTTCATCAACCGCAGATAATGCGGCAATCATTTCCTTTCGTTCATCTTCTCTCATAAACACGTAGCCCTTTTTCTTTTTAAGCCAATTGTCATTGTTCAAAATTACCACCAGCTTATCTCCCAATTTTTTGGCTTCCTCAAAAAGACGCACATGACCAATGTGTATCGGGTCCATTCCGCCAGACACAGCCACTACAATTTGTTTTTTATTTTTTGTTTTTTTCTTCATTAATTGCCTGTGCTACTTCAGTTCTAATGCCACAAGACCATTATCTCTAATTTTTTCCTTATATCCCGGAAAGCTATAATAAATATCGCGTAATTCGCCTTCCGATTCAACGCCGGGATTTATCTCTTTAACTTTATACTTTTTTAATAATGCGCTTATTGTTTTAAAAACATTAACCGCAGCTACGGTTTTGCTAAATTTGTCTTTACCACAACTTAATATGACGATATCTCCCGCCTCAATGTTTCTGTATTTAATCGTTGCCGCTCTGGTTTCTATTTTTTTCTTACCATCTCTAATTGCTTCGAAGATATCCCGATTAACCGCCCTGAATCTTAATTTGTAAATTTTATTTTTCATGTTTTTTGTGTCTATTCAGCAACTTGGAGATGCCGCCAATAATTATCATCAAAAAGCCCACGCCCGTTGCAACTCCCAAAAAGTTGGCGGCATCGCGCAACTTACCCAGCGTAATAACAGCTAATATAACCGCTACAAACCATCCGGCCCCACCGACCAAAAAAATTGCTATACCATATGCAAAAATCTTATTTCCCATGGCATTTTTTATACTTTTTACCGCTGCCGCAATAACACGGATCGTTTCTGCCAATGTTTTGACTGTCTGGATTAACAACAGTTCCTCGATCGGATTCTTGAGACATCTGTTTAGAAACGCCCGACTTTTCAATAACTAGATCCTGTCTCTTTTCTTGAACAGAAACCTTTTTGGGTTGGTTCACGAATCCAACCTTAAATATCATGCCCGCGACCTGTGCGCCTATCGCCTCTTGCAACTGGTTAAACATTTTCTGACCTTCAATCTTGTATTCAACAAGAGGATCGCGCTGACCGTAAGCGCGCAAACGTACCGAGTCGCGCAAATATTCCATTTGTTCCAAATGATCTACCCACAATTCATCAATAACACGCAATAAAACCATTTTCTCAAGATGCCTCGTAGCTTCATCTCCTAACTTCTGCTCTCTTTGAGCATAAGCCTCATCAACTAATCCATGTAAAAATTCTGATAATCGTGACTGCTCCAAATCTATTTGCCCCGAACCTTGCTGAAGAGTTGGGTTGACAACCTCATTTAACTTAGCATGCAGATCCCATTCGATAGGCACGATGGTCTTAATATTTTCGGCTATTTCTTCAATATTGTAATTACCTGTTTTACCCGGCTCATTTAACAAATGAAACTGTACGATCTTATCTACCTGCTCATGAATATAGTTACTTATTTTCTCCTTAACTCCAGTCGCTTCCAGTGTCTCTCTGCGTAAATTATATATGGCAGTCCTGTGACGATTCATAACATCATCGTATTCCAGTACATATTTTCGAATATCAAAATTATTGCCCTCAATCTTAGATTGCGCCTGCTCAATCGCCCTCGAGACAAAACGATTCTCAATAACATCATCCTCGCCAACACCAAGACGATCCATGAGATTCTTTAATCGATCTCCGCCGAATATGCGCACAAGCTCGTCTTCAGTTGAAACAAAAAATTGCGAAGATCCCGGATCTCCTTGTCTGCCGGCACGACCACGCAACTGATCATCAATACGGCGCGCCTCGTGCCTCTCGGTACCAATTACGTGCAAACCGCCCAGCTCACGAACCTTACTTGCCTCATCGGAATCTGGAGGATTGCCACCTAGAATAATATCTACTCCCCTGCCAGCCATATTTGTAGCAACCGTAACCGCTCCTAATCGTCCCGCTTGAGCATGTAATTCACCTTCCTGCTCGTGGTTCTTGGCGTTAAGCACTCTGTGCGGAACACCATCTCGTTCAAGATAAGCCGCTAAAAGTTCATTCTTAGTAATTGCTGCCGTGCCAACAAGCACCGGCTGACCACTCAAATGTCGCTCTTTAATTTCGGCAACAATCGCTTTATATTTGCCCTCCTCAGTTTTATAAATCCTATCAGGCAAATCAGCACGAACCATCTTTTTATTGGTCGGCATCGTAACAACATCGAGATTATAAACCTTATGAAATTCCTCGGCTGAAGTCTGGGCGGTACCGGTCATACCGGCAAGTTTCTTATATAATCTAAAATAATTCTGAAAAGTAATCGTGGCAAAAGTTCTTGATTCTTTTTGCACCAGCACACCTTCTTTGGCTTCTACCGCCTGATGCAATCCTTCCGACCAACGACGCCCCGGCATTAAACGTCCGGTAAATTCATCAACGATAATAACTTCCCCATTTTTTACGACATAATCCTTATCTTTATGAAATAATATTTGCGCCTTGAGCGCCTGTTCGAGATGATGCACATATCGGGTGCCACCTTCTTCGTAAATATTTTTTATGTTGAGTATGCCCTCTACTTTTTCAATACCTTTTTCAGTTATAGATACCGCTTTTAATTTTTCATCAACATTATAATCTTCGTTTTCAAGAAGTCGTGGAACGATTTTAGAAAAAGTTTCATAAAGATTAGTTGAATCAGAATCCGGCGCCGAAATAATCAACGGCGTACGAGCTTCATCAATTAAAATAGAATCGATTTCATCAACTATGGCAAAATGGTGTCCCTTAACTTGTGAAACCTGACTTAATTCGTACGCCATATTATCGCGCAAATAATCAAAACCATACTCATTGTTAGTACCATAGGTTATATCCGCCTCGTATGCCTCGCGTCGAGTAACGGGACGTAAAAATTCGTGAACCACCCTGAAAGAACCCGTGGTATCACGCTCGCTATCTAATTTTTCTGATCTTTCATTTTCTTTTTCTTTTTGATTTTCACTATGCAGCGGATCATAAATAAAACTTGAGTCATGGCTTATACAACCAACCGTCAAACCAAGCGCATGAAAAATTTGTCCCATCCAAACCGCATCGCGTCTTGAAAGATAGTCATTGACTGTAACCATATGCACTCCCTGACCGGCAACAGCATTGAGGTACGCCGGCAAAGTAGCGACTAAGGTTTTACCCTCTCCGGTTTTCATTTCTGAAATCTTGCCCTGATGCAAATTTATTCCGCCCATCAACTGAACATCAAAATGTCTCTGACCAAGTGTGCGTTTGGCAGATTCGCGGACTGCGGCAAATGCCTCCGGCAAAAAATCGTCAAGCGACTCACCGGCGGCAAGACGTTCTTTAAATTCAGCCGCCTTTGCCCGTAATTGATCGACAGAAAAAGACTCGAACAGCGGTTCGAGCTCGTTTATATTATCAACAATTGATTGATAATTTACAACTGTCCGCTTATTGGCATCACCAAATATTTTAGATATGAAACTCATCGTATTGCTTAAAATTTTAGCGTAAATTTATAAAAATTACAAATCTTATTGGCGGATAGTTTACCGACCGGCTACGCATGTGTGTTTTGTTAGTCGCGACGATGCGCTCCTTACACAAAACACACATGCCTCCGCCGGGCAACCCGTCCCGCCATGGCGGGACTAGTAATTTACTTGGCAATCTGACAACGATAAAAATCGCCCCGACAGACTACGTCGGGGCTCCCGATAGTTGTAATTTATAGAAACATAAAAGCCGAGTTTCCTCGGCAAAAAATGGCAAAAATTTTGGACTCAAGAACCAAGCAACCAAGGGACCAAAATCCTAGTCTGCTTGCGAGAGAACCCGGCTACCAGCATCCCACTCGACCAGGAGGCCAACCGAGTAGGCCTCGATGCTCCAGAAGCGGCTGACTGAGAGCCAGTCCGCGACCACGGCCCAGACGTTGCCGTCACTGCCAATGCAGTCGGCGATGTTCCACTTCTCTTTGATCATTAGTGGGCCGGCTTGCCCCCTAGCCTGTTTCTTCAGAAGTTGGAAAAAGTGGGCCAAGTGGATTAGTCTACGGGCCCGGCCAAGCTCAACCATAATCTCGGGGCTGGGAGAATCCTCGACCAAAGCATGAATAGCGACCCGACCTGCAGGTACGTTTTCCTCGACATGGTCGAGGAACAATCGATTGAAATTATCTCCTCTCGAACCGATGTTTGCCTCCGCGAGATGCTCGCGGGCTACGAAACGCTTAACCGCCGTAACAGAAACAGTCTTCTTAACTACTAATATTGACATATACACTCTCGAAAAAGTTTTTAAAGATACTAAAATGATACCAGTTGCGGTATCATTTGTCAAATCCTCTTGGGCTTGCGG
>JBBUDS010000056.1:0-21794 GCA_038057175.1 Patescibacteria group bacterium
TATGAAAATCCATCAGACTAAAATCAGTAAGTTTGCTAACGCCCAGTTTTATAGCCATCTTCTTTGCTTCTGCAACCTGTTTTTCACTAATCGTTATGCCTACTGTTCGGCAACTAATATTTTTAGCAAGCCAGATTGCAGTAGTACCGTAACCGCAGCCAAAATCAAGAACATAATCATTGGCTGTAATATCAGCCAACCTTGCCAAGACTTTATTTTCATTTAATAACGCTTCTTTGTGGTTTTTTGTGTTTTCGTCCCATAGCCCAAAGTGCATTGAGATATTTGAAAGCGACAGATTATAAAGCTGGTAGTCAAACTTACTAAAATCATAATATTTAATAATATCATCCTTAGAAACTTCCATACCTAAATTTAACCATTAAAAAACAGGTTGGTCTACCTGCGTTCTAAGGACGGGGTGAGTTTTTTGATTTTAAAATACCCTTACTAATGAGCGACTAATTTTAGTGCGAGTTTGTCGATTTTCGTCATTCAGATGGCACCGTGCAAATAAATATCGATTTTCGAAGGATTTCGGTGATTAAATCACCTTTGAGTTAATCTAGAAAGACTAGAAAATCGATATATTATTTGCCGGGGACAGATGCTGTAAGAAAATCGGCAAGTGAGCAATAATATTGTGGGTGGGGAGTTATTTTAAAATCAAAGGAGGAGCGTAGGTTTGACGACAATGCGGCGACGAGGTTCTTGACCGATGCTTTCAGTTTGAAGTTCTTTAAATGATGCTAACTCGGTATGCACTAATCTGCGCTCATAAGCATTCATCGGCAACAAGGCCTCGGCTTTTTGAGTTTGAATCACTCTTTTGGCTACGTTGTGCGCTATATCAACAAGATAGTTAGCTCTAGATTTTCGATAATCATTGATGTCAACAATAAAATTAACCGGGAGCTTACTGACATCAGAATTAATTCCACGATTCACTAACAGATGCGCTATGTGATCAAAAGCAATTAAATTCTGTCCATTTTTTCCTATAAGAACGCTGAGGTCTTTATCAGACTCTATGGAAACCACCATGAAGCCTTCTTTTTTGTTTTCTATTAAATCGCTACCGTCCTTTCCAAGCACTCCCTCTGTTAATCTAACCGTGCCATCAAAGCCAACCTTATCAAGAAGATTCTGGACAATTTCTTGTATTTTATTTTGGATATCTTCTTTCATCCCGTTAGAAATAGCTGCTGCGCAGTCTTGCACATAAGTTACGACCGCTCAATAAGCTTTAAAATTATTCATTTACTACGATTACAAACCCGTTAGGCCTGCCTGCCGGTAGGCAAGGCTACTTCTAACGGGATTCATTTCATTTAACTTACCGTTTTATATTTTCTATTAATATATAGCTGCTCAAATATGGAAAAAACTGTGGCGGCAACCCAATATAACGTTAGTCCTGTCGGTAAATTCCAAGCGATAATTATAACCATAACTGGGAAAAAATACAACATTTGTTTACTCATGTCCGGCATCTGAGAATTCGTGTTATTTTTTAAATTACTAACTTGCGATAAAGTTGCTAATTTCATTTGAAACCACTGCAAAACACCTGCTAAAATAGCTATTAAATAACTTTTTTCAGCTAAATTAATGAATCCCAAAGCTATCTGATTTATCTTTTCTGGATGATCCACAAAAGAATATAACCCAACTAAACTTTCTAGCTTAAGACCAGAATTTAAAGCACTGTACAAAGCTATTAATACCGGGAGCTGTATTAATATCGGCAAGCAACCACTTAAGGGGTTAATTTTATGCTCTTTATAAAGCTGCATAGTGGCCTGTCCCAGTGCTTGTTTGTCGCCTTTGTGCTTTTCCTGAAGTTCTTTAATTTTTGGTTGTAGCTTATTAAGCTCACGCTGAGAAACTAAAGCCTTAATAGATAGGGGGAAAAAAACAATTCTAACGATAAGCGTCAGCACTATTATAGCAACACCAAAATCTGCTCCAGGAATATTGCTATATAAAAAGATGAGGAGGTTGAATAGGGGACGAAAAAGTAATTCGTGATATAAAAATGTCATAATTTAAAATTTACAAACTACTAACAGGGTCATAACCACCCTTGAAGAAAGGATTGCACCTCAATATTCTCACTATACTTTTTAGAACCCCTCGACCAATCCCGTGATTTTCTATCGCTTCGTAGGCATATTGGGAACAAGAAGGGTAATAGCGACATCCTACATTACTACCAAAAAAAACAGCTCCTTGATTAGACGATAGAGTTTTTTGATATATCTTTATAGCTACTAGTAAAAAAAATTTCATATGTATGCCTAGACAAAAATTTTATTTATTGCCTGCTCCATTTCTCTCTTGATTTCTTTTAAAGGCTTCTCTACGATACTTGTAGTAACGACGATTACCAAATCTACCGGAGTATTTAAAAAAAGCGAAGAGGAAAAAAAATTAGAAAAAAATCTTTTAATTTTATTTCTAGCAACCGCTGTTTTTAAAACTTTCTTAGAAATCGATACGGCTAAACGTAACTTACCTGTATCATTTTTTAAAAATTTAATAAAGAAAAAACTGCCTTTCACAGTTTTGCCTCGTTTAAAAACGTTATCTATGTCTTTTTTTAATAAACGATGCCTGCGAGCTAAAGCCAACGAACTAGATTCTAAATTCTAGATTCTAGATTCTAGTAACCTTAAAAACTAGAAGCTAGCAGCTAAAAACTAGACACTAATCTTGCGTCTTCCTTTGCTTCTACGACGAGCCAAAACTTTTCGACCATTCTTAGACCTCGAACGCACTCTAAAACCGTGGGTTTTCTTTCTTTTTCTCTTTTTGGGTTTGTAAGTTAAAGCTTTTGATTGCATTTACTAAGGTTATCAAAAAAAACCATACTTGGCAAGATTGCATTCTTTAGACAATTACCAGATAGTTACAAGGTACTGTTGGGGAAAACTCGAGCATGAATTATTCACTTCTTATGCACACTTTATTAACGTAGCTGCTCTTTTTTCTAATTTTATCCCGTTTATACTAGTAGTATAATTTAAAACTATAGCTAGAACTTACTTAGTTTATTTATTCAAATGATTCACGAAGAAATCTGGAAAACTGTTTTAACGGAAATGGAGCTCTCTCTTTCGCGTGCTAATTTTACTACCTGGTTTAAGGGTACGGCTATTTTAGCGAACAATAATGGTTCTATTTTGGTAAGCGTTCCGAATGGTTTCGTAAAAGAGTGGTTAGAAAATAAATTTAATAGACAGATACTTCAAATTATCAGAAATACTAACCCGGAAATTAGAGATGTTAAATACACGGTTGGCGGCTTAAATACCCATTTACCTACCCAAAGAAAAGACTTCGCTCATTTTATTCCTGAAAAAATGGTCGAAGACCGCCAAGATATAGACATCGATAAATCAACTAATTTAAATAAACGTTATACTTTTGACTCTTTCGTAGTTGGCAGTAGTAACGAGCTTGCGCATGCCGCAAGTCTTGCTATCACTAAGAATTTGGGGCGAGTTTATAATCCTTTGTTCATATATGGAGGCGTCGGCCTTGGCAAAACTCATTTATTACAAGCAACCGGAAATACGGTTTTAGCTGCTAATCCCGTCAGAAAAATTTTATATATATCTTCTGAGCGCTTAACATCGGAAATTATAGAATCTATTAAAAATAAAACTATCGAGGAGCTAAAGCAACGTTATGCTAAACTTGATCTTTTAATTATCGATGACATCCAGTTCCTTGCCGGCAAAGAACGAACTCAAGATATCTTTTTTGGAACATTTAACGAGCTCTACGGTAAGAATAAGCAGATAATTTTATCGTCCGACAGGCCCCCAAGCGCAATTCCCGCTCTTGAGGAAAGACTACGCTCACGATTCGAAGGTGGCATGATAGCCGATATAGGCATACCCGACTATGAAACCAGGTTGGCTATTCTTAATACTAAATGTAAGGAGAAAAATTTTGAAGTTGATAATGATTCTCTTGCTTACATAGCCTCTAATATCCAAAAAAATATCAGAGAACTAGAAGGAGCTCTAAATAGAATTATTGCGTTCAGTCAGATATATAACAAGACTCCGGACTTTAAAGAAGTTAAAAAACTTTTAGCCGCATACTTAAACACGCCCTATCGTAAAACTACGCATCAGTTAATTATGAAATCTGTAGCAGATTTCTATAATATTCCTATAACCGATTTAATTAAACGCAGTCGAAAAAAAGAAGTAGTTAGACCAAGACAAATAGCTATGTTTTTATTAAGAGAGGAAACAAAATCTTCTTTTCCTGAAATAGGCACTAAACTTGGAGGTAGAGACCATTCGACTGTTATCCATGCTTACGAAAAAATAAAAAAAGAAGAGAGCGGTGATGAAAATACAAAACAAGAACTTACTTTAATAAAAGAAAGGTTGTATCAAACATTTGAATAATTTTTAGTGATTGCCCTCTGTATAAGTTGTGTATATCTATGTTGATTAGTTTCTGAAAAATTATTACTAAATATGTTCATAAGAGTCCTCTTACTTAAAAATACTTTTTTTCAACATATTTATACTTAGTTATACAATTACTTATGCATATCTTATCTACAAATTATTTACACAAAAAATAGCTTATATAGCTATTACTATCTAACTAATTTCTAAAAAAATATTTTTATCCACTCTCTTAATTATAATAATTAATTTAATTAAATAATGATAATAACAATAAATCATAAAAAGATTTTAACAGCCTTAAAATCTGTAGAAAGAGTTGTTTCTAGAAATATCTCTTTACCGAGTTTAAATTCCATCCTTCTTAAAACTGAAAATGGAAAACTTAAGCTATCAGCTACTAATTTGGAATTGGGCATTAATTATTGGATTGGAGCTAAAATAGACCAAGAAGGTGAAGTTTTAGTGCCTGCTAAAATATTTTCTGATTTTTTAAGTAACGCGAATGATGAAAAAATAACGATTAAAGTTGTAAAAAATATAATTTCTATAAATTCTGAAAAATATAAAACTCAAATTTTAGGTATGGAAACTAAGGATTTTCCAATTATTCCTAAAATTAAAAAAGATTTGCAATTTAAAATTAGTAGCCAAGGTTTAAAAGAGGCCTTACTTAATGTTTTAGACTCTGCTGCTATTTCTGAAACTAGACCAGAATTAAGCGGAGTTTGTGTAAACGTAGGTGTTAATAAAATTGATTTTGCGGCAACCGATAGTTTTCGTCTTTCCGAAAAAGTAATGGAAATAAAAGACGGGATCAATAAATCTTTTATACTACCCAGAAATACAGTTATCGAAGTAAGCAGACTAATTAATGATTACGAAGGGGAGTTAAGTATAGCTATTTCTGAAAATCAAGTACTTATCTATGGAGAAGACTTCGAGATTATATCGAGATTAATTGATGGTCACTATCCTGAATATAAAAAAGTAATTCCCGATAAGTTTATTTCTTTAGCGAGAGTTAATAAGAATGATTTTGAAAAAAATATACGCATGGCTAGTATTTTTTCTTCGACTATTTCTGATATTAAATTGATTGCTAATAATAATATACTAGAAATAAAAGCTAAAAATACTGACAAAGGAGAGATAGTAACAAATATTGCCTGTGAAGTTAAAAATGAGCCTTTTGAAGTGGCTGTTAATTACAATTACTTACTAGACGGCCTTAAAGTATTACCAACTGAAAATATTATTATCGAATTTACTGGCGATGGTAGCCCTCTGGTGTTAAAAGGTGAAAATAAAAAAGATCAGGTTTATGTAATTATGCCATTAAGAAGCTAGTTAGATTAAGTAGATTATTAGTTGAAACCAGAAATCCAGCGTTGAACAGAAGACTCCCAATTTGAGAATTGTGAATCAGAATAAGGATTAACTGGATACGATCCAAGGGGATCGTTTTTGTTTACATAGTAAAGTATGGAGTGTACGCCAAAGGGATCACTATAGACACCATTGAGCATAATTTTATCAGTTGTAGTAGGATCAGGTTTAATAAATTGTTCAGGTGGTGTTTCTGATAAAACCTTTGCTATAAATTCATGCCACATTGGAGCAGCGGCAGATAAGCCAGCACCTTCCTTAGTCATAGAGGTATTATCGTTATTACCAGTCCAAATTCCTGCAACAAAAGATGGCGTGTAGCCAACAAGCCAACCGTCGCGATTCTCTTGCGTAGTGCCAGTTTTAGAGGCTGTAGGCCTATCAGAGAAGTATAAAGGACTGTTATAACCAAATACAGGTCCTCTAGAATTATTATCAGAAAGAACATCGTTTATTAATCTGGCTACTTGAGGTTCCATAACTCGCGTCTCTTCTTGTTTGAATTCTTCTAAAACTACTCCGTCGGCAGCGGTAACTTTTTTAATAAAGTTAGGTTTTAGCAGAATACCATCATTAGCGAATACTCCGTAAGCAGTAACCATATCAACCAGTTTTACCTCGCCGCCGCCTAAAACAAGAGATAAACCGTAATCTTGGCGATTATTAAGTGTAGTAATGCCCATTTGATGAGCTAGACTTATTGTTTCATCAATTCCTGCCAAGTAGAGGGTTTTAACAGAAGGTACGTTTAGAGATTGGCCAATTGCTTGACGCATTGTAACTGGACCACGAAAACGACCGTCATAATTCTGAGGATTATAGCAATCCGATCCGTTAGTGCCCTTTTTTTGTAAAGCGGATGAGTCGCAGTTCGGATTAAATTCGGTAGGCAGATCAAATAATATTGTTGAGTCCGGAAAACCTTTAGTAAAAGCTTCTGCGTAGGCAAAGGGTTTAAATGATGAGCCCGGTTGTCGGGAAGCTGTGGCTACATTAAAGTTGCCTTCAAATCGACAGCTTTTACCCGGAATACAATTTTCCGGTTCAGTTTTACCAAAATAATTTTTAGAACCAACCATAGCAAGCATTTCTCCGGTCTTAGGATTAGAGGCAACGAGTGCCGCGTTGTGAGCTTTATATTTAGTTGTATTTATTTGGGCGTATTTTTCAACCGTTTCTTCGGCTATTTTTTGTATGTTTATATCCAATGTTGTTAAAACCCTTAAGCCTCCGTTTTGAACTATATCTTCGCCATATTTTTTTACGAGATAATCTTTTACCATAATTACAAAATGAGGAGCTTGGATATTTTCCTGGGAAGGTTTGAATTTAGGGACATCTTTTATTGCTAAATTATATTCTTCGTCAGGGATAAGGCTGGTAGCGTGGAGTTTTTCTAAGAGACTATCTCGTCTGGAAATTAATTCCGAAAGGTGATTACCATACGGAGAGTAGTAACTCGGAGCTTTAGGAATAGAGGCAAGCAGAGAAGCTTCTGGCCATGTTAGCTCTTTAGCCGGCTTGTCAAAGAATTTTTGGCTTGCCTCTTCGATACCATAGGTATTGGATCCGTAAGGTATTTGATTAAGGTACATCCAGAAGATCTCGTCTTTGGTAAACTTCCTTTCTATTTGTATTGACAAAACAGCCTCCTTTATTTTACGAGCTAAAGTTTTTTCATTATTTAATAAAGAATTTTTAATTAATTGTTGAGTTATTGTTGAGCCGCCCTGTGACGCACTTAAGTTAGTAAGATCTTTATAAAGCGCCCGTACGATACCTTTAAAATCAATTCCTTTGTGAGTATAAAAATCAGAATCTTCAGAAGCTAGTGTGGCCTTTTTAATATTATCAGGTATTTGTTCCCAAGGAATGATTGTGCGTTTTTCTTCGCCATGAATATCGTAAAGCACGACAGTCCCCGTAGAGTCATAAATTTTTGTCGACTCACTTACTCGACGGGTGGCGATTGCTGAAGGGTCAGGAACTTGTCCAGCGTAGTATAGAAAAATAATGACAAAAAAAACCAAGCCGAGAATGGCCAGAGTTGTAATTGTTAAAAAAATGTTTTTGAGGACGCTTGGTTTGTGTTTGCGAGTCGCGGGAGTCATTAAGGGGTATTTTGGCATAAAAACCCTCACTTTGCAATATTACCTTTTGGGAACTTCGCCTCGCCCCAGCGGGCTCGGCTCATCTTTTTACGTAACCGCCATTTGTCAAGACACTCATTCGCCAGTTGGCGGATTCGGTCGTTGACAAAACCCTGCTGGCGGTTACTTCAGAAGTCCCAAAAGGTAATATTGCTTCGTTCGTGTATCTAAAAAACAAAACCGCCGAGAACGGCGGAAGTTTTTAAGATGTCAGTAATAAAAGGCTAGTCTACTGGAAGAATGCAGACTTCTAGGCGAAATCTTTGCTTGTCTTCATCAAGAGATAACTTAATTTCCGAAAGCCGATGACTGCTGATCCAACCTAGTCGTCCATCATTCTCGCTATTACGGGTCGGCATTAAATTTTCTAAGGTAATTAAACTTGCGATAACGCTGATATTTTTGTGGTGGTTTTTCCGACAGTTTTTTAATAGTGGCTCTGCTTTTTTTAATGCTTCAGCATGTCCTTTACTGAGCACATAGAAGCGTGTATCAGCTAGGGAGAGGTCGCCATCGCCATCTCTGTAATCAGCTTGATAAAGAATTTCCCAAAGAGCTGGAATTTCAGTTTTTGTTTCCATTTGTATACTACCTCTTTTTTTCTAAGTAAACTTATAATAAGTCTAAGGGTTTTATTTGTCAAGGGGTCGAAAAAGTCCAGAGAATAGTTTAGAATTTAAGGAATGGCAAAAATCGTAACTGATAAAGATAAAATAAATGAATTTTTGAACTCAAGATATCTTGAGGCGGTTTTTCCGTCCAAAGAGAAGGCAGAGGAATTAATGGAGTCAGGCAAGCAGATGATTTTTTACTTGGGTATTGATCCAACTGGACCAAGTATCCATCTCGGACACACTATTCCACTACTCTTACTCAAGCACTTGGCCGAGTTAGGCCACAAAATAATTCTTTTGATAGGCGATTTTACTGCAAGGATTGGTGATCCTACAGATAAAGAAGCCGCCAGAACCGCGCTTAGCAAGAAAGATGTTGAACAAAACATGAAAACTTATGTTGGTCAGGCCAAGAAAATATTCGGAGAAGTAGATTTTGAAGTTAAACATAACAGTGAATGGCTTGGCAAAATGTCTTTTGCGGATGTTATTAAACTAACAAGTCATGCCACGGTTCAGCAGATGATAATTAGGGATATGTTTCAGGAGCGTATTAAAAAAGAAAAACCTATTTTTGTGCATGAATTCCTATACCCGCTTATGCAGGGCTACGATTCGGTTGCGATGAAAGTTGATGGTGAGGTAGGTGGCAATGATCAGACCTTTAATATGCTGGTAGGTAGAGATTTAGAAAAAGAATACTTGGGTAAAGAAAAGATTGTATTTGCGACAAAACTATTAGTTGACTCGGCAACTGGTAAAAAAATTAGCAAGACAGAAGGTGGTTTTATTGCCGTCAGCGATTCGCCAGAAGATGTTTTTGGTAAAACAATGAAATCAGTTCCGGACGAAATGATTAAAACAGTTTTCGAGCTTTGCACAGAAAAACCGCAGGAGTGGATTAATGATTGGCAAGAGAGAGTTAATAAAGGAGGTAACCCCAAAGATTTTAAAGAAGAATTAGCATATGAGCTGGTGCGAATGTACCACGGTGAAAAAGAAGCGCAGAGGGCAAAAGAAAATTTTGAGAAGGTTTTTTCGGGAGGGCAATTACCGGAGAATATTAATGAATTTAAAATAGATGGCGCGATGACCATAGTAAATGTATTACAAGAATCGGGAATGGTTTTGTTTGCTTCCGAGGCTAAGAGGTTAATAGATCAGAAGGCAGTTGAGATAAACGGCAAAACCGTGGATGATTGGGGAATGCAAGTTGAATCTGGCAATATAATTAAGATAGGAGCGCATAGGTTTCTTAAGATAAAATAAATTCTTCTTGCTAGTTAAAATAAAAACCACCCTTAGTGAATCGCAGGGTGGTTTTTATTTTAGACAACCTCCTCTTCCTCTTCCTCTTCCTCTTTAGTCTCAGCGATCTCTGCTGCTTCATCCAACTCATCTTCTTCTAGCAAGGAATACCTATAGTCATTCGTCGACATAATGACCGTAGAATTTTCAAGGTTTAGGTACGAATTTAAGCGTAACTAAAAACGAAAATTCTAGAATTTAAATAACAAATCAATATACTACAGTATTTGCACAACAAATTGCAATAGCCAAGGCATCAGCGGCGTCATCCGGTTTTGGAATAGTAGACAGACCTAGAATCATTTTGACCATTTGTTGTACCTGTGATTTTTCTGCCCGACCGTAACTGGATACGGCTTGTTTAACTTGTAGTGGAGTAAATTCGCCAATTTCCAGACCATTTTTAACGGCAACGTATAATAGGAGTCCTCTAATCTCGCTAACCTTAATAACGGTTTTGGCGTTTTTGAAAAAAAACAAACTTTCCAAGGCGACCCTATCAGGTTTAAATTTTTTTATTAATTTGTCAAAAAAATTATAAACATCTAAAACTCGATTAGCGTTACGTATATTAATTTCCGTTCTAAAATCTCCAAAAGTAACAGCCGTATATTTTTTACCGACAACATCTATAATTCCGTAGCCTATTAATGAAGTGCCGGGATCTATTCCGAGAATACGCAAATAAATTATAAATTATAAAGTGTAAATTATAAATCTGATTTAAAATTTAAAATTTAAAATTTAAGTTATTAATCTGCAAGATTTGTGTAAATGTTTTCTACGTCTTCGTTATCATCCAAGACCTGAAGTAGAGTATCAATTTTTTGCTGAAGCTCTGCGGTCGCTTCGATTGGGGTATTTGGTTCCCAGTTGTTATTAAACATCCAATTTAATGAGTTTTCAGGAACCATTCTTACTTCATGTGCGATTAAGATATGTCTGATCTCGTTTATAGTCCTGTTTTTGTTGTCAGTAATAGCCTCAATTATGATTGCGATACCGGATGGTCCCATTGCTTGGATTATTACCGTATCCAGCGCTATTGTTTCTTTGTCGCTGGCGCGTTTGATTGCCCGCTCTATGTTTTCTTTAGGCATATTAAAGGACCGCGCTTCATCAATAACCGATTGCAAGTGATAATTGGCAAGAGGGTCGGTTCCACTACGCGCGGCTATCGAAATTTTTTTAGATAGTTTACTAAAAATCTGACCCTTTTTCTGGTCGCTAGCTCCTTTTTTATGTTTTATCTGACTCCATTTTGAATGCCCTGACATGGCTCTATTCTATTTTACTTGCATGGCTCGTGCAATACTCTATTCGGATACGATTTCAAAAGTTCTTCTGGTGAGAGAAACTGTTTTAAATTTGTTTTGGATAGGTTTTTCCAATCGGAGTCAGTATCACAATAATAATATTTAGCTTGCGTTGCCGAGCTTGTGTAATAAATGTGATTTATCGGCGTGGACGTGGTAGATGGTGTGGATGAAGGAGTGGTTGTGGCTGTTAAGGTAGTCGCGGGCTGTTTAGTTGGCCGGTATGTTTTAATAGGAACTTTTGTCGATTGGGGAGTTGCTGTTGGTACAGTGGATCCTTGTATTTCTCCAATGATTTTGGCGTAATTAGTTTCTTGCGGGGGAGTTTTGAAGTTTTCAAACAAAAATAGTCCACTAATAGTTGCTACGAAAGATAGAGCTACGATTAGAATGCGCATGTGAATAACCTAGCAAGTTGTTTCAAGTTGCGCAATAATAAAACCCCCTAAGGGGTTAGTTTAAACCAGGCAGCAGTTTAAGGGCTTTTTCAATGGCTTCAAGTTCATCTATGTCCGCGGCTTTAAATCCAGCGGTCATACAGGGATCGTACATTCTTGCAAGACCAAGATACTGTAGGTTTATTGGCAGAGAGCAAAGTTTAGCGGTATAGCCTTCGGTAAATTTTCTGCCTTGTTCTTCAGTATATCCAAGAAAAACTATAAAATCTTGCAACATAGGCAACAGTTCTCTAAGCGCAATATCTAATGTTTTGTTGTGCACTAATCCTCCTAAACAAAAAACAATACCCTAATATTAGCACGAACGGTATTAAGTTTCAATTTTTAAATGAGTGATTCCTGCGCTTTTTGTTTTGGCAGTCCGAGATGTTTAACAGCGAGGTCAGTGAGCATACGGCCGCGTGAAGTGCGGGCGATGAAGCCGATTTGCATAAGATACGGCTCGTAGACATCTTCAATTGTATCTTCTTCTTCGGCGATAGCGGCGGCGATGGATTTGAGACCTACCGGCCCGCCGGCAAAATTAGTATGAATTAAAGTAAGTATTTTGCGATCGGTGCTGTCTAAGCCTAATTGGTCTATGCCTAAGAGATCTAGAGCCTTAACAGCAGAAGACTCTGTTAGGGTAGCCTGTTCATCTGTTGATTGAAATTGAGCATAATCGCGCACTCGTTTAAGGAGCCTATTTGCAATACGCGGTGTAAAGCGTGAAGCGGAGGCTATTTTAGAGACAGCTGCGTCATCAACAGAGACGCGGAGTAATTTAGCCGATCTTTTTAGTATTTTTTCCATCTCTGCTTTATCGTAGAAGTCTAATTTATAATGTGCGCCAAAACGAGAGCGAAAAGGATTAGAAAGTAGAGATATGCGAGTTGTGGCGGCAATAAGTGTAAAGCGAGGAAGGTTAACCTGTAGTGTTTTAGCTGAACTACCTTTGCCGATAATAATATCAAGATTGTAGTTTTCCATTGCCGGGTAGAGGGTTTCCTCAACCGTTTTGTTTAGCCGGTGGACTTCATCTATAAACAAAAAATCACCATCAGACATCCCAGTAAGAATGGAACCTATGTCGCCGGCTTTTTCTAGGGCTGCACCAGAGGTGATGCGTATACCCGCACCCGACTCCTTGGCTATAAGGTAGGCAAGGGTGGTCTTGCCAAGACCAGATGGACCATGGATTAAAATGTGTTCAAGGGGTTCCTTGCGTTTTTTAGCGGCGCCTATTAGTATGGCGAGGTTTTCCTTAACGTTTTGCTGGCCAATGTATTCAGCAAAGGTGGAAGGCCGTAAAGCTAAATCTAAAATCTGATCGTCTTGATCCGGTGAATTGGGGGGCTTAGGTTTGATCATATTTAGATGTTGGCTTGACAGAGTATAATTTTACAGATACAATACTGGTATAAGCTCCCTAAGAGGAGTTTTAGTATAAACTGAACTAAGCTTACTAGACCCCTGTAACCTGTAGGCAATTGAGCTGTTTGGGCAACCTTCTGGCTCAATCGGAGCATTTTCGCAGATGGTTAATTTGGTTCCGACTGGGTTATACCTCGGTATTGCTCTACCCCGGGTTTCCTTAAGTCTGGGTTATTGCCTACAGATTACAAAGGTCTACTCTCCTACTACACGCAAAACCTCTTCTATTGAAGTTACGCCGGCTAGCACCTTAAGTAAGCCGTCTTGTAATAAGGTAATCATGCCATTCTTGGTTGCTAATTCGTGAACTTCTGATATAGGAGGAGATTTTAATATTAGTTTTTCCATTTCGTCATTTATTTCGAATAATTCATAAATACCAATACGTCCACGATAGCCGGTGAAGTTACATTCTTTGCACTTATCGGGATAGTAGATTTCGGTTGATTCAGTCGGTTCAGTAAAGGATATTTTACTTGGCATATTCGCAAGGTATTTTTTAATTGTCTTTAAATCTTCTAGAAGTATTTTTTGTTTTTTCATGCAAGTCTGGCAAAGTTTTCTAAGCAGTCTTTGAGCCATGGCAGCATTAATTGCCGGAGCGATCGTAACCGGTCTTACTCCGAGATCTATTAAGCGAGGAATTGTGCCCGCCGCACTATTTGTATGTAGGGTTGAAAAAACTAGGTGGCCTGTGAGGGCGGCCTGCATTGCAATTTCTGCTGTTTCTACATCTCTTATTTCGCCGACAAGGATAACGTCCGGATCTTGTCTGACGATTGAACGTAGCCCGTCTGCAAACGTATACCCGGCAGCTGGGTCAACCTGCGTTTGAGAGATGCCCTCGATGTGATACTCGATAGGATCTTCTATGGTAATTACTTTAACATCAGGGCTATTAATATGTTTTATAAAAGCGTAAAGCGTTGTGGTTTTTCCAGATCCAGTGGGGCCAGTAGTTAGTATTGCGCCAGTAGTTTTAGCAAGTAGTTTTTTTATTCCTTCCAGGATATCTTGTCGCATACCCAAGTCTTCAAGGCGTTGTTTAATGGTTTCTGGGTCTAAAATGCGCATAACTATGTTTTCTCCGTAGGCGCCTGGTAGTATAGAAACACGAACTTCGATATCACGGCTTTCCTTTCTTATGGTAAAACGACCGTCTTGAGGAGATTCGTTTATATTTATTTTAAGACCGGACAATAATTTTATTCTGGATAAAAGACCGGGATATCCCACCGTGGAAAAGTCAACGACATTATTTAGAACGCCATCTAAGCGGTATCTGAGGCGGATTGTTTTTTCTTCTGGTTCAAAATGAATGTCTGACGCTCCGATTTTTAATGCTCCAGCTATTAAAATATCTAAAACCTTGGTTATTGGCAGAGACGTAAGGCGATCTTTTAGGTCAGCGATATCTTTAATTTGTTTATTAAAATCCGACAAATCAGATTCTTTAAGCTCGATAACTCCAGATTGCGATTCTTTTCTTTCTTTCTTCTCTTTATATTTTAATAAAGCCTTGTTTAAGCCTATGATCGAGGTAATTAACAAGTCGTAAGTGAATCCCTCAGTTTTTAAAGAGTTTAAAATTTCTTGTGTTCTTGGGTTTTGTGGATCGATCACGGCAATTTTTAAATTTTGACCACTTTTTGAAATGATAGCTAACTGTCCCGATCGAGATTCTTGCTCGGTAATAATTAAAACAGCATTAGTATCAACTGGAAGTAAACTCAGATTAATATAAGGTAAATTAACTTTTTGAGCGTTAGCTTTAGCTTCTTCTTCGATTCGCTCAACTTGAATAGAGGATAGCTTTTCCTCCAGTTCTTTTTGCAAATCTTTTTTAGCTGGTATTTGTCTCATTGTAATATGAAGTATATTGTAGGCATATTAAGTCTAACATTTTTCTAAGTATACGTTTTCAACACAGCTTAACTTTTGGTTTAGCAATAACTGCGAGCTCGGTCAATTGTGGATAACATAATAAAATAGTAATAGAAGGTGCTATTTGTTAGGTTGGCGTAGATTGCTTGACTTTAAATTGAGCATGGATTATAATTATATTTGAAGGTTGAAATTGACTTAATGATGTCCGCAAGAAAGGCGGACTTTATTTTACTAGGTACTAGGTACTAGGTGATAGGTTTTAGAAATTTAAACCTATAACCGATGCCCTATAACCTATAACTTGGCATGTTAGACACGAAACAATTTATTTCGGCAATTAAACAGATAGCCGAAGAAAAGGGAATACCAGAAGATAAGGTCGTAGAAACAATTGAAGCTGCTATTGCTGCGGCATACAAAAAGGATTATGGCGAAAAGGGGCAGATAGTTAAGGCCAAGCTTAATCAGGAGACTGGCGATGTTGTATTTACTCAAATAAAATATGTAGTCGAAGCTGTAGATGAAGATGGAAATGTCGTCGGTCAAGTACCGGATAGGTTGTTGGAGGCGGGAGCAGATATGCAAAATAGATTTGAACCTCGCGAGGTTAGCATGCCTTCAAAGTCAGGGAGTGGCGAAGCAGAATCAAAAAATAAAGATTTGGTAGATGAAAATAAGGAAGACGATGGCAAAATCAAATTTAATCCCGAAAAGTATACAATCTTAGAAGAAGCTAAAAAGATTAACAAAAAATTAAAAATTGGAGATGAAGTTGTAATTAATCTGGAATCTAAAACGGAGTTTGGCAGAATCGCCGCTCAAACGGCCAAGCAGGTAATTATTCAAAGACTTAGAGAGTTTGAGAGAGAAGCAATTCTTGCTGATTTTAAACAAAAAGAAAACGAAGTCGTATCCGGCGTGGTTCAGCGTATCGAGGGCGTGATGGTTTATATTGACCTAGGACGTACTAATGGTTTGCTTATTCCTACGGAACAACTTTATCAGGATAACTATCGTATTGGTCAGCGCTTAAGAACGCTGGTGCTTAGAGTTGAAGAAACTAATAGAGGCCCAGTTATCTTATTGTCCAGATCTCATCCTAGGTTAGTTCAAAAACTTTTTGAATTTGAAGTGCCAGAAATTGAATCTGGTAGCGTAGAAATCAAATCTATTGCCCGCGAGGCAGGTTCTCGCTCAAAAATAGCAGTAATTTCTAAAGAGGAAGGAGTTGATCCTATCGGATCTTTGGTCGGGCAAAAAGGAGTTAGAGTGCAGACAGTAATTAATGAATTGGGCGGTGAAAAGATTGATATTATTGAATGGAATGAAAACTCATCTAAGTTCATCGCAAATGCTTTATCCCCAGCTAAAGTAATTAACATTAAGATAATTGATGAACATCGCAGATATGCTTTGGCTGAAGTAGCTGACGATCAGTTCTCTCTTGCCATAGGTAAGCGTGGACAGAATGTTCGCTTGGCGGCTAAGTTAACGGGTTGGAAAATAGATGTGCGTGCGCCGCAAGCTAAGCTAACAGCTGAAGAAGCAGAGGGAATTGCTGTCCCGGAGGCTCTTGTTTCTGATGAGTCAGAAAATTTGAAAGATCAAGAAGTAGCAGTAGAATCACAAAAATGACCTTTACTACTAAAAATTTAAAAGATTCTCAAGTTGAATTAACAGTAGACTTAGGCATAGAAGACCTGGTTTTATATACCGCAGAAGCCGAAAAAGAGTTATATAAAAATTTAAAATTAGAAGGTTTTCGTTCGGGTAAGGTGCCAAAAGAAGTAGCTCGTAAGGCTGTAGGCGAGCAGGTTATAAAAGAAGAAGCTCTTAATCTTGCTATAAAAACAAGTTTAACTAAGATTCTTGATGAACAAAAGTTCGAGGTTGTTGAGCAGTCAGATTTTCAAATAAAAGAGAATTCGGCAACTCGTCTACTTTTTAGTTTAAAGCTAGTTACTTTTCCAGAAATTGAATTAAGTACCTATAAGGGTTTGAGTATAAAAAAGAATCCGATTAACATAACTTCGGTTGAGATAGAAAAAACGATTGAAGAAATTGTTAAATCTCGGACGACCTTACAAGAGGTTGTAAGGTCAGCAAAGTTAGGAGATAAGGTCGAACTTGATTTTGAAATAAAAAATAAGGGTATACTTATTGACGGCGGCAGAAGCCAAAATCATCCGGTTGTTTTGGGGGAGAATAAGTTTGTTCCTGGATTTGAGGCGCAAATAGTAGGGCTCAAGCCGGGTGATAAAAAATCCTTTTCACTTATAGTGCCAGTAGATTATTATCAAAAATCAATCGCTGGCAAAGAAATTGATTTTCAGGTGGAACTTAAAAAAATATACCAAATGATTGTTCCGATTTTGGATGATGAATTTGCCAGAAGTTTGGGTAGGTTTACTTCTAGGGCTGATCTAGAAAAGAATATTAAAGATGGTTTAATTTTTGAAAAGGAGGCTAAGGAAAAAGAAAGAATAAGAATAGCAATATTAAAAGAAATAGCTGATAAAACGGAAGTTAAAATTCCGGCCGCACTTGTAGATAAAAAAGTAGATGCCATGATAAGAGGATTCGATGAAGAGTTGCATCAAAAAGGCATGGAGCTGGGATTATACTTGGCTCATATGAAAAAAACTCAAGACGATTTAAGGCGCGACTGGCATGATCGTGCAAAGGAACAGGTTAAGTTTGAGTTGATCGTTCGCATGATTGCTAAAGAAGAAAACTTGATAGTGAATGATGAAGAGATAGAGGGGGAGCTGCAGGTAGTTTTACAGCAGTATATGGCCGGAAATTCATCAGAGGGCACGCCCGGTTCCCCGGCAGAGATATTAAAAAACATTGATCCGGAACAGTTGAGAAATCGTATCAGCTCCGTGCTTCTTAGTGAAAAGGTGTTTGATTTTTTAGAAAAGCAGACAAAATTTAGTTAATTTAATAAATTTTGGAGGACAAAGTTAGTAAACTAAAAACCGGACTAAGTCCGGTTTTTAGTTTACTAACTATAGGTGGCTACCAAGATAACGGTTAATCTCGCCCTTAGAAAGCATTACTATTTTAGCAAGTAACTTATCCACGTTGAGTACAATTATTAAAACATGTAGAATTAGTTTTTGGCAGAACGCTAAATAGCATGGCTGGATGCTTTTTAAGAGCAAGGTTTTCCCTAGAGGCAGAAATAAGATCAGTTGTAAATTACAAATAGATCTTAATTATGTTTTGTGAAACAAAACAAGATATTGCCAAAAGGTCACGCTGACTCAGTACCCATTTACACATTATAACATAATACTATCCTGTTTGTCAAGTATACTCATATTTATCGCAAATGTTTACTTCGTCTAAATTTTCATATTTAGTTTTAAGACTAGGATTAGCCGTCGTGTTTTTATGGTTTGGCATAGACAAAATATTTCATCCAGTATACTGGCTTAATGCTTGGGTGCCGGATAGTATTGAGTCGCTGATCTTAAGATTTAATATTGGCTTAACGGAATTTGTTTATTTAAATGGAATCTTTGAAATGTTGGTCGGTTTAAGTTTAATAACGGGAATTTTTATCAGGGCGCTTTCTATTTTGGCAATAATTTTTTTAATAAACGTTGTAATTTTTGTCGGTATAAGTGAAGTTACAATTAGAGATGTAGCAATTATCGGAGGGTTTATATCGGTAGTATTGTGGCCGAATGCGAGAGGTAGATTTTGACGATAGCCGTTTTTTTTGTTAAATTTAATATGATGGAGGAAATAAAAAATACAAATGAATCGGAGAGCGATTTAAGTAGAGATAATTCGACGGATACCAAGGGGATTTTAATGGGTTTTAATTATACCCAGTTTTTAATACCGGGTGCAATTTTGTTAGCGGCGATATTTATTTCCGGAACCCTTTTGTTTACTCGTAGCGGCGGAACGGCTCAAATTGGCGATAGCGTTGTTAAGCCCAAAGACAAAGTAGAAGTTAAGATAGGTGATCGTGATCATGTTTTGGGTAATCCTGACGCAAAGGTTCTGTTTGTTGAGTTCAGTGATTTTCAGTGTCCTTTTTGCAGAAGTTTTTGGAGCGGCGCCTTACCGGAAATTAAAAAGAATTATATTGATACGGGCAAGGTTAAGTTTGTTTATAAGCATTTTCCTTTAGATTTTCATCCGGGGGCGATACCGGCGGCAGAAGGTTCAGAGTGTGCTGGCGAGCAGGGCAAGTTCTGGGAGATGCATGATAAGATTTATGAAGAACAAACAAGGCAAGGGCAGGGAACAATACAGTTTGGTCAGGAAGATGTGGCTGGGTGGGCCAAAGGAATAGGTCTTAAAATGGATCAATTTAATCAATGCATAAGCTCTGGTAAGTACACAAGTGTCGTTAATGACGATGCTGAATACGGAGCTTCTCTGGGCGTAAGTGGAACGCCGACATCTTTTATTAATGGTCAGCGTGTAGTTGGAGCGCAACCGTATGCCACGTTTAAGGCTTTAATAGATTCTCAGTTGAAATAGAGTAACTACTCAAGTTGATTTGACAAAACACCTTTGGATGTGATAACATCCAAAGGTGTTTTAGTGTAGCTTAATAATAAAAAAGGGAGATTTATGCCGAGAGTTATGAGAGATAAGAAGATAAAGAGAATGACTGTAAAGAAATTTTTTGAACTCTATGCTGGTCTTTTTAAGAAGGGCTGGGTAGCAAGTTTTAATAGGAGGGGTTCTTTCTTGCAAGTTCGGCTTAGAAAGCCTTTTGGTAAAAAGTTTTGTTTCTGCCCATTAACGGCCGTGTGTCTAGAGTTTACTGGTCGGCGCGCACCTTTAATAGATTGGTCTGTCGCTCAAGAGGTTTTGGGCTTAAGTTATACGCAGGCCAATAATATTGCAGTGTCGGCAGATAACATTACACAAATTAAACCAGGAAAACGTAATGGATTAAGTAACTTTGGAGTATATAGTAATAAATTAATTAAGTTGTCAAAATTTATAAAATAAGAATAGACTTAGGATTATTGAAAACGTCAGAAACACTGACGTTTTATATTTACTGACAGAACACCACGAGCGTAAGCTCGTGGATGAATGTCAGCCCGTAAGTTGCCCGAAGGGCAACTGGAGGTAAATATATAGACCCTGCGCAGTTGCGCAAGATTCAAATGAGCGCAACTGCGCAGAAGGTACGTAAGTACCACGCCCGTAAGGGCGGGGGTCTCTATAATAATAATTTATGAGCAAACAACGATATTTAGATTATGCCGGAACTACACCAATGGATCCGCGAGTTAGACGGGTTGTTTTGAAGTGTTTAGATGAGAGCTGGGGTAATGCGTCGTCTGTTCATGAAGTTGGGCGACAAGCCAGAAGTGTTATCGAGAATTCTCGTAAAAAAATAGCGGGTATTTTTGGTGCTAAGTCAGATGAAGTAATTTTTACGGGATCCGGCACAGAGTCTGATAATTTGGCTATTTTTGGTATCGCGCGGGCTTATAAAAAATTTGGCAGGCATATCGTAACTTCTAAAATTGAACATCCGGCGGTTTTGCGCGCCTGCGAGTATCTTCAAAAAAATGAGGGATTTAAAATAACGTATGTGGGTGTCGGCAAAAATGGAATTGTTGATCCAGCGGCAATTGGGCGAGCTATTAAAACTGATACAACTCTAGTTTCAATTATGTACGCCAACAATGAAATTGGAACGATCCAGCCCATTTCTGAAATTGCAAAGGTGATAAAAAGTTTTAATAAAAACCTAAAACCTATTTTTCACACTGATGCTTGCCAAGCAGCAGGAGCCCTAGATTTAAATGTTAATCACCTAGGCATCGATCTTATGACGTTGAATGGTTCAAAAATTTATGGACCCAAGGCTACCGGATGCCTTTATTTAAGGCGAGGGATTAGTCTAGTACCAATGATTCTTGGCGGATCACAAGAAAGAGGATTGCGCGCCGGCACAGAAAATCCGGCGTTGATTGCCGGTTTTGCTAAGGCGTTGGAATTAGTTGATGTTAGTCGGGTTAAAGAATTGGTTAGATTAATCAAGCTTCGCGATTACATGATAGCTAAAATTACCAAAACAATTTCAGGCAGTTATTTAAACGGTGATTCCGTTCAACGTTTACCAAATAATATTAATATTTCTTTTGAGGGCGTAGACGGCGAGATGCTTATGCTCGCGCTTGATCAAAAAGGTATTTACGTATCAACTGGTTCTGCCTGTACGTCAACATCAACTGAGCCGTCGCGAGTACTCAGTGCTTTAGGTTTACCAGAGGATTTAGCTAGAGGTAATTTACGTATAACATTGGGTTATCAGACCAAGAAAAATGATGTAGATTATTTTTTGGCTGTTTTGGCGAGTTTAGTTAAAAAGATAAAAAGCAGGTCCGCGCTTAAGTTGTTAAAATGAGTACTCCTCGCTAGTTAAAATAAAACCCGCTAGAGCGGGCGTGTTAGGTATTACCTAAGATAGGTAAAGAAGTAATCTTTTGTGGCGTACCGGCTTGAAATGAATTGCAAGGACCCTCTGCGAAAATCCAATGATTTTGTAAGCAGATTATAATCGGCATTGCTACCTGATGTATCTCAGGACAATTCATCGGTTCGAACTTATCGATAGCAGCGTAGGTACAGTTTGGACACTGGTCCAAGATAGGCGGTTCAATCAAGTAGGTCTTTATAGCGGTCAATTTGCTTGTAAAATTCATACGGTACTCCTCTTTACAGGTAACAGTAGTATATCAAAAATATTTAAAATTAAACAGTGTCCGCCCTGTTGGATTCGAACCAACGACCTTCTCCTTAAGAGGGAGCAGCTCTACCAACTGAGCTA
>JBBUDS010000057.1:0-1033 GCA_038057175.1 Patescibacteria group bacterium
ATTGCCCTTTCAGGTTTCCCCGAATTCACCCAGTTTTTCTCATGGTCCATTACTGTACCAGGCCCCAAAGAATTCAGGGCTGCGCTCTACCACTGAGCTACCGCGGCATTTTAAAATACATTTATACTATAGCATTTTTATATACTAATTCAATCTTTTTGTACTAACATAATACTTATCCACATTACTTATCAACAAAAACCGAACCCCTATGTTATACTAAAGCTAGTTATCATACTAATAAGACATTCTACTTATCAACAAATGAGAAAAGATAAACAAAAAGCCATAGAACTCCGCCAACTTGGCAAAAGCTACAAGAATATCCAAAATGAATTGGGTATTCCTATTGGAACGCTCTCTGGCTGGTTCAAAAACGTCACTTGGTCGCAAGAGATTAAACAGCGTCTTTCGGCTGAAGTTTCCCTAACAAACCATCGCGCCCTAGAATCAATGGTTAAGGCCAACAAGGAACGCTGGAAAAAGAAATATGAGGAATATCAACGTGAAGCTGTTCAGGAATTTGAAAAACTAAAAAATGACCCACTGTTTTTAGCTGGCATGATGCTCTACTGGGGTGAGGGGGAAAAACAAAAAAAATCTTCCTTTGTTCGAATATGCAACAGTGAACCAGCTATGCTAAAAATTATTTACTTGTTTTTTATAAAAACCTTAAAAATACCACCTGAAAAGATTCACGCATGGCTCCTTCTTTATCCAGACCTAGTAGACTCTGTCCAGAAAAACTTTTGGAGTAAGACTAGCGGTATACCACAAGACTGCTTCAAAAAATCTATTTACATCAAAGGAAGGTCACCTAGAAAACGCTTGTCTTATGGTGTGTGCACTATTTTTATAAGTAGTCGTGCGTTAAAGGAGCGCATGCTTAAATGGATTGAGTTGTACCAGAATAATCTTCAATCGCTCGCCCTTTTCTATTGAAAACAGCGGAGAGATCGGTTATCATTCTTACAAGTCGCGGGTGTAGCATAGTGGTAATGCGCTTGCTTGCCAAGCAAGATACGAGGGTCCG
>JBBUDS010000058.1:0-5154 GCA_038057175.1 Patescibacteria group bacterium
AAAGGTAATATGGCGAGCGAAACTTTGTCAAAGTCGAATGTTGATTTCAAGGATGGGTGGCAAGCCATTATTTTTTAAAAAACTACACGTGGCTTTCTTGTACTTCAACCAACGGCCACGGCCCCCAATCCCCCTTTTTTAATATTCCCGCCTTACCTCCAAATTTTGTAACTACAGACGAAGCATTCGCCGTCCCGAACTGAATCGCTTTCATAATGGCTTCTGGCTCTCGGCTGCTCGCCTTGATTTGCCTGATGTACTCTGACACAAACCCTGATCCAAACGCATCCCCTGCTCCCGTACGCTCAACTATCGGTGAATCCGGTACGCCTGCACGAAACTCCCGATCATTCAACCGTACTCGCACCCCGTTGTGTCCATCGGTTACTACCACAATACCTTTTATAACTTTTTGTAATTCATTCAAAACATGTTCGTGGCTCTCCGTAAGTTCTTCGCCTAAAAGTTGTATCCCCTCTTCTTTGTTAGTAATAAAAATATCAATTTTTGATAGCAAAGGTTTTAATTTTTCAGCACCCATTTCAATTTCTTTACCTCCGGGATTACAAGCAATTTTAATATTATTTTTAACCGCATGATTTACTAATGCTTCAAAAAGATCATAATGCCCGCCAAGCGAATCAATATAAATCCACTTCGATTTAAGTTTACCAAACGGAACTCTTTTAACATCGAAGTGCTGACCCTCTCCCTTGTAGCTTAAGATGGTTCTTTCGGCATTAGAATGAACCAAAATAACAGAGTAAGCGGTTTTGTTATCGTTGTGTTCCTGAAAAAATGTCTTAATTTTTTCTTTTTTTAATTCATTCAAAATTCTTTGACCTATAGAATCTTCTCCGACCACTCCAACACAGGCAGTTTTAAATCCTTGCCTTCCAAAAGTTACCGCCGCATTAGTACCACCGCCTCCAGTGGTAAAAACAATTTCTTCTACTTCAATTTTTGAACCTAGAGGAAAACACTGTTCCACGCCAGTTGGAGAATCGCCATGCTTACGCAATTCAAAACCTTCAGCCTTAAGCAAAACATCTCTGGTTGCCGAACCTATGGTTATAACATCGTACATGTTTAGTTTATGACCTCCTTAAGTTTACTTATTGCCTGACCAACATTCCCACTCTCCCATACATAGCTTCCTACCACCAACATCGTTACTCCGGCTTCTATTAATCTAGGCGCCGTCTCGGGAGTAATCCCTCCATCTACTTCAATTGGTTTATCAGGATATAAAAAATGGAATTCCTTGATTTTATCTACTACCGATTCTACAAATTTGCCACCATAGAATCCGGGCTCAACAGTCATGAAATGAACAAAATCAATCTGATCGACAAATGGTTCTATCTTAGCAATGGCAGTCTGCGGATTTAAGGCTATACCAACCGATCTATCAAACTCTTTAACTGCATCAATTATCTCTTGCGGCTTACTTGTTGCTTCAATGTGAAATATGAATTTATCCGCTAATGTTTCCAGCCAATGTCCGATGTGATTCTCGGGCTTAGAAACCATCAAATGAACACCGATCTTTAAATTTGTATCCAATTCCTCCATCTCTTCCAAACCCAATATGGTCATATTCGGAACAAAAATTGAATCGGCAATATCAAGATGGATCCTATCGACATGCGGTTCGATAGCTGCAATTTTTTCTAATAATTCCTCGCGTGTTTTAACGAGTATTGAAGGTATGATTTCTATCATTTATCAATTTTTATGTGATTAATCGCAAATTGCATATCTCCACCGACTTTTTTCCGTGGATTAAATATATTCTGTGGATCAAAAATTTTCTTGGTTTCTTCAAATAATTTAATTACTTCGGGACTAAACATTTTTTCCAAATACGGCGTGCGTATCAAGCCATCGTTATGTTCAGCGGTAATTGAACCGCCAAACTCAATAACCAGATTATATACCTTTTCGGCAATTTCTGAAATTGACAATCTATTTTGCTCGTTGCTAAAGTCCATCAACGGTATTATATGAAAATTAGCATCTCCAGCGTGACCGGCAATTGTATAAACAATATTTTTATAAGGTTTCAAAATAGCATTCAATCGCGGCAAAAACTCTGGAAGCTGTCGCGGCTTTACGATAACATCATCTATGAATGGCGCGGTTTTTTTACCGTGGACGTGCTTGCGAAGCAAGTTAAAACTCTCCCGTCTTATAATCCAATATTTTTCGGCGTCGACTAGATTCTTAGCAATTCTAGATTTAATCTTAAACTTTGCATCAATCTCTTTTTTTAAATCACTCACTGATTTTAAAACCGCCTCATCGTCATCTCCGGTTAATTCAGCTATCAGAACAAGCTTGGGAATACCGCCGGTCAACAGCATCATCATTTCCGGCAAAAATCGTAAAGCCAATAATATGGCGTTACCCTTCATTTTTTTTATCATCTCTGGCCAAAAACGAACGGCCAGCTTCAAGGTATTGTCGTCGTAGATCTCAAAACTCTCCGGTTTGTAACCTAGAACATCATTAATTAAATCTCCGAGTGGCTTGATATCATTTAAAAACATTACCAGCAATTTAGAAAATTTTTGAGGCTTAATCAATTTGAATTTTATCTTCGTAATAAAACCTAGCGTGCCCTGCGAACCCACAAAAAGCTTGGTTAAATCAAAAATATGGCGGGCAGGCCATACATCCCACAAGGCGTAACCGGCGGAATTTTTGGAAACATTGGGTTTAGCATTTTTTATTATTTCATAATTCGTTTCGAGCAAATCGTACATTTTTTTATACAAATCACCCTCAAAATCAGTTTGAGATTTTTTCTGTTCAAGCTCACCGATCGTTAATGCCTTTAATAAATATTCATTACCATCATTTAAAATCACGCTCAATTCTTCGACGTAATTTTCTGTTTTTCCATATTTCAAAGATTTCTCGCCACCAGCATTATTGGACACCATGCCTCCAACCATACACAATTCACGAGAAGCCGGATAAGACGGCAAAAGCAATCCGCTCGCTAGGGTTGCTTTTTCAAAATCACGATAATAGACACCGGGTTCGGCAATGGCGTAACCATGCCCTGAGCCTGTCGAATGGTTAATTTCACCGATTTTATTAAAATTTCCAAAATCAACTATTATGGAATCGTTCAGCGGCCCACCTGTCATATCCGTCCCTGCAGCCCTTGCGGTCAACGACAATTCCGGATTACCAGATTTTTTATCACTAACAAACTTAACTAGATTCTTAAGATCCTCCGCATCCTGCGGTTTCACCACTGCGCTTGGCATAACCTCAAAAATACTCGCATCACGACTAAGTTCACTTAAAACTTGCTCGCCTAGATCTACATTGTTGCCAAACAGATCTTTTAATTTTTCTTGCCATTTACCAGTTTGTATTGACATGGTCTATTTATTGAATTATAATCAGAGCAGCAATTTAAAATATGTGCGAGATAAAAATGATCGGGAAGGGTCTCGGAATAGTAGCAATATGGGGATTTTTAGGTTATTGCTTCTATATTGCTACGGAACGGGGAAGCAACACAAACGCCCCCATTGACATATTTTCCAAATTTATGTTTTTTATTATAGTCTTATTTGCAGTGGGTGTAACCCGCGACATTCTAGATGGAAAAAACTAAAATTTATTACCCAGCAAGGTGCCATAAGGCACTTTTTTATTTCTCCAATTCTTTTATTTTATTTATCCGCCTAACATGACGTTCGGCGCCGGAAAATTTATTTTCCAAAAAAGTTTTTACAATTTCTTTGGCCATGTTTTCGTCAGTATAGTCAGCTGATAATGCAAGAACATTAAGATCTTCGTCGTTGATCGATGCCTTGACCTGTTCAGCGTTTGTGGCTGTCCCGGCGCGTATGCCAATAATTTTGTTGGCAACGATAGCAACGCCCACGCCCGAGCCGCAAATCAAGATGCCCCTAGACTCCGGGTTGCTTGATACTTTTTCCGCTACCAGTTCGGCGAAATCGGGATAATCATCATCCTTATTGTATTCAAAAGCACCGAGGTCTTCGTATTCGCAACCCAACGCATCAAGCCATTGCTTGATTTTTTCTTTCAATTCATATCCACGATGATCGGCACCAATATAAATCATTTTAATTTGTTTAAATACTGCACTGCGCTCAAAACGGCACAGCAACCTTGTCCGGCGGCAATAACTATCTGCTTGAATGGCACATCAGTAACGTCACCGGCTGCATACAAACCGGGAATGTTGGTTTCGCAATTTGCATTAACCTTGATTTCGCCGAATTGGTTTTTATCAACGCCCGATGACACAATACCAGAATTAGGCACCATGCCAATGTGGATAAATACGCCATCAGTTTTTAATTCATTTATCCCGCCGCCCTGATCCTTATATTTTAAAATAGTTACAAATTCTTGCCCGATAATCTCTGCCGCATTAGCATTATAAATTATTTCTACATTTTTCTTAGTCAATAAATTATCGAGCAATATCTGATCACCCTTAAAAACTGAATTTTTATTAATGACATAGACTTTGCTTGAAATATCAGCCAACATTAAGCCGGCTTCAAGCGCAGAGTTACCGCCACCGATAACTGTAGTAATTTTACCGGTAAAAATAGGACCATCGCAAACTGTACAATAACTCACTCCTTTATTACGAAATTCTTTTTCTCCGGGAATGTTGAGTTCGCGTGGATGCACGCCAGTTGTTACGATAATGGTCTTAGCTGTATAATCAACGACGGACGCCCCGTCTTTTTTTGCAGTAATTCCAAAGGTGCCGTCAGCTTGTTTAATAATCCCCCCAACCTCAACCCCCTCTTCAGGTTCCACACCATAAGAAACTAGGTGATCTTTGAATTGCTGTGCCAAAGCAATGCCATCTGTTTTTATAACGCCGGGCCAATTACCTATTTCACCAGATGTAGCAACCTCTCCGCCGAAGTCTTTAGTTATAATTTTAAAATTGAGTCCGCGTCGAGCGGCATAAATTCCGGCAGAGGTTGCCGCTGCTGACCCACCTATTATTATTAAATCATACAACAAAATGAGATTACAGCTGTCCCGATTTTGTTCCCGACGCTTTTCAGAAAAAGCGACGGGTTACAAAATCGAGGATCCTCGATTTTTCAAAAAATCATTCTGATTTTGGAAAAATCG
>JBBUDS010000059.1:0-13252 GCA_038057175.1 Patescibacteria group bacterium
CTATGTAGTGGCACAGGAATTACAATAATGTTTTTTTTATTTTTTAACCAACTAACTTTTTTCTCTAAATACCTAATCATTAGAGCCGATACGTCGCGAGATAATAGTTTAACGAACCGGTATTTTATTGTTTTTATAGTTTTTTCTATTAATTTATTTTCATATGATGTGGCAATGAGTAGGCGATCAAGGTAGCTATTTTTTAGGCAGAAAGAGCAAGTCTGGCCGTTTTTCGTTGGTGAATTGCAAAATGCACAAATGAAGCCGCTTGTAAAAGAGATATTTTTAAAACAGCGGCGGCAAATATAAAAAGGGGATGCGTCTTCAAGTATGATATCGCATCCTAAACAATGCCGTGGAAAAAATATGTCTAAAATTATATTTCTAAGATTATTCATTGTGCATAACGCTTAATGTCGAAAGTGTTATAATAACAAGTATAAAAATAAATTAGCAGTTTCTAGGTATCAGTTTTCAGTGGATTTAAGCTGTGAGCTGTATAAGCCGTATAAACTGTAGATTCGAATTGGATTTTTTTAGTTTTAAATCGAGAGGTAGCCTGGGTATTGATATTGGTACTGCTTCTATAAAGATAGTTGAAATGGGTAAGGATGGCGGTCGTTTCAAGCTTAATAATTACGGTATTTTTGAATTAGAATCAATAGACGAAGCTATTAATATTAGCGGAATGTCTGGGAGCAATCGGACGACTCAGCTTTCAAATCAGGACTTAACATGGGGCATAAAGGAGATTTTAAAAAGAAGCAAGATAAGCATTAGAGATGCAGTTGCTTCTGTTCCATCGTTTTCAACATTTGCCACCACGATAACCATGCCGTATCTATCTGAAAAAGATATGGCGAAAACGATTCCTTTTGAGGCACGCAAATATATTCCTTTACCCCTGGACGAAGTTGTTCTGGATTGGTCAATTATCAATATAGCCAGCAATACTAATCCTTCGCCATTAGCCGAAAGTCAACAGCTTGGATCTAAACCACCGACAGTTGAAGTTTTTTTGGTAGCCGTTCCAAAGCAAGAAACAGAGCGCTATAAAGATATTATAAAAAATGCGGGTCTGAATTTAAGGGCTCTCGAATTAGAGAATGCAGCTCTGATCAGAGCATTAATTGGTAACGATCTTGGTCCCGTAGCTATAGTTAATATTGGCGGGCGCAGTACTTCAATACTTGTCGTTGAAGGTGGCTTTGAGAGGGTTAGTCATAATTATGAGGTGGGCGGATTTGAAATAACAAAGTCAATTTCCAAGGCTCTTAACATCGGCTTAAAGAGAGCGGAAGAGTTAAAAAGAAGTTTTGGTTTAAAGGACGTAGAAAATAATGTAATTCATCAAGCCATGAGTTCCTTGATAGATATGATGGCTTTTGAAACAAAAAAAACCATTCATAGCTACGAAGAGCTTAAAAAAACAAAGGTTTCTAAGGTTTTATTGGTGGGTGGACTAGCTAATATGCCAAATTTTGCAAATTATTTTGGATCAAAATTAGGAGTTGCCGTATCGTTGGGTAATTCTTTGGCTCGAGTAGTTTTGCCAAGTGAATTGAATAGTCTTCAGGGTGAAATTAATTCTACCTTTGCGATAGCTATAGGACTATCAATGAGACAAATATAATTGCAAGATTAAGTTTTAATTTTTGTGTATAACTCGTGGGCGCTTTCTGGTGTATAATAAAAAGTATAATGTTCAGTAGCGGTAGACGTTTGGAATTGGCAAAAGGACGAATATTCCAACGTACTGATAGCTCACATTATATAAATTAGATTGTCTGATGCTGGGGGATTACAACTTCTTCCTGAAACAAGGAAGAAAATAGAAATAAACCTTCCGGGACAAAACAGGTCTTTTGTTTTAGCTTTTGTTTTCCTAGCTTTAATTATCGGTCTTTATTTTGGTTTAAATGTTTATAAACAAAATTTAATTTTTTCTATAAACACCATTGACGCCCAGATTACTGAGCTGGAGAGGTCGCGAGATAAAAAGGTTGAGAATAGTTTATTAGATTTACGAGAACAGTTGGCGGTTGTTAATCCGCTTATTTCGGCGCATTTATTTTGGTCCGGTGCTTTAATCAAGATTCAGAGTGTAACGCAGTCGCAAGTTCAGTTTAAATCAATAAATGCAGATGTTTCTGGAAATAAGATTGTTTCGGTTTTATATGCGGCCAATTACACCACCGTTGCCAGGCAGATAGCATCTTTGTATACCATCGAATCCATAACTGATGTTATTCTCAGCAAGGTTCAGAGCCAATCCACCGGTCGCCTGGAGGTTACACTGCAGATATCTTTTGATTCCAGTAAATTTTTAGCCAAGTAGTCAAGTAAAGAAAGTAATATAATTTTAGTTTTATGCAAAAAAATACTTTAGCCGCAATAATTTTCTCTGCCGCCTTCTTTCTTGTTTTCGTTTTAGTTTTACCGCAATACGATTCAATTAAGACCGCTAAGGGTGCATTAACGACAAGGCGTAATTTATTGGCTGAAAGAACTGCTGTCGTTAATAAAATTGTCGAAGCTCAAAAGCAGGTTCAAAGCAGACAGGCAGATATCAATAAAATAAAATCTTTTTTGCCTGAAAGGAAGCAGATCGATGAAGTTGTTTCTAGCATTCAAAATATATCTGAATCATCGGGAATGCAGCTCCTTGGAATGATTACCTCGGCGGTTCCCGGAATTGATGACAATAGGTATAAAAAAATATTGGTCGGAGTTGATTTGATCGGTCAATATCCGGCATTTGTTAATTTTCTAAAATTGTTAGAACAGAGCTTGAGATTGTATGACGTTTCTGAAATCAATGCCGCTGCCTCAACTACTGTTCCTGGTAATGTTAATTTTACGATTAAAATGAATGCTTATTATTTGAAATAATTTTTAGCGTGTTTTATTATTTCCGTATTTTAATATAATGATTACAACAAATAAAAACTCAACGAGTGCCGTCATATTAATTGCAATCGTTGGCCTAGGCGCCATCGTCGGATATTTTTATTATAGTCAAGCATTACAAGATCAAGTTCAGCCTTTTGCCTCTTTTGAGATTCCGGCTAATGATAATTTAATTAAGTTCAAAGATTTTAATCTTGATTTTGGGCCATTCGACGATTTGCAATTTAAAGTTTTGCGTGTTTTTGGAGAATCGCCTGTTAATCCGGGCGCTGCCGGTAAATCTGATATATTCGCCCCTTTTTAGGCGAATAGTCGTGTAATGTAGCGATTGCATGATTATAGTTACTTTTTTTGATAGATTGTATGGCCTATCAATTACCACAATTACTCATAGAGGAGTTAGTTAGGGGTGGCTTTTTGGATTCAGCCGTCGTAGAAGAGGCAAGGGGTGCGGCGATAGCTGAGGAAAAAGATTTTGGTGAGGTTTTGATATCTCGCGGTTTAATTAGCGATGCTGACCTTTTGGCGATTAAATCAAAGATATATCAGCTACCTGTTGCTGAAATTTTTGGTACGGAGATTGATCGGGAAATAACCCAAAACATTCCCGAGAATATAGTTTTTTTATATAAAATATTGCCATTTGCCAAGGAGGGCGGCGTTCTCAAGGTTGGCTTAATAAATCCGGAAAATATTGACGCCCTCGAAGCAATTAAGTTTATCGCTTCTGATAGCGGGCTTAATCTTGAGAAATATCTGATAAGTTATAAGGATTTTGAAAATGTAAGGAAAACTTTTAGAACTTTAACCACTGAGGTTGGTAAGGCTCTCGAGTCTATTTCCGTTGATTCACCAAAAGGAGAGCTGAAAATTCCGGAAAAAACTGGAGGTCTTGAAGAAATAACAGCGGAAGCTCCGGTAACTAGAATTGTGGCTGTTATAGTAAAACATGCAGTTGAGACAAGGGCCTCGGACATTCATATAGAGCCATTCGAAGATAGGGTGCGTTTGAGGTTTCGTATTGATGGAATATTGCAAACAGTTCTTTCTTTGCCGACTAGTTTACTTTCAGCTTTAGTTACTAGAATTAAGATACTTTCTGATTTAAAGATTGATGAAACGAGATTGGCCCAAGATGGCCGATTTTCAACTAAGGTCGTTGATAGGAGAGTTGATTTTCGTGTTTCAACATTTCCCACCAGAAATGGCGAGAAGGTGGTTTTGAGAATTTTAGATCCTTTAGTCGGCAATATTAAGTTAACTGATTTGGGGCTTGAGGGTAGATCGCTTAATCTGGTGCGAGAAAATATGACCAAGCCGTTCGGGCAGATACTTATTACCGGTCCTACTGGTTCTGGTAAATCTACAACCTTAGCTGCTATTTTGCGGGAGGTTAATGATGACGAAATAAATATAGTTACGTTAGAGGATCCGATAGAGTACTATGTAAATGGTGTTAACCAGTCACAAACTCATGAAGAAATTGGTTATACTTTTGCCAGTGGTTTAAGGCACATATTAAGACAAGATCCGGACATAATAATGGTTGGAGAAATAAGAGACGGCGAAACTGCGAGTCTAGCTACGCAGGCATCGCTGACGGGGCATGTTGTACTTTCAACCCTGCATACTAATGATACAATTGGTGTTATCCCGCGTCTGATTGATATGGGAGTTGAAAAGTATCTGCTTGCTCCCACCTTGAATTTGGCGGTTGCTCAGCGATTGACCAGAAAATTATGCCAGTCTTGTAAAATTAAGGCTATCGCCACTACCAGTGAAGAATTTATGATAAAAAAGACGCTTGATAAAATGTCTGCCGAAGCGAAGAAAGATTTGCCCAAAAGTAATTTCGAAATTTATAAAGCCGGTGAGGGCTGTAAAGAATGTGGTGGTAAGGGTTACAAGGGACGCATCGCTATCTTTGAAACCTTAGCAATGACTGATGACTTGGAAAAGATAGTATTAACAAACATTTCCGAAGAGGAGCTTCGTAAAGAAGCTGAAAAACAGGGGATGTTAACTATGTTTCAGGATGGTATAATAAAAGTATTAACCGGGCGCACGTCTCTTGAGGAATTATTGACTGTTGCTCAAGAAGGCGAAGAGAGTTCGGTTTAGCGCTTTATTTTATATATGTCAGATATGTATCAAGAAAATGGGGGAGTGGCTAGTGCTGTTGGTTCTGGCGGGATGCAGGATTATACCAAAAAAATTAGTGAGCTTTTAATGATGACAGCTCAGAAGGGTGGATCCGATCTTCATTTGTCGCCGGGTAATTATCCTACAGTCAGAGTTGATAGCAGGCTTATTCCAATGACGGAATATAAGATTTTAGATAAACAAACCCTAGAGGGCTTAATTTTTGCTTTATTGGCAGATGAAAGGTCCGGTGGACTCATTGATGTTTCTAATAAATCAAGAAAAGATAAGTTTCTTGCTGAAAAAGAACTTGATTTTGCTTATGAATTAAGCAATAAACTGCGTTTTAGGGTGAACGTTTATCAAACGAGAGGTAGCTTTGCTGCAGCTTTTCGTTTGATTCCTGAAGAAATAAAAACCGTTGAGGAGCTAAACTTGCCGCCGATAATTAAAATTTTCAGTAAACTTTCCCAAGGGTTTGTTTTAATAGTTGGTCCTAATGGGCATGGCAAGTCAACTGCCATGGCCGCACTCATTGATTTAATTAATCATGAACGTTCAGAAAAGATAGTTACCATAGAAGACCCTATTGAATATATTTTTACCCCAGATAAGAGTATAATTGATCAGCGTGAAGTTTATTTTGATACCGTATCATTCAATAAGGCTCTTCGTTCTACCTTTCGTGAAAATGTTAACGTTATTATGGTTGGAGAAATGAGAGATTACGATACCATTAGCACCGCTGTTACGGCAGCCGAAACAGGGCATTTGGTTTTTGCTTCTTTGCATACCAATAACGCTTCGCAGAGTGTTGAGCGTATAATTGATATTTTTCCTCCTAGCCAGCAAAGGCAGATTATTTCACAATTAGCAAATACTATTTCAGGAATTATCTCTACAAGACTTATTCCTAGGATAAAGGGTGGTCTTATACCCGCCGTAGAGGTGATGATTGCCAATGCTGCCGTGCGTAACCTTATAAGAGAAAACAGAGTTCAGCAGCTTAATTTAGCTATAGATACCGGATCGGAGTCGGGTATGATTTCTTTAAATAGGTCGCTGGCAGATTTAATTAGGCGTGGTGAGATATCTATTGAACAGGCGGAATTCTATTCATTAAATCCGGTAGAATTGAGAAGCTTAATGAAGTAATAACTTCGTGTGGGATGGAATTTTTTTATCAAGCTAAAAACCAATCCGGTAATTTAATTGAGGGAAAGGTAGAGGCTCCCTCTGAAGATTTAGCGGTTAATGTTTTACATCAGAAGGGACTGATTATTTTAAGCTTGGAGTTAACTCGTAAGGGCTTGATGGCGCAAGATTTGACTTCTATTTTTAGTAAGACATCTCTTAAGGATGTAGTTTTATTTACCAGACAGATGGCTACTTTAGTTGATGCTGATGTTCCTTTAGTGGAGGGTTTGCGGGCTATAGTTAGGCAGATTGAAAATACATCTTTTCAAAAAATAGTTTCTAGTGTTGCCGCTTCCATCGAAGGCGGAGCTTCTCTTTCTGCTGCTCTCAACGAGCATCAGAAGATATTCAGTAAATTTTATATTAGTTTAGTCAGGGCTGGCGAAATAGCCGGTAAATTACAAACAACCTTGAATTACCTCGCAGATTATCTGGAAAGAAGTTCAGCTTTAAATTCTAAGATACGCGGAGCATTAGCCTATCCAGCCTTTGTTCTTTTTGCTTTGGTGGCCGTCAGTATCATAATGATGACTACCGTTTTGCCACAATTATTGTCTATTATTAAAGATGCCGGCGTGCAAGAAATCCCGTTTACCACCAGAATTCTTATTGCATCAACTAATTTTGTGAATAGTTATATTGTTTTATTGCTGGTATTTTTAATTGGGGGAGTAGTGCTTCTTTTTTATTATATGAAAACTCCTCAGGGTGAACATTGGTTTGATTCATTTAAAATAAGTTTGCCGCAATTTGGCAAAGTAATTAGAAATTTATACTTGGCAAGAATTGCTGAGACTCTTTCCACTTTGATTAAGTCAGGAGTGCCAATATTGGATGGCATTAATATAACCGCAGATGTCGTTGGCAACGTTATTTATCGTGATATTCTAATTCAAGCTAGAGAAAATGTTAAGGGTGGAGGATCTATGTCTGAAACCTTCGAAAGATACAAAGAGTTCCCTCCTCTTATTACATCTATGCTTGCAATAGGCGAGAAAACCGGTCGAACTGATTTTATGTTGGAGAATATATTTAATTTTTATAAAACCGAAGCCGAAAATGATATTCAGAATCTTTCTCAATTAATCGAGCCGGTCCTCATACTCTTATTGGGCCTTGGCGTAGGTATTTTGGTTGCGGCGGTTTTATTGCCGATTTATAGCTTAGTTGGTTCAGGTTAAAACAGTATTAAGGAATTAGCGAGGTTTCGTGCTGTGCATAACCTCATTTGTTTTAAGTCATATTTAAAATTATAATTTTAACAGTAATTAATAAGCTCATAGCATTGGGTTGTAGTATTTAGTTTTTAAACTGAATGCTAAATATCAAACGCTAGGCGCTAAATAAAAGTGTCGACTTTATTGGGATTTTTAGGTTTTCGCACTGCGCCGTCAACTGGCGACGGGGGCATGCGTCGCAATTCTAGCGAACTTACGTCGAAAGGTTTTACCTTGGTCGAATTATTGGTTGTTATTGCCATTATATCTATCTTAGCCACGTTGCTTTTATTGCAACTAGGTGTAGCTAGAGCTAAGGCCAGAGATGCCAAGCGTATCGCCGACGTTAACCAGGTTCGTTCGGCGCTGGAGCTGTTTTTTGACGACAACGGTCGTTATATGAACACAAACGTAATGACGACTCTTAAGCCGACGTATCTAGTTAATATTCCGCGCGATCCGTTGGCGGCTGGCTGTACTGATACGTATGCCGGAACGGTCGTGGGCGTACTCAATTGTTATGGTTATGCCTATACCAATACCGCTGCCGCGCCATCTCAAATGCAGGTTTGGGCTGAATTAGAGCAGAGAAATGCAAATGCTATCGCTAATGATACGGATATAAACTCAACTGGTTGGTCTGGCGCTCCTGTAAATGGTACAACTGAAACTTGTACTACGGCCGTGGCCAGCGATTGCATATACGATTCCGGTCAGCCATAATTTTGAGGGAAATGCTATGTAGTAGCAAGCATTAGGTATTATGGGAGAATCAGAGGAATCAAGCAGCTCATAATACCTAATGTTAGCCTCTTAGTACTTTTTATTTTGTTCATTTACGTTTTTATTATCGGTTTAATTGTCGGTAGTTTTGTTAATGTTGTTATTTATAGGATTCCAGCGAGACAGTCAATAGTTTTTGGACGCTCTTCGTGTACGCATTGTTTAAGAAAACTATCCTTTTATGATTTAGTCCCGCTGATAAGTTTTTTGATATTAGGTGGACGTTGTCGTTCTTGTAATAAAAAAATATCTTTAGTGTATCCGATTGTAGAAGCTTGCTCAGGATTTATATTTCTATTTTCTTATTTATTTTTTGCTCATATTGGGACAGGTGAGTGGATATTTATTGTTTTTATTTTAGAATTATTTTTAATATTGGCTGTAATTGATATTCAGCATTTACTTTTACCTGATTCGTTATTGCTAGTTTTATTGGCCGGGGCGGTATCTTGGTCTGCAAATGGTTTGGCGAATAATAAAGTTGATCATTGGCAAGTTTTTGACGGTAGTAGTTTATTAGGAGCCGGCTTGTTGATGGCATTGCTATTTGCCGTATGGTTTTTATCAAACGGTCGCGGATTAGGATTAGGAGACATTAAGCTGGTGGGGATTATAGGATTACTTTTTGGTTTTTGGGGAGGATTAACAATTTTATATATAGCCATAGTGACCGGGGCCTTGTTCGGCGTAGCGCTTATCTCCGTGCGTCGCGCAAACCTTAAAACAAAATTGCCACTAGGCACATTTTTTAGTGCCGCCGTAGCAATTTATGTTTTCTTTGGTAGTCAGATCGTTCGTATTTTAAGTGAAGTATTTTATTCAGTGCCATTCATTGTTTATTAAATGGAAAATGCTTTTCCAAAAAAATATTGGTTTATAGTTGGCGGGATTGTAGTTGCCTGTGTTTTTATTTTTTATATTAAATTAGATTTACCCAAGAATGTTACTGGCGCTAGCCTCGGCATTCATTTTGAAGATGGCCAGATAAGAAAGTTTGAGGGTTCGGTTGAGTCGAACATGACTATTCTAGAGGCGCTTTATTCGGCTTCTGTGGTTGGTGATTTCGAAGTAAAGTATTTTTTAGATAAAGACGGCAAAACGAATTTGCTTTCCATAGACGATCTTATTAATGGACCAGACAAGAATTGGCAAGCGTACCTTAATGACGTTTTAATATCAACTTATGATTTAAATAAAACAAAATTGAGACCTGGCGATAACATAGTAATTAAATATGAATAAATAGACCTGTTGCGTAATAACTTTGCCTACTCCGCCGAAGCAGCTGCGAAGGCCGGGCGTAACGAAATTGCAGAATTTTAGGCGAAAAAGCTGAAGATTGAGGAGGAATAGCTTTAGCTATTTCGACGAAATCTGAAGTTTTTGCAGTTAAAATTCTGAAATTGCAGTAGATTAGTTATTACACAACAGGTCTATTATGTAATATGTCGAGGGGGTTTTCTCTAATTGAAGTCTTGGTCATGTCAGCTATTGTTGCCACGTTTTCAGTGGCTTTAATTTTAAATTTTAGATCGTCGCCAAAAAGTGGCGTGGCTCGTAATCAAGTCGCTTCAATTATAGTTTCTGATATTAGGCGCGCGCAGTCTTTAGCGACGTCTGGGGCTAGATTTCAAGGAAATATTGTTTGTGGCTATGGGGTTCATTACGTAAATCAAAATTCCTATTTAATCTATGCCAAATCTGTACCTAGCCCAAGTTCTTGTTCTTCGATTTCTAATTATAATTACCAAATAGGCAATCCTATTATTGAAACTAAATACATATCTAACTCGAATATGGAGATGAGGTCCGCCTTTCTTGATGTTTTTTATGAGCCGCCTAACCCAAGGGTTTATATTAATAATAATTCTGCAATAAATGGATCTCCGACTAGCATATATATTCAATTGAAGGGTCAACAAAACTGTTCGACAGCGCCATGCGCTCAGATCTCGATATTTCCTTCAGGACAGATTAATTTGACCAACTAATCTTTATTTTGTGGCAATGTTTTCGAATAAGCTCAAAATTATTAGGGGACAATTAAAAACCGAACGAGGCTTTACTTTGGTTGAAATATTGATAGCGGTTTTTATTTTCGCAATCGCTTTTACGGCAACTACTTTTATTTCAACGATGAACCTAAGAAACGCTTCATCGAGCAGTAATAATTTTTTTGCTAGCGGTTTAGCGCAGGAGGGCATAGAGGCGGTTAAAAATATAAGAGATAGAGATTGGTTTCTGGGAAATGCGTTTGGATCTTCCGTACCCGACGGTTCTTATAGAATTCAATGGAATTCGGAATCTCTTATTGCTCTTGGTGCGAATCCTAATTTAAAAAAAGATAGTACCAGCGGATTTTTTAGCTATGACTTAGGAAGTGATACTATTTTCAAAAGAACAGTAGACGTTACTACCGCCGTATTGGGCATAGAGAAAAAAATAGTTGTAAATGTAAGCTGGACTGAGCGAGGCGGAGCCGTTAAGTCATTGAGCGCGGAAGAACACTTATTTAATTGGAAATAATTAATCCGTTTAATCCAAAAACACAATGCAATATAATTTAAAATCTAAGCCCTACATATTAAGTGTTAATTCCGGTTTTACTTTAGTGGAAACGCTAGTTGTTGTTTTCGTGTTTTCCATAATTATGGTTTTGGTCGGCAGTATATTCACAAATTCCTTAAACATTCAAAGGAAGGCTTTTAATATCCAGCAGGCTGAAGAGGGGACCGGTTTTATACTTGAATCGATGGCTAAAGAAATAAGAGTAAGCCGCATCGTTAATTCTGATACTAATTGTCCATCGGCGCCCACCGGAGTTTTAAATATAACCCATCCGGTCAATGGCAACGTATCGTATTTTCTTTCTGGTACAGCCATTCATCGCAGTGCGAATGGTATTGATACGGTAATAAGTTCAAATGCTACAGAATTTACCAGGCTTCAATTTTGTATTTTGGGCACGCCCATTGATGACAAGAGGCAGCCGCGCGTTACTGTTATTGGCAGCGTTCGCAGTACAAAAACAAAGCAGCAATCAGTTATTGATTTTCAGACAACTTTATCTCAAAGATTTCTAAGTAATTAGAATTTTTAAGCAAAAATTCATGGCGAAACTATTAAATAAAAGTATTTTAATAAAGCGTTTGCGACCTGATACAAAAGAATCAGGGGTGATTGTTATTGTGACCATGCTTTTAATCGGCATTATGCTAGCTATAGTTTTATCGCTTTCTTTGATTTTTATACCTAAAATTAAATCAGCCAGTGATACCAAAAGATCGGTGGCTGCGATTTATGCCGCAGATACTGCCATAGAGTGGTGCTTGTATGTTAATAGAATTGGTTCGACAGCCTTGCCAACTATGAGCAACGGTGCCGTTATCATAAATGGCGTTACCAATGCTCCATTTGTCGCCGCTGACTGTGCCGCTGCTACTATTAAGGCTTTGGGTACATATCAGGGTGTAACTAGATCTCTTGAGGTAACCTTTTAATTGTTATTTGAATGTAGCGTTAGCGAGCACGATTAAAATAGGACTTGTGTGCTTGGATAAAAATTAAAAAAGCTGCCGTCAGATCTCTTGGTAGAGTCTGGCTGGCAGCTGTGTAATTATTTGTATAAAATTTTAAATGTTTGATTGTGGTTGCTGTCGTTGAATGACAGTAATCCCGAAACCTCCATCGTCGTATCTTCCATGTTTTTTAGGTCAGGAGTTATGATAACCAATTGATAGACTCCGACCAATCCCGGTGCGAGACCGAAATAGGCAATCTCTGTTTCTGTGCCGTTAAGAGTCAGTTTTGGCGTTTCTAGTGCCTTGGCGGGCAAGTTGGCCTCTCCAGTTTTTGCCGCAGGATCAGTTGGACCGCCACCGGTAAGCCAGAGGCTGTAATGTTTATTCGAAGAAATGGATTCTCCTTTGGAGAAATCCACAATACTGAAGTCCTCTCTTGAAACAATCGGTCTGTTGTTATAATTGAAGAAGGTGGGTGACTTATCGGTAATTACGGTTTTTACTACGGCACTTTTGCCTAAACTCGTCTTAATCTCAACGGATATTTCCGCTGGAGCACCAAGCTCGCATGGAACTTGAATGTTTATTTGATCCGGTGATGCATACCAGATTGGAGCGGGGTTGCCGTCAAAGGTAACAGACGTGCCATTGAGCTCTTTTGGCAGAGGTAGGGTCGTAGCGCTAATCGCAGATGGCGCTAAGTTTTTTCCTAGTATGGTTGCCAGAGAACACGGAGAGACTCCGCTTCTAAAGCTCGCAGCATTTACCACGGAATCTATCGCCGGTATTTTATCAACTGGTTTTGGCAGAATTTCCAGGGTGAATTTTTTAATTTTATCACCTAATTGAAGATAGGCATCGTGAATTCCAACTGGAAGGTTAGGAATGTAGTAGGTCAGTTTATCGCCGGTCGCCCCCATTGTTATGGTCGAGCCATTTACTGTCAGTTTGGCATTTAAGCCCGGGTTGACGCAGTCGGAGCAAGCCTCTATTAAATCATTCGGCATGCCAGAAACCTTGTCTGGACCAAATATGGGCTTTATTATGGCGTAGATTGAATTACCGGAAAGACCGGATTTTATTACGAGGTAGATCTTTCCTGCGGATTCAACAATTTGCTCAATTTTTCCATCTATTTGGCCGGAAATTATTTTTAATAGCTGACCCTTGTTATCTTTTATTTTAAACAATCCTTCTCCACCTATCGTATCCATCACGAAATAGTAGGAGCCGTCATTAGAATATGCATGACGCCTAGATGCACCAATAGTATGGTTATCTATACTTTTCACATTTAGAATGGATTCTTCTACGTCAGAGTTATCTTTAAATCGACTGAAATGGAAATTTCCGGTTTGCGGATTCCTATATGCAATGATTGCCGAATCCTCATTTGTTCGTATTCCGCCTTCATAAGGTGCAGTGTGAGTTAGCAGTGTTCCAAGGCTATGACTACGGGAGACATCCATTAAATTTACCCCC
>JBBUDS010000060.1:0-4025 GCA_038057175.1 Patescibacteria group bacterium
CGACCATATCTGCCAAACGCGGCATAAAAATGAAGACCGGAATTGCCAGAATGATAAGCAAGAGCGGAGCGGCAACAAGCATGGTTGTTGCAACTTTTTCTGCTTCGGCGTCTTCGTTGCGGGCATAGAGATGGGTGAACACCGGCACGAATGCCGCCGTTAACGCGCCGGCAACAAATATATTGAGAAGGAGATCGGGGATAATGAAGGCGGCGTTATAAACATCGAGTATGCGAGATGCTCCGAAAATGCGAGCGAATAATATGTCCCGCACCAAACCCAGCAGGTAACTGCCGAATGTTAAAACTGTTAGTAGAGTCGCTCCGCGCCTAAAGATTGATCCAAACAGATAGGTTTTGAGTTTGTTTAGCATGTATATTGTTATTTATTAGATTAACATTTGCGTTTTAAAAACAAAACCCCGTAACGGGGTTATTGATTTTGTGTATTAAGATTGTATTCATTCCACATTTCTTGGAATCGAGGACAGTTTACCAGAAGTTCTTGAAATGTGCCGGAAGCAATAATTTTACCGGCATCAAAGAAATAAATCATGTCGAACATTGGTAGCAAGTGTAGTTTGTGAATTGAAGAAAGTATTGTTTTGTCTGTAAATTCAGCAAATATATTTTTGTATATCATCAATTCATTTGGTGAGTCAACGCTACTCGTGGGCTCGTCTAATAATATAATCTGTTTGTCGTCGCACGCCATTAAGCCGCGAGCTAAGGCTAGGCGTTGTTTCTCTCCGCCGCTTAAGTTTACACCCCGTTCATTTATCCAAGAATTAAAGCCGTTGGGCAGCCTTGCAACAACATCGCTAAATCGAGCCATATCTGTGAAGCGGAGTACGTAATTTAAATCGTGATCTACGTCCATGGCGATATTGTACATGATTGAAGCGTGGAATATTTCCGGATCTTGTGGTATGAGCGTTACATCCGAACTGATCGAAGAAAAGCCCTTGGGGATTAATTTCCCGTCAAGATAAACATTTACTGAGGTCGGTTGATAAAGTTCACGTATTATTTGTAGCAGGGTTGTTTTGCCGCTGCCGCTTGCACCGATAACAGCTATGCGCTGATTGCGCCTTATGGTCATTGATATGTCATCAAGATGCAGATCTATATTGTTTTCATCATCACAGTGAGAGAACGTCAGGTTTTTAATGTTTATTTCTTGCCAATCGCTAGGCATTCTGCTATTGGTAATTTTACGACAAAGATGAAAGTCGGCGGTCAACTCTTCGCTGTTGGCTACTTTTGTACGACGTTTTAATATTTGACTATAGTTGGAGGCAAAATTAAAAAATACGTCATTGATTTCTTCTACATATTTGTACAGTGCCGCTAAACTACCTATTAATACTGCGTCACCGCTTTTATATGTTAGTACAACGTAAGAACCCATGACCAGAATTTTGGTTATTGATGCGCAGATACTTACCAAACACCATTTGGTCTCGTTTAGCTTGGTGCTTTTTGTGACGAGTTCATACGGCGACATCATTTTTTTAGTAATTGATTGATGAATGAGATTTTCTATTCTAAGTATTATTACCGTACGGATGTTGTTGATTGCGTCAGCTATTTTTTCGGCAATTCTATTTTCAATTCGGTTAAGCTGGTAATATTGATCGATTAATATTTTGTCGAATTTAACAACTATAAATGAAGCTATTGCCGCGGTTAGCAGAATTAAATAAGCCGCGTGATGGTTAAAAAAGATTAAAACAAAATAAGAACCGATCAGCCTCGTGAGCATTCTTATGGTGTCGTATGTTTCTTCGGAAAAATCGCCTAATGCCGTAGAACCTTTTTGTACTTTATCTATTGTGTTTCCGGAATGATGTTCGCCGTGCCATTTTAGGGGGAGAGCCAGAATGCCACCCACTAAATGATTTTTATAATTAACTTTGACCGTAAATCCGTTACAGATTTCTATAACTCTGGCCGGTCCATGCATAGCCCAAGATAGTAGTGTAACTAGAAGAAATAACGGCAACCAACTTAGGACGCGATAGATATTTTCACTGTTTACCCCATTTTGTTGGATATAATTTAACCAGCCGGCCAGAATTAATGGTCCGCAAAGATTGATCAAATTAGAACCTATTTGCAATAGAAAATAGAATATTACTTTCGGTCTGTTTCCGGCTGAAAATTGCCACATTTTTCCAGTTAAGAATATCAGGGGGTTGCTGTGTTTCAACACTTACTCTCATATTCAGTTTTTAAGGATAATATACTTAACCATAGTCAGATTAGCATGTCAAGTTTATTGTGCGTGAATTGCGTGTTAAACTTCAAAAAATATGAAAAAACCTTTAATTTTATTGATTATTTTGGTTGTTGTGATTTCCGGCTGGCTCGCATATCGTAAGTATGTGATAGATGCAGAACCGAGTGATTTAATCACGAGTTCACCGGTCAAAACGGATGAACAACAAAAAGAAATAGAGGTATTTTTACCTACAACAAATACAACGACGGTTGGCACTAAGTTTGTGATTTATGGTAAGGGGAGGGCTTTTGAAAACACATTAAATTACAGAATTAGCGACGGGGCTGGTAAACAATTATTTTTTGGCCATTTCATGACCAATTCGCCAGAAGCTGGAGTGTTCGGCTATTTTCATCAAGAAGTTGATTTGGCCGAGATTTTGAAAATTATTCCTGCCAATATCAGGCTTGATGTTTTTGAAGCATCGGCTAAGGATGGCGCAGATATACATAAGACCAGTTTTGATTTTAAGGTAGACTCGGCCTCGACGAGTATTTTTGCTTATTTTTTTAATAATAATCTTGATCCGGATGTGGGCTGTGATAAAACTTTTGCCGTATCAAGAGTTGTTCCTAAGACCGCGGCTATTCTCAGGGCGGCACTCGAGGAACTTTTAAGCGGACCCACAAGCAATGAAAGAAAACTTGGCTTTGAGACATCTATAACTAAAGATGTTAAATTAAATTCTGTTAAAATAGTTGGAAACGCCAACGATATCGCCGTTATCGATTTATCAAAGGATCAGTCCGGTGGTTCTTGTCGAGTAGGCATTATTACGAGTCAGATTACTAATACAGCAAAACAATTTGATAATGTTAAACAAGTGATCATATCGGTTAATGGTAAAACGGAAGATATTTTGCAACCATAAATAATCGGTTATAATACAAATATGGCAGAAACTAAAATACAAGGTTATATGTTTGATGGTGACGCTGATGGTCTTAAGTTTTTGCAACTTTTGGATTATGAAGAGTTTGAAAGTCTTAGATATTGCGTTGAGAATAAGGGTGAGGCTAATTTTTTAGATTCAAAATTTAATTATCATTTTGAAATTACAAAGTCATCTGACGGTATTTATATGATAAGCAAGGTGCAGCCAAGCAGTTCGTCTTCTTGGTTTTGATCTTGCGAAATATTTTTTATGGTAAAAATAATTATATCAGTAGTTTTGGTTGCGGGCGTGGTTGTGGCGGTTGTAGCGTTTAATAATAAATCTGCCATTGCGCCAGAAAGTGGTTTAACAAGTTCACCGCAAGCAGAAGATACATCGACTGTTTGTACGCAGGATGTGCGCGAATGTCCAGATGGTAGTTTTGTCGGTCGTGGTGGTCCGAAGTGCGAATTTGGACTTTGTCCGGGAGTGGGTGGTTCATCAAGCAGTCCAATGCCCAGTGTTACCACAGGACCAAAAACCGTAAATATTGTTTTTAATAACGGCGTTGCCACCCCTGACATAGTTACAGTTAAAGTTGGCGATAGTGTTAAATTTGTAAATAATGACAGTTCTCTAAGATGGCCGGCATCTGGTCCTCATCCGGCGCATACTATATGTCCCGGTTTTGATTCTCTGCGCGGTCTAAAAACGGGCGAAAGTTACACTTTTACATTTAAGGAAATTAAGGCATGTCCTTGGCATGATCATCTCAAGCCATCTATAAACGGCAAGATAGAGGTTGTACAGTAATTTTTATTTTAACTAGTGAGGAGCAAAATGGAAATTTATTTCCATTTTGTCCGAA
>JBBUDS010000061.1:0-4224 GCA_038057175.1 Patescibacteria group bacterium
GACCAATTCGGATTTCGCCCACCCCCTTCTCATCACCGCGCGCAAGCGCGCGGGGGAATTTTCCGACCAAGTTATGAATTGTGCGCGGGAGAGGATTCGAACCTCCACGCCCTTGCGGGCACTACCACCTCAAGGTAGCGAGTCTGCCGTTTCTCCACCCGCGCAAGTTTTTAAGATTCTTGAGTTGGAGTTTCTTCTGCAGATTTAGGTTTTGAAGCTGAAACCTTGGTTTCTATGAGTCTTGTTTTTTTGCGAGTTTCGCGTGCTGATTTATCACGTAGGTAATATAACTTAGCTCGGCGAACTTTGGAGCTTCTGATGATTTCGAATTTTTCAATATTAGGCATGTGGAGCGGAAAAATTCTTTCTACGCCCACACCGTTAGATATCTTTCTGACGGTAATCGTAGACGAAGGTCCCTTGCCGTGTTTTCGGGCAATAACAATACCTTCAAAAACTTGAGTTCTGGTTTTGGCGCCATCTTTGATTTTTTGATGTACCTTGATTGTTTGGCCAGGTCGAATGTCCGGCAACGTTTTGCCGGAAGCTACTGTTGAGTTGAAGTTTTGCGTTAAATCCATCCCGTTAGAAGTCGCTGCTTTGCAGTCTTAGATATAAACTGAAGACAACTAGCAAGCCTTCTGTTAAGTAATACAAATGTTAATGAACCCGTCAGGGCGACTTCTAACGGGATCCATATTTGAGAATACTAGCTTATTCTTCTGGTTTTGGCAATGTTTTTAAAAAATTTTCTAATTCTGGTGGCAAGTCTGTTTCCACGGTTATCGCGGAACCACTTGGTGATACAAACGAAAGTTTTAAAGCGTGTAAGAAAAGGCGATTAAGATCAGGCGGACAGACAGAATGTTTGTCGGCATAAAGTGAATCGCAAACTATGGGATGTCCGATTGATTTTAAGTGGGCGCGTATTTGATGGGTGCGACCAGTTTGCGGCATTGCCTCAACAAGAGAGTAGTTGGCATATTGTTTTAATAATCGATATTCGGTGATGGCTGTCTTCTCTTTTAATTTATGCGTACCGGTTACCTTTGTTGTTTGTCTGCCGCTAAGTTTGCCTAGGGGCGCATTGATTATACCACTCTTATTTTTCAGTTGTCCGTACACGAGCGCAACATATGTTTTTTTAATTTTTCTTTCCACAAAAAGATTTTTCAGATAATTAAAAGCTGGTTGAGTTTTGGCGATCAGTAATAATCCGGAGGTTTCTTTATCTAAACGATGAACGATGCCCGGTCGTAAATCAACCCACTCGCCAACACTGGCGCCGTATTCATCGTGTACTTCGGCAATTTCAGGATATTTTTCTAGTAGCCAGCTAACCACACTGGGACTTTTATCTTCGCGGTTAACCGCGTGCGTCAAAAGACCCGACGGCTTATCGATTATTAAAAAATCCCTATCTTCATATACAATTGAAATGTTTGACACAATAGTTTAGTAATAGTAAGTTCGTATTAGATTCATGTTTAATTTTGAGGAATAAAATATGGAACGCAAAGACGTGTTCAAGCTAAGCATACAGGAGCTCCTTAAAAGAGCCAGAATGGTAAAGATGACGCCAGAGGAAATAAGAGAGCAAGTTATAAGCTTTGCTTATGGCAATGCAGCAATTGAAAATCCAAGTGTGATCCGAGAAATGTTTGAACGCGAATACGATGAATTAGTAGAAAAGGGTTTAATTCAACCGTAGATTATCTACGGTTTTTATTTTCATGTGGGCGCTGAGGGGATCGGTTTCGACTCTCGCGTGCTTCCGCCCGCTCGGTCTAGCCACCGTCTCGCGGCATTACTCGCCGAATGCTCGCAATGCATCGCTCTGACGTTCGATCCCCACACAAAAATAAGCAGTTGTTTTTGTGGGCGCTGAGGGGATCGAACCCACGGCCTACTCGGTGTAAACGAGTCGCTCTGCCACTGAGCTAAGCGCCCATAAATTAATTTTTTCTTGACGAAAAGAACGTAATTAAAACCCCGATGAAGTTAATCGCAAATCCCAAAAAAATGAGGAAATGATTGAAGGTTAAAAGCCCTTCAGCGGTGTTGAGACCGATATTTAGGTGATGCATAATATCTAAAAATATTCCGATTGCCTCGATTCCTGTGCCCGCAAAACTTATTTTAATTCCCGTTTTGAACTTCATAATTTAATTCTGGTGGGCGTGCCTGGATTCGAACCGGGGACCTGTCGCTTATAAGACGACTGCTCTAACCGCTGAGCTACACGCCCTTATTTCTTTCTCAAATCTAACAAAAAAGATTGCCTTGGGCAATCTTTCCTGCGATTTTTTCGGAGCTGTTCGTATTATGCAAAAATTATAGAGTTAGACACCTATTCAACAAGGGCATAGAACTCTTTTTGTTCGAGAGTCTCTTTGGCGATCAATTCTTGGGCTATTTTTTCGAGGACAGCCATTTTTTTGGTTATTACATCACTGGCTTTTTTAAGACCTTTTGTTATGAAGTTTTTAACCTCGGTGTCTATCTGAAAAGCTATTTCGTTTGAGTAGTTGCGTTCCGTGCCAAGGTCTTTGCCCAAGAAAACCAGCTCTTCCTTTTCGCCAAATACTATCGGTCCTAGTTTATCGGACATACCATATTGAGTGATCATCTTGCGGGCGATTTCAGAGGCAACCTTGAGGTCGTTGGAGGCTCCGGTGGTGAGTTCGTTGAAGACCAGTCTTTCCGCGGTGTAACCGCCGAGTAAAACCGCCAGTTCGGATTCAAACTCTGATTTACTTCGCAGGTGCTTGTCTTCTAACGGTAACTTCAGTGTGTAACCACCGGCACGACCGCGCGAAACAATCGAAACTTTATGAACCGGATCACTGTGCGGTACAGATACGGCAACCAAAGCATGGCCGGCTTCATGGTAAGCGGCAATCTCTTTTTCTTTTGTTGTAAATATGTGTGAGCGGCGCTCTGGTCCAAGCATAACTTTTTCAATTGATTGTAAAAGATTTTCTTGTGTGATTTCTTTCTGATTTTTACGCGCGGCTAAGATCGCGGCTTCATTAAGCAAGTTAGCCAGATCAGCGCCGGAAAATCCCGGAGTACGCTCCGCGACAACCGTAAGATTAACCTCTTTTCCCATCGGTTTATCTGTAGCATGAATTTGTAGAATCGCTTCGCGGTCTTTTTTTGACGGTTCATCTAAGATTATTCTCCGATCAAAACGGCCGGGACGGAGCAAGGCAGGATCAAGTATGTCCGGACGATTTGTGGCCGCCATTACAATCACAGCATCATTGGTATCGAAGCCATCCATTTCAACAAGTATTTGGTTGAGCGTTTGTTCTCGCTCGTCGTGTCCACCGCCGAGTCCTGCGCCACGATGACGGCCGACAGCATCAATCTCATCGACGAAAATTATTGAAGGCGCGGTTTTTTTGGCGACTTCAAAAGTATCGCGGACGCGATTAGCGCCGACGCCGACAAACATTTCAACAAATTCTGAACCTGAAACGTAGTAGAAGGGGACACTAGCCTCATTGGCTACAGCTTTGGCTAGGAGTGTTTTACCGGTACCGGGCGAGCCGACTAGTAGTATGCCTCTGGGTATGCGAGCGCCGAGTTTTTGAAACCTTTGCGGATCGCGAAGAAATTCAACGACTTCCGAAATTTCTTCCTTGGCTTCCGTTAAGCCGGCGACGTCCTTAAATGTGAGCTTTTTTTTGCCGTTACCGTCACCGGCGAGCTTAGCTCGTGATTTACCAAAACTAAAAGCTTGCATTGAACCTCGTTGAGCTTGTCGGAACATGAACCAAAAAAGGAATATTACCAATGCAAATGGCAAGATGATTGGCAAGAAATTCATGAGGTAGTAAGCCGTGCCAGATTCGTTTTTGATATCAAGATTAACCTGATTAAGCTTTTCTTTATCGACTCCAAGATTTATCAACGATTCACTGATTGAAGTTCCAGCTTCTTTTTTGGAAATTTCTTTTTTGTCTGCCTCGGCAGGTTTTGACGTATCGCCCATGAGGGTTATTTCGAGTTGTTCGCCACGAACCACAATATCTTTAACTTCCGAATTATTTATTTGACTGACGAGCTTGCTTAGTGAAATCTCCTCTTTTTCAGATGTAAATGGCGAGCGCACGAGCGTAACAAAACCGGAGACAATTAACAGTATTAAAAAGACAATGGCAATGTATTTAACCAAACTTTTCATAACGATAAAATTAGCATAATTTAGTTTTATCG
>JBBUDS010000062.1:0-3614 GCA_038057175.1 Patescibacteria group bacterium
AGCAGAATTTTCCTCGCCCGATGAAGACGACTTTTTAATGTATTTTGATTTATTTTTAGAAGATCACTAATTTCTTTATATGAAAAACCTTCATAATATAAAAGTTTTATTATGGCGCGATCTTCTTTTACTAATTGTGCAATACAACGATCAAGTTCTTTGGAAACTTCCATATTGGCCACGCGCTCATGGTAATCTATGGTTGTGGCTTCGGGGATATTTTCAAGAATCGTGCTATCTAATGCAAACGCTTTATTTTTATTGCGTCTGAAAAAGTCTATCACCGTATTGCGCGCAATCATAAAAAGCCAACTTTTCACCTTATTCGGTTCTTGTAGAGTGTGGAATTTCTTGTAAGCCTTAATAAATGTATCTTGCGCTAAATCTTCGGCTTCCGGTCTATTGCCTACGAATCTGTAGTGAAAATTTATCAAATCGCCCTGATATTGATTAACTATTTCTTCAAATTTTCTTAATTCGTGTGTTTGCATAACCCCTAAGTGTACTTTAAATAACGATTTTTTTAATTTCTGATATATAAGACGTTAGCGTGGATATTTTAGTTGCGCCTGCAACCGGTGTAAAAAATTATCGTCTTACGTGACATGATAATTCTAGATCAACGCGGACCTCCGGCTTCGGTCCGCCGAAGCGAACTTACAGAATAGCAAAACTTGCCCGTGAATTCGTGGAGGCGACTCTTGCTCATCGCGACTCGGTTTAAAACATACAAATAATAATTAAAAAAGTTATAGCTTTTTTAATTATTATTTTCGATAACAAAATTAATTACCCTATTTTTTATAAAAACCGGCCTAAAAACCCTATCTCCAACAAAATTCATAACTTTTATCTGTTTTTTTGCTATATTGATAACTTCTTGCTCGCTACTATCTTTACGTATGGGAAGTATTGCTAGAGTTTTACCGTTTCCTTGTACCACTATTTTAACTTCTTCTTCCACGATTAATTTTGAGTCATATTCGGGCCACTTTTCGAGATGTACGGAGTTTTTATTTTTCAAAACATTCATCCATAACTCCTCTGTTAAATGCGGAGCAAATGGTGCAAGGAGTTGTAAAAATGTTTTTTTAACGGTATCCGTTAGTTGATAATCTTCAAGCTCATTCAGAAGCTTCATTAGTTCGCTTACGCCAGTATTGAATCTTTGATTTTCAATATTTTCACTGATTTTTTTAATAGCTTTGTGTAAAAATGAAATTTTTTCAGAAGGTAATTTTTCTTTTTCATCTTTGCTATTAAATAGATGCCAAACTCTATTCAAGAATCTCTGCACTCCGATTATTCCTCCGGGGCTCCACGGCCCACCTTGCTCATAAGGTCCCATAAACGCTAGGTACATTCTCACGGCGTCAGCCCCATATTTTTTTACTTCAATATCCGGGTCAACAACATTGCCGCGGGATTTCGACATTTTTTGGTGATCCGGTCCGAGAATTATTCCTCGGTTGCGTCTGCCAATAAACGGCTCTGGGAAATCAACATAACCCAACCTGTGTAGTGCCTTTGTAAAAAATCGTGAATAAAGCAGATGCATGGTGGTATGCTCCGCCCCCCCGATATACATAGGTATCGGCAACCATTCAGCCATTTTTTCTTTGGAAGCAAAAATTTGTTTGTTTTTAGGGTCGATATAGCGCATGAAATACCAAGAGGAATCTACAAAAGTATCCATAGTATCAGTTTCTCTCTCGGCTTTATCACCACACTTGGGACACTTAACCTCAAGCCATTTAGTCGCTTTAGCCAAAGGCGACCTGCCGTCTTCAGTAGGCTGGTAGTCCTTTAGCTTGGGCAATTTGACCGGCAAATCTTTTTCAGGAACGGGTTGGTAATCGCATTTCGGACATTTGATCATTGGAATCGGCGCACCCCAATAACGTTGCCGCGACAAAACCCAGTCATGGAGACGATAATTTATTTTTACTTCTCCTGTGTGTTTCTCTTTGAGCAAAGTAACAACTTTTTGGTAATTTTCTAGAGGAGCATTATTAACGGGCAAGTTAAATTTTTCGGCAAATTCCTTGTCTCTTTCATCGTGAGCAGGAACAGCCATTATCGCACCGGTGCCGTAACTGCCGATGACATAGTCAGCAATCCAAACAGGAATCAATTCTTCGTTTCCGGGGTTTATGGCAAAAATTTTTGTATCAACGCCTGTTTTTTCTCTAATTTCTTGGCGTTCCAATTCACGTTTAGCTAAAGATTTTTTAATATAGCTATTTATCGCATCACTTACTTGCCAACCAACGGCAATCCATTTTTGAGCAAGTTCCGGAGAAACCACAATTGCCGTTACACCAAATAAGGTGTCGGGTCGCGTTGTAAATACTTCTACAAAATGTTTTTTGTCCGGTTGGCCGGGAATATTTTTCAAATAAAACTTAATCTTTACGCCTTCCGAGCGTCCGATCCAATTTAGCTGGCCAAGTTTGGCGGTTTCTTGCCAATCAAGATTTTTGAGACCATCTATTAACTGATCGGCAAATCCCGTAATTTTAAACATCCACTGAGTCATGTCTTTTTGAATCACCTCGGTTGTGCAGCGGTTACATTTGCCGTCAGCTACCTGTTCGTTGGCCAAGACTGTTTTATCCTTGGGACACCAGTTAACTTTTGTTGCCGCTCTGTAAGCCAATCCGTTTTCATAAAATTTTAGAAACATCCACTGTGTCCATTTGTAATAGTCGGGATCTATGGTTGAGATTTGTCGCGACCAATCAAATGTTGCACCCATTGATTTCAACTGCTTAGTCATATACGAGATGTTCTTTTTTGTCCAAGCTTCCGGGTGGATATTGTTTTTAATAGCCGCGTTTTCAGCCGGCAAGCCAAAGGCGTCAAAACCAATTGGGTACAGGACGTTTTTACCGTTCATTCTTAAGTAACGAGCTAAGATATCAGGTAATGAAAAGGCGTACCAATGACCAATGTGGAGATTACCCGATGGATACGGAAACTCTGTAAGTAACATATAATTTTCTTTTCTAGATTTGTCTTGAGTAACATAAAACTTCTCGGCCTCCCAGTAGTGTTGCCACTTCTTTTCAATTTTTGCGGGGTTATATTTTTTCATTGCTCAAATTACCGATGTGACTAACTCGCTATTTAAATTTTTGTATTTATGCGTCAGTATTTTATTAGGATCTTAAAAAGCGTAACGGAGTGATTTATATGTTTAACGACGGAGCTAATAATAAAAGTAATCGATTACCCTCAACTGATCTAGGCCAATCTGCCCATATGAAGCATATTAGCGAAATTAGTCGGGAAGATCAAAGGCGGGCTCAAGAAATATTACTGGAAATAAGAGAAATATTTGATGGGATAATCGGTCTTTCAAAAGATGAGACCAATATAGATTGGAGAACTTCGGAAAATTAAAGGTTGACGTCGAGAAACTGGGCTATGCTATTACGGTGGATATAGTGGTCTCTGATCAATTAGGCGAGATGAGTGTTAAGGCCGATCTGAGACTACATACATCCAAATGCAAGACTAATATTGCAAATTAAATAATTTTATTGTATTTGCCGTTGTTTTTTTTAGGACTTCCTCAAGGGGAGTCTTTTTTAATTCGTAGATTTTTTTGG
>JBBUDS010000062.1:3624-24820 GCA_038057175.1 Patescibacteria group bacterium
CTCCTGCCTCTGTCCATGCCATACCGGTTGTCATACCTATCTCATTCTCTTTTTCTGCAAGGTATGATGTAAATTTATACGGACCGAGATAATCATGAAGTGATTTTTCAGTAATGGTAAACGTTTTCTTGTCGATTTCTTCATCGGCGATTTTTTTGGCAACCTCAATTACGTATGCCGGCTCGTTTCTTGTGCCGCGATGAGGTTCAGGCGTGAGATACGGCGCGTCGGTCTCAAGTAAAATCCTATCAAGCGGGGCGTGTTTTACAATGTCATCATACTGACGGGCAAATGTAATTATTCCGTTAAATCCGAGACAGAATCCGAGATCAAGGAATTGTTTGGCCTCTTCTAGATTACCGGTGTAAGAATGCACGACTCCGCCCAACTCGGCATAACCGCTTTTCAAAATATCTACCATTTGTAGATATACACTGCCGGTACTGCCTGCAGTGAGCTTGTCGAATCTGCCTGCTTTTGAATCTCGGCAATGCAGGATTAACGGTTTGCCGATTTTTTTGGCAAGTTCCAGTTGCTGAATAAATCTGTCTTTCTGCCGTTTCTGATCTTCGGGTTTTTCTGTCCGATAATAATCCAGACCGATCTCTCCCATTGCCACAACCTTATCTTGATTTAGTAATTCCTCGTATACTTTTTCATTAAAATCTTCGTTGAGATTATCGTTGGGATGCAAACCGACAGTCGCCCAGATTCCTTCATATTTTTGAGCCAACTCAATCGCCCCCTTGGATGTTTCCAAATCCGTGCCAACACAAATCATGCCAATGCCTGCGTCGGTGGCTTTATTTATAACTTCTGTACGATCCGCATCGTATTGTGACATCTGTGGATGGCAATGGGAGTCTATTAGAGTGCTAGACATGGATATTTTTTATGATAAACTTTGTGTAGTTCATTTTGTGTATTGATAGAGAGGCTCAGTATGTCGCAAAAACAAACTGATTGGAGTGTACTACTAGGTATTTTAGTGCCCTTTGTTTATTTTGCGTTAACTGTATTTTCTTTGTCTAACAAAGCAGTAGCCGCATACTTTTGTGGGAGCATATTAACGTTAGCGATCTTATCTTTTATTTATCAAGTTCATATTAAAGGTTTGCGTGGCTTCTTGGTATTTCTTAGCAAGCCAGACAAGACGGAGTGATACTCCGTTTTTCATTTTAATCTGGGGAATAGCGTAGCTATTTTAATTACTTTGAATTTCTGCCCGTTTAAATTTTTATTTTTGCCATCAAAATCAAAAATTTTGTAAATTTTAGTAGCGGTTTCCGGCAAGAATGGCTCGAGCAATCTTGATCCGGTTATTATTATTGCCACTATGCTAGTGAGCGTTCTAAGCAGATGGCTCGCTTCTTGATCCGCTTCCCATGGTTTATGCGAATCAATATATGCGTTTGCAAAACCAAATAAATCCCAAATATGGTTTAGCGCTTCGTGCAGTCTAAAATCTTCAACGGACTTTTTATACTTTTCCTCTGTCTCCGAGATTTTAGTCGAAACTTCTTTGTCAAAAAACTTATCATCAAAATTCAGCTCACCTGCCATTTTTGTTTCTATAAGTTTCGCGACGCGACTTACTAGGTTACCAAGATTATTCGCCAGATCGCCATTGTAACGATCCTCCAGTTTTTTATATGAAAAATCCCCGTCTTCGGTAGAAGATATCTCGCGAAGTAAATAATAACGCACCGGATCTATACCATATTTTTTGACAATATCTTCTGGCGAAACAACGTTGCCCAAAGACTTGCTGATTTTCTCGCCATTAATGGAAATATAACCATGAACATAAATTGATTTGGGCAATGGCAAGCCCGCTGACAAAAGCATCGCCGACCAATAAATGGCATGAAAACGCAATATACCCTTACCTATTAAATGCACATCAGCCGGCCACCACTTTTTGAATTTATCTTCATCTTGGCCGTAACCAATCGCGGTAATGTAATTTGCCAACGCATCAAACCAAACATATTGCACCTGTGACGGATCATCAGGCACTGGAATGCCCCAGCTCAACTTTTCAAACGGACGGGAAACACTGAAGTCCTCGGCATCTTTGAGCAAGTTTAAAATTTCGTTTTTGCGGCCGGTTGGCACTATGTGCAACTCGTCAGATTCGATTAATTCCTTAATCTGTTTTTTGTAGTTACTTAATTTGAAAAAATAATTTTTTTCTTTTACAACCTCCGGTTTGGTATGGTGCTCGACGCACTCGCCGTCTACCAGGTCTTTTTTATTTACAAACGCTTCGCAACCGATACAATACAGTCCTTCGTATTCTTTGGGATATATGTCTTCGGCACAAGCCCGCCAAAGCTGCTGTGCTCCGGGCCAGTGTCTGACCTTATCGCTGGTCCTTATAAAATCATCATATGAAATATTAAGAACATCTTTGAGCTTGGCAAATTCGGCAGAATTGCGATCTACATATTCCTGAAAACCGATCCCCTCTTTTTGGGCACTGCGATAAACCTTGAGTCCGTGCTCATCTACTCCGGTCAAAAACCAAACCTCATCACCAACCAAGCGATGGTAACGAGCCAAGATATCGGTCTGAATAATTTCCAAACCAAAACCGATATGGGGCTGGCCATTCGGATAAGGAATCGCGGTTGTAACGTAGAATTTGCTCATCGAAGGTTCCAAATAAGTCGGCCGCGAGGGTTCCCATAAAAATACCCGTTCAAGCTCGCGAGTTTTTTATGGGAGACGCGTAGCCGACACTTGGAATCGCTGTTGCTCATAAAAAAAGTCCTAATTTAATTGAAGGACTGTTTTTAGTTTAATATAATTTTAACAAAAAATCTATTCCACAGCGATTGATTTTCGATGCTCTTTTTGTTTTACCATGTCATCGAGTATTTCTACTATTACGACGGCCATGGGTATAGAGAGAATAATACCAAGTATGCCAGCTAACTTACCGCCTATTAAAAGAGCAAGAATGACTGTTACGGGGTTAAGACCTATTGTTTTTCCAAGTATTAGCGGTGTAAATATATGGTTTTCAACTTGTTGGACGGCAACATAAAAAATTAAGACCCAGACGCCTAAGGTTGGAGACTGTGAAAATGCCAATATAACTCCCGGAATTGCTGAGATGACTGGTCCGACAATAGGAACTATTTCTAGTAACATAGCTAAAATTCCTAGCAGTAGGGCATATTTAACCCCTAAAAGTGATAGCCCTACGAAAACAACCAAGCCAACTGAAAGAGCTAAAAGTAGCTGTCCCTGAAGCCATAGGCCTACTTTAAATTCAGCTCTTTTCCAGAGACTAATAACATATGATTCGTATTTTTCTGGTATGACCGAACCGATAAATCCGATTATACCGCGCTTCATAACCGATAAATAGAAAGATACGATAATGATTGCAAGAAACGAAAGTATGCCGCCAAAAATGTTTACAATTAATCCAAGCGCTGACTGCGAGTAGGTGTATAGGAATTGATTAAATCCATCTAGGACATTTTGAATTTCACCAAAAAAATCAAAATATCTTGACGTCGTAGTCTGCTCAGCTTTTTCAAGGGCACCCGAAAGATTGGATACGAATGTAGGCAGAGCCTTAGTTAATTGACCAACCTCTGCTGCTATGAATGGTACGATTAATGAAAGAAGAAATACGATTAGACCAAAAAATACGAGATATAATAGTAAAACGCCCAAAAGTCTTGGAAATTTTTTACTTTCAAGCCAATTGGCGAATGGTCCAACTGCCGAAGCAATAATGATGGCAAACAACATAATCACTATCACATCTCTAACCAAGTATAAAAAAACTAAAGCCAAGACAATAAATATTATCTTAAAAATAGAGCCAGTTTCTATGTGGATTGTTTGATGGTCAGACATGCTTGGATAATGCGATGCTAAGTATACTAATGAATTTAATTCATATATTAGTATCGCTTAAATCTTACCACGAATTCAAGATATCCTTAATCTCTTTGTTATCCCCTTCTAGTGGACCGATGATAGCAAGATTTAATTTTTCTGGTTTAAAAATATCCTTAGCTACTTCAAAAATATCTTCACGTGTTACGGCGGTAATTTTTGTCAATCGTTCTTCGGGCGTTTCTATTTTATTTTCGAGTAATTCCTGTTCGCCATAAAATGATGCTTGATCGTCTGATTGTTCAAGGCCTATTACAAATGATCCGCGGATTTGATCTTTTACCCTAGCGATTTCTTTTTCTGTGACTTGTTCGAAAGTAAGTTTCTTATGTTCGGCTAAGATTACTTTTATGCCCTCAATGAGATTTACGTTATTAAGTCCGGCATAGGTTATAAAATTACCCGTTTCGTTATAGGCGGTAGTGCCGGATCTAATTCTGTAAGCTAATCCTCTGTTCTCTCTTATTTCAACAAAAAGACGGGAGCTCATTCCACCTCCTAGTATAATAGCTAATAATTCTAGTGCTTCATATTTTGGGTGAAAACGACTATATCCTAGAAATCCAAGGTTGATGTGTGTCTGATCACTTTTTTTATACTCGACAACAAGTCTGGGCTCACTCTGGTCTCCTTTAAAAACTGGTGGTTCTGCGCGTTCGCCCTCTCGTACGTTATTGAAATATTTTTCTAATTTATCTTTTGCTTCATTTGGATTAATGTTGCCGGCAATGATGATGACCGTATTTTTTGCAAAGTAGTGATCGTTAAAATATTTCAGTAAATCAACATGGCGCATTTTATCGATGTTATTTTTATCACCACCTATATCCCAGCCCAGCGGTTGATTCCCATATAACAAAGTCTCGAATATTTCAGCGACTCTGCGTGGCGGATGATCCATGTACATATTTATTTCTTCTTTGATTGGACCGCGCTCTTTGTCCATTTCTTTTTCTTCAAATTTTGAATTTTGGAAAATATCAGAAATAACGTCCATGGCAATATCAATTTTGTCAGCAGCGCATTTAACGTAATAGCCGGTATATTCTTTCGAGGTAAAAGCATTGTAGTCTGCGCCGATCGAATCTAATTCCTGGGAAATGTCTAATGACCCCGGTCGTTTGATAGTGCCTTTGAACATCATGTGTTCGAGGAAGTGCGAGATGCCGTTAATCTCCCTAGTTTCATAGCGTGAGCCGGTTTTTACCAAAACCAAAACCGTCACCGTTTTGGTGCTTTCCATGGGGACGGTAATCAACCGTAACCCGTTAGGATAAGTATGTAAGTCGTAATGGTTGTTTGAGGCACTTCCAGACATTAAGTGTAAAATAACACAAAATTTATACAGAGACAAACCATACTAGTATTTAATTGAGTATTTTTTCAGACAAATATTGAGTAAGCTGAGCAATCTCCACTCGCTCCTGTTCCATTGTGTCGCGATCGCGGACAGTAACCTTCTTGTCATTGAGAGAATCAAAATCAAAGGTAACGCAATAGGGCGTGCCGATTTCATCTTGTCGGCGGTAACGTTTGCCGATTGAGGCGGTTTCGTCGTATTGGCACATGAAATGTTTTTGTAAATCACGATATATTTGATATGCGGGCTTGCTTAATTCATCTTTGCGCGACAACGGTAAGACAGCGACTTTGATTGGCGCAAGCGACTTGGGCAAACGCAAAACAACCTCCTTCTCGTGCACCGTCTCTTCCTCGCCAGATCTCGGCTCTACCTCTTCATAATCATCCAGTAATATCGCAAGCATGGTTCTGTCTATTCCGCCGGTCGGCTCGACAACATACGGCAAAAACTCTTCTCCGCTTTCGGGGTCTTTGTATTTCAAATTCTGGCCTGATGTTTGCTCATGATTTTTTAAGTCAAAGTCCGTACGTGAAGCCAAGCCCCATAGCTCCCCCCAACCCCACGGATATTTATACTCGAAATCTATAGTGCCCTTAGAATAATGCGCCAAACTCTCTTTGGGATGTTCGTAACGGCGCAGATTTTCTTTTTTAAGTCCAAGCTCATTGATTAAGAAGTTTTCCATAAAATTGGCCCACATTTTAAATGCCTCGTCTTCCTGGCCGGGCTTAACAAAGTATTCGAGTTCAGCAATGGTAAATTCTTTGGTGCGGAAAATAAAATTACCGGTCGTTATTTCATTACGGAACGCTTTGCCGATCTGGGCGATACCGAATGGCAAGCGTTTACGGGTAGTTTCAAGTACTGTTTTAAAATCAGTAAACATTGTCTGCGCTAACTCCCCTCTTAGATAAGCGATTGCCGCACTGTCTTCTGTTGAACCAATGAAAGTTTTGAAAAGTAAATTGAATTGTTTGGGTTCGGTGAATTCGACTTCTTCTTTTTTGTGGCTTTTGCGGTGTTCCTCGATTTCTTCTGGTTTATCCGGGCGGAATCTTTCGTGGCAAATCTTGCACTCAACCATCGGATCAGTAAAGCCGGCTAGGTGTCCGGACGCTTCCCAAACCTTGGGGTTCATTATTATAGGTCCGCGTATACCAACCATATCATCGCGCTCCTGCACAAACTTCTTCCACCACAAGCTGGCGATATTATTGAATAGTTCGTTGCCCAAATGGCCCAAATCCCAGCTGTTGGCCAATCCCCCGTATATCTCGCTTCCAGGAAAAACAAAACCCCGCCGCTTGCATAGCGACACAATCTTCTCTAACAAATTTTCAGCTTTTTCTTTGGTCATAATTTATGGCTGCACAGATCCGCCTTGAGTTGAGTCGCTGACGTTCGAAGTCGTCATATCAACTATCGTACGGGTTATTTTTTCTTTGGTAAAGGTATCGATGCCCTCAAAACGTACATTTCGAAGTAGTTGTACTGATTGATTAATTTGATTGGCTGACGGCGTAATGGATATTTGGAAAAATGCTTCATATATCGGGAAGTTTATTCCTGTGCCGGTCGGTAACGTGCCTAAGTCCCAAGTTACGGTGTTAAGTTTAGAGTTGTAGATTGGTTGTATGGATGTGCCGTTGACTCTTGTTTGATTTTCCCAAATAACGCCCGGAGCGAGGGTGGCAGTAATTTTAGCTTGGGAAATATCATTTGAGGGATTTACCAGATTCCACCGTGTCGTGAAGATAGTTTTTTGATTAACTCTAGGTGGATATGGTCCGCTTGAACCAAAGGTTTGATCATTGATGTATATTTTTTGCTCAAATGTCGGCGTTGTAGAAACTCGCGTGATTATGTCGCTGTCGGCGGATAGCTTGTCAAGATCTAGATTGCTGGGAACATTGGGAGTTTCTAGGTGAGCACTAGCTTTAATTAATGAGTTATTTCCTCCGATGTTGCCTGAAAAGCTATTCTTAAGTCGAACTTCAAACTCAACCGTTCCAGATTGGTTGGCTTGTAGAATATTAAGCAGTGGTAACGTTGAGACATTCCAGAAAATTGTATTAAGTCGACCGTCAAAAAATCCATCAGATCTGACTGTTGAGAAATCATACATACTGCCATCAAGTTTAACTGATAAGTTTAAACCTTGAATGTCCTCGGTGCTATTATTTTTGAAGTTTAATTTATAACGCAGGATGTCGCCTAGGTGAGCTACGTAGTCATCCGAGTCATTAAGTCTTAGTGTAAGTGATAGGAGTGGAGTTGAAATTACTGAAGAAGCCTCTGATTTTTGTATATTAATATAGATATCACCGCTGGGCGTGGTTATTTTTTTTTGAAGAATTACGGAAATAATTTTAGTTTCACGTTCAGCGCCTGTAATTTTGCCGTCTATTGTTATCCTTGAGCCATCATTTCGTTTTAACTTACTTATATCCCAAGTGGCCTGACCGGTTGATTTAACCGAAAATTGGGGAGTAAATTTGACGGGAGTGAATCCCGGAGGAAATTTTACTATGAAACGTAAATTTTCAAGATCTTGCGGCGATTGATTACGGTAGTCTATTAGATAAATCATATTTTGACCGCTTATGATTGTTGGAGGGGCAACTAAGGTGATTGGCACCGAGAGATTGGTTATAGTTGAAGCCAGCGTTGTTTCTTTTTGAAAGGTAGAGCTTAAATTTCCAGCTTTATAGGTTAGTGTGGCTCGGAGAGTCTTAATGTTTCCCCTATCGCCAATTATGTGTGTCGTGATTTCTTTTTCTGTAATTTCTTTTTTACGAATCGTATCTATGTTAAAGGTATCTGCCGAGAGATCAGTAATATTACCATCTTTGATTACTATGGAATCAGTTGGATAAATAATATTAAGTTTTACGTCCTTGAGGTCGATGTCGTTATTATTTTGATAAATAATTTTATAAGTAATCAACTCGCCACTGGTTACTTCCGTCGGGCCTTCTATTTTAAATTGCAGGCCACTCTCATAGAATGAGCCGCGAACTATGAAGAAAAAAATAAAAGCAATTAGAATGAGCAGGCCAGACCCGGCAATAATATATTTTGTTTTAATAAGGTTTTTTAAGAAACTAAAAATTGACTGCTTAGGCAGTTCTGGGGGTAGCTGGATAATGTTTGGTTTTTGCAAGGGTTCTATTTTAAAATCCATCCCTTAGAAGCTGTTGTTTTAAATAGCTCGCATGTAGATAATTATTTTACTTATTTTAGCACTTTTCTAGCGAATTGTAACGAATTAAATTTGGTATTGGCAAGTTGTTCAATTGGATAACTAGGGTCGTAGCCAAGAATTCTAAGTAATTCTTGGCGAGTGTCAGTAATTATATTTCTCCAAATTGAATTAGTATCTTGACCCTCGAGGGGATACTGCAAGAGATCAATCGAGACAGCATTATATCTCTGCAGTTGTGTTAATAAAAACCCCCAGAGCTTAGAATCCGGTTCATTTTCAAAGATTAGTTTTTCGAAGCATTCTAATAAGAAAAATGCCGCGGACATACCTACCAGCGACGATTTTAAATATGGGAAGGCTTCTAAACAATACGCACTCGTAATGATCGGGTAATTATTTTTGTGAGCTAAAGAGAAGCCAACCAAGCTTAGAATATCTAAGTGTCCGGCCTGTTTGGATGTTGGCTTCATGATGCTTTTGGCTTGGTAGACTTGCTTCCCCGCATCTTGTGTATAGCAAATCACTAGCGTGTCGTATTCTCGTATTGGTATTTTTTTAAGAATTATTGCCCTAGTATGCATGAATTAATTGTAACACGCCGAAGATCTTTACATGAATAGAATAATCTGGTATGATTTTTTTAGAATAATTTACAATCGTAGGAGCTGAAAATGACCAGTTTACAAGTTACCTTGTATGATTCTTTGCCCGTGTGGGATATTAATAAAATAGTACTAGCGGTGAGTGAGTTATTGAGTCGTATCAAAATTAAACATGCCATTTCAATTACTTCGAGCGGAGCCTTCTTTAAAGAACCCGATGGTTCTTCATTAAAATTTGAAGAAAAATTTGAAATCGTGAATGGTAAAAAAGTTCTTTTTGTGAAGGCTAGCGGCGTTGTAATCCCCAGTGAGTCGTCGTCTAAGTGGAAAGAGATTGAATTGTATCTGGAGAATCTTGTTGATGGAGCTCAGGCGGTCATTGTTGATCTAGGCGGGGTTCCATATATTGACTCGGTCGGTCTTAGCGTATTGGTGACCTTTTTTACGTTTTTGAATAAACGCAATATACAATTGGTTTACGCTAATCCAACTAAAAGGGTTAATGATAAACTACGCATTTCGAGACTAAACACGATATTCAATATAGCTGAGAACGAGGAGTTAGCTCTAAAAAGAATTTAAAAATTTGAAGTTTATTTACGTAATAAAACGGGCTAGGCCCGTTTTTAATTACATAAGTTACTAGAGCTCCTCACTAGGAAGCGTTTTTTTTGGATTGGGTGGCTCTCTGATGGTTTTTGGTTGCAATGAATTTGAATAAAAAACTTGAATATTCAAATTTTCTTGGTTGCGAAACTGCAAGACTCCGTTTAATGCTAATAACATGTGGCCGTGAATTATATCAAAGTTTATTCTTTGGCCGGCCCAGACTATTTTTTTGACGTTTTTTTCAAAAATTAATTCCGGTAGTTCATTAGAGAAAATAATCATAAAATTATAAGCGCCCTGTTTGGTGTTTGATTCAACGACTGTGAGATATTTGAAATAATAGGCTAGATTACTTGTGTGTGCCCTGAACAGCACCCCAAGGTTTCCCGTTAGGACATCTTTTTCCTGTTCAGTTAACTCTGGTATTTTTGTGGTCGTAGTCCCACCGTCGGTAACTACGATGCCAAAAGGTATTTGCCTGGACGTTTGTAGTGGATTTAGTTTTAAATTTAAAATGGGCAACCATTTTTCGCCGTATTCGAGAATTAAAAAGGTGGGAACTGAGCCCAGAATAATTGCCACTATAATCAGGCTGGTCGCAAGAATCTTTTGATTCCTAGTCATTTCAATAGCCTATTTTGATTTTAAATGATCTACGTTTAGTCTAGCACCATTTTTTTAATTTATGCAAAAATAGATCTTATTGCCGAGAATTTATGTGGCGACGCTATTTTTTAATTCCAAGATAGATTTTAATCTGAGGAGCTATGTCAAAATCTTTTTTAATATCAAATACTTTTTCTGATTGTTGGTTTTTATCAAAGTTTATTAGTAGTGCGTCTTTCATGATTTCTTTGCCATGATCTTCTATTGTCTTAGTAATCTCTGGGTTGTCAGAATACCATACTCCGAAAACTTCCTCGTTTAATCTATAGCCTGCCTCTTTGCGCATATCTTGCAGTTGTCTGACTATTTCTCTCGCGTAACCTTCTAAACGAAGCTGTGTAGTTATTTCAAAATTTATCTCTACGTTTATTTCTGAAGTCTGATTTTTAATCCAATCTACGTTTTTTACATTTACCTCTTTTTTATATAGATCAAGTAGGGCAAGCGGGATTACTTGGGATGTGCTTATTTTAGAAGCGCTCAGCGGTTGTCTGACTTTTATCCCCCGTTCCCTTCTTTGAGCTAAGCTTATAGCTATTACTTCCCTAAGTTCGATCATCTGTTTTTCAAGTTTAAGATCAATTAATTTTTTATTAGTTTTGGACCAGTTTTCAAGATGCACTGATTCTTTGCGATTATCTAATTTTTTATATATATGTTCAGCTAAAAATGGCGTAAATGGAGCAAGCAATTTGCTTATTTCTGTGAGTAGATATTTTAAAAATAGCAAAGACTGCTTCAGCTCTGCGGCATTCTTAGGTTTTTGAAAGCGCTGACGTGATCGACGCAGCCACCAATTAGACAGGTCGTTAACTATAAAATCTTCAATGGGTCTAGCCGCTCCAGCTAGGTCATATTTATCGAGATTTTCACCGACGATCATTGTAAGACTGTTTAGACGAGAAATTATCCAGTGATCTAGCATATCTAGTGGCTTATTGAGCGGTTTGCCGCGGGCGCCTACCGTTGTAGCGTACAATTCGAAAAATCTCAGGGAGTTAAGAACGGTTAGTATGAAGCTATTTAATTTTTTACTGACGTCATTTATAGAAAATAATTTAGGGTCAGCAGAATCGTTGACTGTGTAAAAATACCACCTAGCCGCGTCTACGCCAAGTTTGTTAATTATTTCCCACGGATCGGTAACGTTACCAATCGATTTAGACATTTTTTTACCTTTTGAATCAAGAATATGTCCATAGGAGACGACATTTTTGTATGGTGCGCTTTTACCTAGTGCCGTAGAGACCGCCAGTAAAGTATAAAACCAGCCACGCGTCTGATCTATGCCTTCAGCGATGAAATTAGCCGGAAAGCTTTCGGTGAAGCGTTTTTTACCTGAAAATGGATAGTGCCATTGGGCGTAAGGCATTGAACCTGAGTCAAACCAGACATCCATAATGTCTTTTACCCTGGACATTTTTCCACTACATTTCTGACATTTCAGTTCGATGTAATCAATATATGGCCGATGCATATCTATCTTTCCGTTTTCGTTGTAGGGATAATTATCTACTTCAATTTTTTTAAACATGCCCCAAGCAGTGTACAGCAGCCCTTTTTTAACTAATGTTTCTTCATCCGATAGATTTTTGATTGACGATTCCAGTATCCACAATGGATCACCGTGACTAATTAACACAATTTTTTTACCTTCATATTTTTGGTTTAGTTCATTGATAATTGAGAACATCCGTTTTTTTATATCACGCCAGCTATCGCCGTCACCATATTTAGTATCCATGGTCGGCTTTTCATTTGGCGATAGACAGTCGTTATCCAGTAATTCATAAGAATGCTGTTTGCCTTCGCAGACGCTACCATGATCAAGCTCGCGCAAGCGTTCATCAATGTGAACTTTGAGATTTAATTTCTTGGCGACAATATCGGCAGTTTGACGCGTACGTAAAAATGGTGACGAATAAATATAATCCACTCCGCCTGCCTCTTTTAGTTTTTCTGATGATTCTTCTACCTGAGTGATACCTTCCGCTCTTAAATTGTAGATGTCTTTATCTAGCTTACCAGCTGAAATGCTAGATTGACCGTCATGAGCATCTTTTTCACTTAAGCCATGACGCATAATATAAAATGTATTGCTGGAACGGTAACGATGCCTGTTCAATTCTTCAAGTGAGCTAATAACTAATTGTTCGTTGCAGTCATCGCATTTCCAAACTGGCAAGGGAGTTCCCCAGTAGCGTTCACGTGAAATAGCCCAGTCCCTAGCTTCTTTTAGGAACTCACCGAAACGACCGTGTTTGAGATGCGCGGGCACCCAATTAACCTTATTATTATTTTTGACTAATTGTTTACGAAGCTTGGACATGGCTATAAACCAAGAATCGCGAGCGTAATAAATTAATGGACTCTTACATCGCCAACAAAAAGGGTAAGAATGAGTATATTGTTCGGTTTTAAAAAGTAAGTTTTTATTTTGCAGGTAGTCTATAATTCCTTTTTCCGCAGATTTTACAAATTGACCGGCAAATTCTTTAACATCCTTAGTAAACTCACCCTGCTCATTAACGGTATGGTGTTTCGGCAGACCCAGCTTAATTCCTAATTGATAATCATCCTCACCATACATGACTGCGGTATGTACGATACCCGTGCCATCTTCGATAGTTACGAAATCGGCAGGATAAACCTTATATGCGGTTTTTGTTTGGAGCAGTGCGACATTAAAAAGTGGTTCATATTCAAGGCCGATAAGATCCTTGCCGGAGATAGTATGTAGTATTTCATATTTCGTATTAATAACTTTGCCTACTAGATCTTCGGCCAAAATATATCTTTCTTTTCCCCCGTTAGTACTTACTACTTGATACTTAATATTTTTCCCGACCGCCAATGCAACATTGCCCGGTAATGTCCACGGCGTAGTCGTCCATGCGAGGATGTACGTCATGTTATCTACAACAATGTCGTCAATTTTTTGATTTAACTTGAGTTTAAATTTAACATAGACCGAAGTTTCGGTGACATCTTCGTAGCCCTGTGCTACCTCGTGACTAGCCAGTGCGGTGCCGCAACGTGGACACCAGGGCAGTATTTTATGACCCATGTACAATAATTTACGTTTGGCAATTTGAGATATTACCCACCAGAGTGATTCTATGTAGTTTGTTTCGTAAGTTACGTATGGATGCTTCATGTCAATCCAAAAGCCAATGCGATGAGTAAATTTTTCCCATTCTTCCTTATATTCCCATATTGATTCTCTGGCTCTTTGATTGAATGCTTCGACACCTATTTTTTCTATATCGCTTTTAGATTTTATGCCCAGCCTTTTTTCGGCTTCTAGTTCTATTGGTAAGCCGTGAGTGTCCCAACCGGCTTTTCTTTCTACCAAATAACCACGCATTGTTTTGTATCTTAGAAAGAGATCCTTGATCGCACGACCAAAAAAATGATGCATGCCGGGGCGACCGTTGGCATATGGTGGTCCTTCAAAAAACACAAAACGACGTCCGTGCTTCCGATTTTCCAAGGTTCTTTCAAAAATTTTACGATCCTTCCAAAACTTGAGTATTTTTTCCTCTAACTTGGGAAGTTCAAAATCTGGCATAATGTAATTAAAATATAGTCAAAATTAAGTAAAAATTCAATTAAATTTTCTCGAGAACATTTATGCCGAGAAGTTCCAGGCCGGACTTGAGAGTTGAGGCAGATGCCGAGATTAGGACTAGGCGCGCATTCCGACGAGATGCATCTTCGTCTTTGATGATCGGAGTAGTTTCGTAAAATCTGTTAGCAAGGTTTGCCAACTCGTAAAGATACAAGGCAAGATTATTTGTAAGATACATTTTACCTGAATCAACAACAATATCAGGAAAATCAACTAAATGCTTGATAATCGCTAACTCTGTCTTTTCCACTAAATTATCTAAGTCCGAGCTCGATAACTCTGGTCGGTTGGATTTATTAAGTATCCCCATTAATCGCGCATAAGTATATTGAAGATACGGTCCGCTATTACCTCTAAAGTCCAATATCCGTTCCCAGCTGAAAACAATATCACTATGCGTATGATCCTTGAGCATGCTGTACTTCAGTGCCCCAAGACCGACAACGTTAGCAACTTCGCGACACTTTTCGTTTGACAGTTCCTTATTTTTTTCTCTAACTATACTTTCGGCCCTGTCTACACTCTCGCCTATTATGCTATCAGCCGTAATCATTTTACCCTTTCTGGTAGAAAGTTTTTTATTATCTTCGTCTAGGATTAAACCATAACTGACATGCTTAAGTTCTGCTTCATTAAGTCCTAAGATTTCAGCAATCGCAAAAAGTTGCTTGAAATGTAATGCTTGCTCGTTTGCAACAACATAAATAATTTTTTCGGGATTAAATTCGCTTAAACGATATTCGAGGTTGGCAATATCCCTGGTCATATATAGGGTGGCACCATCAGACTTGCGGATTAGACCTGGCGGCAAACCATATTTTTCCAGATCAATAATTATCGCGCCACCCTCTCCGACCTTGGCAAAGCCTTTTTCTAATAGCCCACCCACTAACGTTTTTAATTTAGATTCATAAAAAGATTCACCGATATAGGTGTCGAAGCGTATATCCAAATTGGCATATATTTCCTTGAGCGCCTCTATAGATTTTTTAACAAACATTTCCCAAAGCCTTCGATTTTCTTCATCGCCAGCTTCGAGTTTTTTAAATTCCCCTTGGCCAGCGCGCTCAAGGTCAGGATTGTCCGCGGCTTCTTTGTTGAACCTAACATATAGTTCAACTAAGTTTTTAATCGGGTCAGACTCAACCATACTTTCGTCTCCCCATCTTTTATAAGCTGCTATAATCTTACCGAATTGTGTTCCCCAATCGCCTAAGTAATTCCAACGTATAACCTCGTATCCCTGAAATGCGAGAATATTAGCGAGAGCATCTCCTAGCAAAGTGTTTCGTAAATGACCGGCGTGCATAGGCTTGGCTATATTTACTGATGAATATTCAACAATAACTTTGCGTCCAGCACCAACATTTGACATACCGAATGAATCACGATTTTTATAAATTTCTGCTAGCTGACTCCTGACGAATCCGGCGCTCAATAAAAAATTAATGTACCCGCCCACGGACTCTGCCCTTTCGATTTCTTCCGGTTTGGACTTATTAATTTCGTCAGCCAATATTTGAGCTATATTTTGCGGCGATTTGCCAAGTTGTTTGGCTAGACCAAAGGCAATGTTAACCGTATAATCGCCAAATTCGATATTGGTCGGACGCTCGATTACAATTTCTTGAATTTTAAAATCAGACCAATTATTTTTGTCTGCCAGTGAGGTAAGTATATTTCCAAGTAGAGTTTTTATTTTTTCTTTAATCACATATAAATCCTATCATAAAAACACAAATATAGAGACCTACGCCCTTACGGGCGTGGTACTTACGTACCTTCTGCGCAGTTGCGCTCATTTGAATCTTGCGCAACTGCGCAGGGTCTATATATTTACCTCCAGTTGCCCTTCGGGCAACTTACGGGCTGACATTCATCCACGAGCTTCCGCTCGTGGTGTTCTGTCAGTAAATATAAAAGACGCCTATGAGCGTCTTTTTTTTATTTTTTTATCTTCTATTATAAATGAGAACCCACAAAATTCGCCAGAATATGATTTTAGCTGGGATTCTGTTTTTTTGATAATTTTATCGGCACTTAGATTTTTCATTTTCAATTCACTTAATTTAATAATGAGCTCGCGTTTAGCTTCGCTGTCTCCGCAACCAATGGCATCAATGCCGCTATTTTCTTGGAACAAGAGCTCAGAATTACCCTCGTGGTTTATGGTATAAAAAAGCATTCTATTTTCTGTTATTTCAGCCAGTATAAATTCTATAATAGCCGGTTCCATTGATTTGTTGTTGTAAAATTTCTGCCTTAAATAGCTTGTTGTAAAATCATGCACAACCTGCACATTCAAGTCTCTTTTGGAAAAAGTACTATAAAATTCAGCTAGAAAATTATTCAATGCTATTTTATAGTTGCGGATATCCGCTTCTGAACCACTGACAGCCCAAATAAAAATAAGATCCGTTCCTTCTGGTGATTTTTGAAAGACAAAGGGGTGCATAGATTTAAGTACTACAACCATGCATTGCTTTCCTCTAATTACTAGTCCGGCACTTTTTGAAAGAGAATCAACTACCATCTTTTTTTTAAAAGCCATTACGGTTAGGATGTCGCTCATTTCAGGCTCTCCGTTTGTTTTACTAGGGTATCTTTTACAACTTTTAATACCTTGTCAGATATCAGCCTAAAACCGTTTTTGTCTATGATTCCGATTGTGGGCAGGTATAGTCTGGTATCACTTACCCCAGAGCTTAGCGCTCCTGACTGCAACATCGCTTTCATGGCAATAAGAATCGCCATTCCTTCAGTCATGTCTGGTTTCCAAAGATCGTGTACTAAGCCTTTGATAGTTTCAAATCCGCATCCAGTTCCGCCAAAAAATTTTGGTTCGTAATAATATCCACTTTCATCAAAAGCGAAAATTCTGGGTCTATTTTCTTTAATATCAAAGGCGGCCAAAATTGGAATTCCAACTACCCAGTACCAAGAGTACATAGAAAAAAACCACCATGATTCCAATAGCTGTCTTAAAAAATTAGCCTGACCATCCGGTGATAAATCTCTCTCGTACAAGCTCCTGAATTTATTGCAGACGGACGATAAGCTATCTTCTAGGTCACTAATTACATTGCAGAAGCCCGCAGCTGCTATCACCGAGTGATCGGTTACACGGCGAACCTTGGTGGTTTCGTCCGAAACTATTTCTAAGTAACCACCAGAAGTGCGTCGATCTCCAGCCACCAACACTCCACCCTTATAAATTAGGGCAAAAACAGTCGTGTTGCTGTGTATTTGTGAGAACCTTGCCCTATCACACGCATTCAGTTGCTCGGTAAAGGTGGCAGGCGGTTTTTTGCGCAAAGGTTTGAATCTTGAGTCTAGGAATTTGCTTGAAAACATTTTTCACCTAATTTTTAAGAAGCAATTATTTGCCAAGACTAGCGCAATATCCATTTTAAGTCCAGCCGGGGTTATTAAAAAATAAAAACTCCCCAGAAAGGAGTTTAGTTTGGTCCGATAGTTACACGAAGATAGCTTTTATTATTAAAATATTTATTAGCGATATCGCGTAATTTTCTGCGAGTTACTTTGTATAAACGATTTCTGAATGAATGCAAATTTGTCAGGTCAGTATCTCCACTACAGACTGACTCTATAACCATTTCTGTTAATATCGCCGGAGTGTTTTTGAAAGCATCCAAATATTTATTGTCCAAAGATTTACGCGCCGCTTCAAGCTCGATGCCATCGACAAGTTCGTTGCATAGTCTGGCTAATTCTTTCAAGATTATGCTTTCACCAAATAAACTGTAATCTTTGCTGATCGTAGCAAACCATGGGTAAATTATCCCGTGAATATGAGAGCGGGAAATCTCTACTGGCGTACGATATGTGCCAGCTTCAGGGTTGCGATTGTTTTCCCGCAGCCGCATGTATAATCTTAAAGATAAGATGTCAGCTAATATTTGGATTGCCTCTGTTTCATTGTCTTTATTTGGTTCAGTTGGAAAGGCAATGGCTAAGTAATATTGTCCTATATCTCTTGTGATGTCCAAAGATTTTATATTTTTTAAAGTTGGATAATCGTCAAGCTTGTTATGGTTGAGGATGGGTGCTGCTAATTTGGGTAAATCAGCAAAGTAGCGCTGGGTTAGTTCTTTGGCATTTTCAAAAGAGGGACCCATAAAAATAGCGAACATGTTGCTGGCGGTATAATATTTTTTTATAAAACGTCTGACATGTTGTGCCGAAATTTTTTTAAGACTATCCAGGGTGCAATCTATGCGAAGACGTGCCGGATTTTCAGCATACATAGCTTCGTGAACTAAAGAATCCAGAAGTCCGGGCATGTAATCTTGCTCTCGCAAGAAGTACTCATTTTTAACAGCCGCCTTTTCTATATCTACCCCCTCCCTGCTTACAATATTGTCATGCACCAGATGGGCTAGCATATCAAAATAAATAAGCATGTTTTTTCTTTTGAGAAAGCTTTCAAATCCATAAAAAGTACTTATTCTGTCGATTCTTATATTTATATCTCCATCCGGACCACCTTGGGCCAACGTCATTAGCTCTACCTTTTTGCGGTCATATTTTAATGATTCACGCGCAACAACATGTTCTACCAGATGTGGCAGGCCAACTAGGTTGGGCGGAGAATGGATTGAGCCGGCCTTAACTGCAATTCCGGCAAGGTTAGCTGAGTTGCTAGGATCATATTGGCTGTAATATCTGAAGCCGTTAGCCAATGGTTTCCCAACCTTAATCTCGTATCTCATTTATTCCTCGCTTGGCAGGAGTTTTTAAGGTGCCTATTTTGATTTAAGTTATCTTGATAATACAAATAAGTCAATTTTTTTAGTTAAGTTTCTAATTTGAGAATTAGGGAGACGATCATGTTGTTTGTATATTTTTAATGATTTAACTATTGCAAGAGTTTTGAGCGTTATGTTAAAATTATTCGATGATTGAATATGAACAGCGAACAATCGATGCAGTTAAAAAGACACTACCTTCGGTAGTGAGCATTGTCATATCGAAAAATATGCCGAAAATAAAACGAACGCCGTTCGTTCCATTTTTTGGTCCATTTTCGCCATTCGGTTTACCCGGACAGGATATGCCCATGCCAGACGGTGATGACCAGATGGGGATAATGCCTCATCCACATGATCCTCATGATAAACATGAGGGAGAGAAGGTCAAAATAGGTGGCGGCTCTGGTTTTATAGTTCACCCAGACGGTTTGGTTTTGACAAACAAACACGTTGTTTTTGATCCGGATTCGGAGTACACCATAATTACTGAAGACGAAAAGGAATATCATGGCAGGGTTATTTCTCGTGATCCTATTAATGATGTGGCCGTATTAAAGATAGATGCAAAGGGTTTGTCTCCGGTAAGGCTGGGTAATTCTAATGGAATAGAGCTTGGTCAAACAGTGATTGCCATAGGTAATGCACTTGGACTTTTTACTAATACCGTATCTAAGGGCATCGTTTCGGGATTGGGTCGCAAGATATCGGCTTCTATGGGTCAGGGCGGTGAGATGGAGCATCTTCGTAATGTTATTCAAACTGACGTTGCCATTAATCAAGGTAATTCTGGCGGTCCGCTTATCAATTTAGACGGTGAGGTTATAGGTATTAACACTGCTATAATTTTCGGTGCTCAAAACATTGGCTTTTCCTTGCCTATAAACTGGGCTAAGGCTGATCTGGAGGATATTATAAAATTTGGAAGAATAGTCAGGCCTTTTATCGGATTGCGTTATGTGATGCTTAACAAGGATCTAAAAAGTAGGTATCAGCTCCCCGTTGACTATGGCGCGCTGGTTATTAAAGATCATGTTCCGGGTACTGAAGCTGTGGTTGCTGACTCCCCTGCCGATAAGGCTGGTGTGCGTGAAAACGATATCGTTTTGGAAATAAATGGAGAGAGGCTGACAGAAAAAAGAGAGCTTGCTGATCTAATACAAACTGCCAGTGTTGGTGATGAAATTGAAATGACGGTTATGCGCAAGGATAAGACGATGAAGGTGAAGACAATCTTGGAGGAAAGAAAGTGATGGAAAGATTTGGTTGACGAGCGAAGGCGAGGAAATACTGAAGTGAGGAACGCAAGTAATGCTCCGCCCGCTAATCACAAAAATTACAATTTTAGCAAAATGCTCGGCTGTCCGGCTACATGAAGTCTTTTTGTTCGATCCGCCGACTGGCGGACTCACAAAAAATACCCACCTTCGCCGGGCAACCCACCCCGCTACGGCGGGGTTTGCAGTTTACTTAGCAATTTGCGAACGATAAAGACCGCTACGCTCCCGCTTTTTGTGATTGCGGACTCTCGATCAAGATGATTCCGTCGTCTTGACTTCGTTGGTTGCCGAGGTATTATTACGAAAGTTCTAAAAGATGTAATAAAAGCGAAGTAGAACATGCCCGAGCCTTTAGAAATACAGACCACAAGAATTGCAATAGAACGAGAAATTGATAGGCTGACAGGAGAAATCGAAATCAAAAAAATAGAACTAATAAAACTTAAAGCAAGTTGCGCGCATCCCAATTTACAAAAAACACGTACAGGGAGAGGCAGCACTAAATCTTGTCCAGACTGCGGATACTATAGGTACGTATATTATAGTCACCTCTATGATTAGTTTGAAGAGTCGCCAGCTATAGAGCTGGCTTTTTTATTTGAGTAAGATTGATATACTAAATTCATGTCAGTTTATGCCACAAATGAAAAAGCGAGATTTGATTATGAGATATTGGAAACGCTGGAGGGCGGACTTGTGTTAACTGGACAGGAGGTTAAATCGGTTAAGCGAGGTAGTGCCTCGATAAAGGGGGCGTATGTTAAGATATTGGGCCCTTCGACGGGCTCAGGGCGCAGTAGCGAAGCCTGGCTATTGGGTGCGAGCATTCCTCCATATCAGGCGGGTAATGCATCTAGCGATTACGATTCACAGCGAACGCGTAAGTTGTTGTTTAAAAAATCAGAAATTAAATATCTCGGCGCGAAATCGTTAGAGCGTGGGTTGACTTTGGTGCCTATAAGGTTGTATAATAAGAATGGTTTAATTAAACTTGAAGTTGGAATTGGCCGTGGTAAAAAGAAGAGAGATAAGCGTGAAAAGATTATCAAGCGAGAAGTACAAAGGAATATGGAAAGAGCGTTAAAACAAAGGGGGTGACCGGCTTCGATGGGATTTCTTTTAAAATTTGCGCAAGTAGCGGATGGATAGT
>JBBUDS010000063.1:0-7436 GCA_038057175.1 Patescibacteria group bacterium
CCCAATTAATTTTTTTAACAAAAGGCTTGCCGAATAAAAATTTTCCGGTCACTCGATCAAGCACATAAAAAAATCCATTGCGATTTGCCTGTAACAATAATTTTCTAGGTTGACCGCGCCAATTCATATCAACCAGAACCGGAAATGCGGCTCCATCCCAACCATGAGCATCGCCCGGCGTAAACTGAAAATACCACTTGAGTTTGCCGTTAGCAGCATCAATCGCCAGCATACTGTTGGAATATAGATTATCACCCGGACGTGAACTTTTATCAAAGTTCGGCCAAGGATTTCCAGTAGGCCAATAAATAATATTTGAATCTGGATCGTAAGATCCATTAAGCCACGTAGAGGCTCCGCTACGATTAGGAACGGTCCAAAAACGCCACATCTCCTCTCCATCTTCAACAGAAAATGCAGCTAAAAATCCGCGAATGCCGTTATCACTTCCAGAAACCCCCACTATCACTTTATCTCTCAAAACCAAAGGTGCCAAAGTTGCATAGTAGCCTTCTTTTTCATCAGCATATTTTTTTTGCCAAAGTAGCTTACCGGTATGGCGATTCAGCGCCACCAATAAACAATCCTCAGTAACAAAAAAGATTTTATCACCAAATATCCCTACTCCACGATTTAAACCTGAACGTGGGCCATCGTTAATAGTCCAAAACCACATCCTTTCACCGGTCGCAGCATCTAGAGCATGCACTTCATTTACATTAGTAACATACATAACTCCATCATTTACAATCGGCGTCACCCTTAGGTCTCTTGAACCATTTAAGCTATGCACCCACTTTGGGGCCAAATGAGATATGTTCTGGGAATTTATCTGAGTCAGCGGACTAAAACGATTTGCTTTGTAGTCGCCGGCATAAGTAAGCCAGTTATTATTAGGACTTTTAAGCAACTGGTTATAATTATTTATAGTGCCACCGACAACTCCAGCTGAATAATCACTACCGTTTAATAAGCATAACAATATAGGCAGAATGAAAAATTTAAATCTAAACTTCATACTAATTCCTTATTTTTTTAAGAACTTGACAGTAAAACTTATATCATGTCTACAAACATAAATCAATCAAATAAAAAAACCCACTATCGTGGGCTTGTTTAAAAATTAGCTATGGATTGCACTTTATACGGCAATCGCACATCGTACTGTGACAATAATTAGTACACTTTATATCCTCACTTTCCTGAGGAGGCTTGCATTTGTCATAGTCCGGATGATATTTACCCCAACACTTACAGTTTGGTTCCTTGCCACCCTTTTTAAAATTGTGACAACGCTCCTTTCCGGCATTGGGCGCATGCTGAATCGGCTTGAATTTAACCGGACCCCAAAACATATTAAACCGCACTGCCGTCCCACTCTTTGTGGGAACCCTCTTGTCGTCAATAAATGCTCTGCCAAATAACGATTTACTAAATATCGTGGGTGGAAGATCGGAAATTTTCTTCTCCTGATCACAATGATCATTTTTCAGAGCCTGAGATTGAACAATGGTCGAAGTCTTAGATTGAGCCTGCGAAAAAGCGATTGAAAGATTTAATAAAAAAGCTAAACCGAAAATAGACAAATGTCGCATGGTGAGAACCTCTTTGTTACGTTTAAAACAACTACGCTCAGATTAACAGATCTATAATCTTTGTCAATATCAATGCCCCACATGTTACTGGTGCGCCCTCATAATAATTAAAAGCGCCAATAACACCGAGGGTATAGCCAAAACTTCCCACCAAACATCACGCCCACCATCAGAATACGCCAAACGCGGTAGAGAAGAACGGTTTTTATTAATAACATCTTTAATAAAAGCTTTGAGGGATGGAATCTTTTCTTCGGAATTTAAGATAAATGCTTCTCCTCCGGTAGCATTGGCTATAGCCTCCAAATCTTTCATTTTTAAAGTAGTTTTAATATTAATGGTATCCACCTTGCTTGAATCATTAATATTACGGGCCTTAACTACAATCCGCTTGCCAATTTCTGTGCCGACACCAATGGTATATACTTTAATACCCCTCCGCCTAAGCTCTCTGGTACTAGACAGTAAGTCTCCCCCGCCTTCATCATTGCCATCGCTCAATAAAATAGCAATGCGATTATTATTATACTGCTTAAGATTAAATTCTCGTCGTCTTTCATTTACAAATCCATCCTGCCTATCAAAGCACTTGGGTATATGTTCTAATACAGCAGAAAAGTCGGTACTAGTTTGAAATTCTTCTTCATAAATCGTCGGGTGATTAATATCTGCGACCATGGCTGAAAACAATCGCAAGTCTTCGGAGAGTGGCATTCGCCAGTTAGAATTGCTTCCAAAGGTAAATAAAACCGTTCTGTCATTGCCAATAAAAATATCTTTCGCGACCAAATCCAAAAGCAAACTCTTAATAACTTCCTGTCGCGTCGGCCTAAGATCGTCGGCTACTAAAGAAAAAGAGGTGTCCACAAGAAAAGCAACATCGACACTACCTCCGCGGTTCAATGTATAACCATCTCCTATTCTAGGTCCAGCCAAAGCAATTACACTCAAACAAGCGATAGTAAAGACTGCCAACCAAACCGCATCGTTGCCTATCAATAAATACCTTGAATGTTCGGATTTTTTTGGTCTAAAAAAAAGCTTTAACCACAAAAAAAGGATAATTCCAATAAAAACGATAAGTAACGGATAACCAAAAGCGAAATATACTGGTTGTAAAAAATATAGACCCTCAAACCAGCCCCTAATTACATTGCTCACCCGGGCCTCCTTGGAGTATGTCTAGGCCTACCCTCTTCTTCTCCTTCAACATCAAGGCCCTCTTTTAAAGGCTTGCCGCCCTTACCCTTGCCATCATCCTTGCCCTTGCCATCGCCCTTCTTAGACCCTCGACCTAATACCAACTTAACTTTAGCCGGCTTAGGCGCCAATCCAGCTGCGCGAGCCGACGGGTCAGTAACCTGATCGTAGTTCCATTTTACTGAAAAAATTGAATTGACATCTTTTCTGATGGCTCTCTCATAATCATCTTTAGTTGAAGCGGCCATTTCATCGGCTTGTTTTTTTATTTTTTCACTATCTGCGCCCGATAACGACGCCCCTTGGGCATATACTCCCTGAGCAATTCGCCACCTAGAGTTACCCTTTAGAAAAGATGCCCAGAATCCATCGTCTTCTTTTAGTGATCCCTCCAAAATCTTATCGTATCGTCCTGTCATATATTGATAAGCAGCATCATAATAAACTGCATCTGAAAAAATATACTTGTGCGCCACCCAATCCAACCATACAATCTTAAGTTTACTATTCAGATCATAAAAATACTTTAATTCTGTAAGGCCTTCCCTCGATGCAACCTGATCCCCTCTCGAAACCTGACCGCTATAGTTATCTAGGCTTTCATAAAACTGTCCGACTCTATAAGGAATCATCCAAAAAAACAACAAAAAACCTCCAGTAACAATAGCTGCCATAAATTTATATGCTCTATTTCTCTTATTCCACGCCACGTTTCCTCCGGCATTTTTTAAGTTGCTAATTATATAAGTACTCTACATTTTAAAAAAGTAAAGGGGACCGTAACTTAGAACGTATAAAAGAGACTTCTTTTGCACATTCTTAATTAAAAAAGCAGTTAAAACTGCTTTTAATTTATACTGTCCTATAAAACCCATAAAATACCAATCTGGCCAGTGCCGCCAATAATAAACACGCCAGCGCTACGCCAAGAGGCCTTCTATAAATATGTTCTTCCGCAGCATGAATTTTAACACCCAAAATAGAAGCGTGTAATAAATTTAATCTCTGGCCAACCCTTGAAAGAGCATCCAAATCGGTTGCCATGGCATAGTCACCTCCATATGCTTTAATCTGCCTTAGCAATTGCTCCGGAAGCTTGGCTTTATTTTCATCGCCAAGCATTCTTTCCATGGCTTTGTCAGGATCAATAAAAATTAGATACGGAACAATGTTCTTCTTTTTTAATTCTTTAAACTGCGCTTCCGGATCATAATCTGATGCGCCATCTGTAATAATAACAACTGAACGTCTGCGAATTGAGGTGCTGCCACCAATCACCTCGCTTATCTTTTTGTCACCCCTCTGATCAAAAAGCTTAACGACGGCCTCTAGACCTCTGGCCAAATCAGAGCCCCCCCCGAATGGTTCTGCTGTAAAATCCTTAATTATAAATATCCCGGGATATAGTTTTGGCGAATCTGGATCAGCAATAACTTGAGGTCCGTTGGCAACACTAAAAATAAGGCTCTCGAAATCTGTAGTGAAGTCAATGACTAATCTTGGTTCTCGCATATAAACCATGTAGGCAGACCTATCTCCGCTGCCACGCCTTGAAGCTATTAATTTTAAAAGGAATTCCTGAACTATCTCCGCTCTCGATCTGTTCCAATTTCTAAATCTCCAACCCATAGAAGGCGAAACGTCACGAAGATAGAATATTTCCCGTGATTCAACGAATTCTGTTTTAGAAACAAGATTTATATAAGGATCGGCAATAGCAATAAAAAGAAAACAGGTGCCACAAAAAACAAAAACTAAAGATATTGATCTTAAAATAAAATAGAAAGCGCCGGGTTTATTCTTGCGATCAAATGCATATCCGGAATGCTGATAATAACTTCCTTCAATTCTGCCACGTAATAATCTTAGGCTGATCCTTAACAAAAGAGCCGCAAACATTATAATCGCGGCCCAAAAAACAAAATTACCTTGTTTGAATTTAACCAAAGACCAATCCGTAGCCATGAAATCAATAAAATCAACCCTGATAAGATCGGATATTCTTTGAAGGAGATTCATCTCTTCCTCCATCTAATCGCTGATTTAATCCGATTAAATAAACTAGTAAGACTGTTTTTATAAAATCTACGCCGCGTCGCTACATTAAACCAGAAAATGTTTTTCTGTCTAAGATTCTCCGCTATCTTTTTTACATAGCCCAGTTCGTAACTAAAATTATAATCTTTACTTTCACCGTAAAGCACCGACTCCCAATGTTTCAACCACTTAACCAAACCCACAAGTAGCTTTTTCTGGCGACCGTCCTTAATGTTTAAAATCCTAGAACTTAGGTCGGCTACAGAATCAGATTTCATGCTACCGGGTATAAAAATAATCAACAAACCGTAAAGACCGTTGAATATCCTGCTCCTAGCTTCAGAATAGTTAAACTTCTCAACATCTTTTGCCACATCCAATTGAATTTTCTCCAATTCGACAATAAACGAATCGAGGGCATCCTCTGGCAGTGGTGGCTGATCTTTAATTACGCCTGCATTATTACCCAAGGCCGTGGAGCCGTCAGCACCAACCTTCAATCTAAATGGACTTTTGAATATCAAAAGCAGAGCGGCAGAAAAGGTAAGCAAAAAACCGCAAACAGCGCCAATCTTCCAAAGAAAACTTATCCGCTGAAAAGATCCGAAATCAATACGGTCCATTATATCGTCGGCGTCTTTAGTTAAAACACTTCTGTAATCTAAAAGAATGCCCGGTGCCTTAACTTGCAAGACCGCCTGCCCATCCCGTGACTTACCTTCTTGTAGTTTAATATAATGAAAAACTTGCTCTGGAATAATAATATCGCCCTTCTTTTCACCGATGTGTCTGAAACTATAAACCAGATCAACATAATTTTCTTTTCCATGTCGACGCTGGTTCGTTATTTCCATATTTTTCTTTTTTGTTGGATCCGGCTCTAAAGATCCGAACGACATATTTTCTAGCTTAGCCAAATCAAGCTGAGGCTCAAAACCATCTAGCCAATGCAATGTATAAACAAGCCTGACTTCCTGCCAAGTAGTAAAAACTCTAGTCGAAACATCAGAAAGTGTAACGATCATTTCTTGCTCTTGAGCCATCACGGGTATGGTCATCGCCAGCCAAACAGCAATAAGAAGTTCGGAATTTAATCTTTTTAACATTTTTATTCCTTAATTTTTAAGGTTCCGTTTGCCACAAGACTACAAGAAATATTTCTTGCCGTCAAACCAGCATAATTTAAAAAGCTTGCTAACTATAAAACCCGATAACTTTATCGGGTTTAATACTATTTATACTGATTTCGCCTGTCTTTCAGACAAAAATTGAGCTACGTCATTAAAATGGTTGCCATAACTGACAACGACTGAATCAATGCCGATCTTTTCAAGCTGTCGCCTCAAATCTTCTCTTTTCTCAACAAACCGACCGCGAACTTTACCGGCATCACTAGCCTTAACTTCCTCCACTCTCCCAGTTTCAGCATTTAGTACGGCAACAGTACCAAAACCTCTTGCCCACAAAAATTCTTCTGGTTCATCCAAAAAAATGCATATTACATTAAAATTATTGACAAATGAAAGAATTTTTAAAATCTTAAGATCAAATTCCGCTTGCCCGCCTATAAAATCAGTAAAATCAGACAATATAATTATCGAGCACTTTTTAAGAGACAACCTTGCTACTAAAAATTTAAGAACAGAATTCAAATTAAACGCCTGTTTTATATTTTTCTTAAAACTAGGCCTCTCCTCTACCATGGCCTTGGAGCACAATACGTTTATCATATAATAAAGCCAGCTAGGTCCAAGCTTGGGTGGCATATAGGTCTCAACCTTGTCCGAAAAACACATAACTCCAACAGGGTTAGAAAGACGATTGGCGCCAAGCCCTATGGCACCCATTAATTGCAATAAGAGCTTGAGTTTGCCCCCGCCTTGATCGATTCTTACAAAAATAGATGGCGAGATATCGGCTATAAAAATCACCGGGGAACTTTTTGTTTCAAACATTTCCAAGATATATAATTCCTTAGGCCAGGTTGCTAAGCTAGCTTCTAAATCAATATGCTCCAAAGGATCTCCGGGCTGCCATTTTCTTATATTGTGAATCTCGTAACCATTTCCAACTAAGCGGCTCTTGGTATCGGCGATCATAAAATTATTAATCTTGTCACGATAGGTAGGCTTAGTAATAGCCCTTAATTCAGAAAAAATATCCTTTGCTTTTATTGCCACTTGGGAATCTCCGTCAGTTCCAAAATTTTTTGGAAAACACTTTCTTTTGAAGTGCTAAACTCTACTCCCGGCATTAAACGTAAGCGATGAGATATCACCTCTGAGGCAACCTCCTTAATATGCTCCGGCTTAATGATGTTGCTTCCCGAAAAAAAAGCCCTCACTCGAGCGACGGCCTCAAGTGCAAAATTTACTCTGGGACTGGCCCCAAATCTAACATGCTCTTCAACAAATTTTATCAACTCTGATGAACCGGCAACTGTTTCGTCGGACTTACTTGAATCAGGCGGATTAGTATTTCTTATAAGCAAGGTTAAATAATCATCAGCCTTTGATGAAAGCTTTACTTTATCATAAATATATTGCCCACAGGCTAAAATTTCTATCAAATTAGCTAATGATGGATTAGGTGTTCTATCTCCAT
>JBBUDS010000064.1:0-7630 GCA_038057175.1 Patescibacteria group bacterium
CAAAAGAGGAAATGTTGCCTTATCTGAAAGCTCATTTCAAGGAACAACTTCAAACAGATTTAGGATATTATCAAAAGATAATTGAAAAATACCCAGACCGTTTTCTCAGGGGCACTGATCGTTGCTCTGAAACCCATTTTGATCGCGAGGTCAGCGCGCTTTTAGAAGAATACAGCCGAGCTCTTATAGGAAGCCTTGCTCCGGCAGTACAGGAAAACTTTGCCCACACAAATGCTGACACGTTGATTAAAAAATGATACCATATAGAACTTAGCGCTTGAGTCAGGAAGCCCAAGAACTTATGGGCTTGGTCTGTCTCAAGCCCTTCGGGTTTGACCAATTTCTTCGTTAAAACCTACGCTTCTCGCTCACCATAGTTTACTATGGCTCGCTTCGATGCTCGGTTTTGCCTCGAACTTGGCCAAACGCATAAGTCCTACTACATATAAAATGAACAATCTTTTCAAAAAAATTACAAAGCTTCTGTTTATTCTGATCGCAATTGCAATTACTGGTTATGTAGTTTGGTTTATATACGACAAAGTCGCAACATCTATTATTGAAAGTAAAATCAGAGAGGCCGGCCTTAATCCTGACGACTATGATTTAAGCGGCATTGCACCGTGGAATGTGCGGGAGTTTGTTACTCAAAAAGAGGTGGAAAAAATAGAAAAAGGGGGCTTTCCAGTTAGATAATTTTTTAATTCTCTCCCGACAAAGTCATAAATAAGTGTATCCGAGATGTCGGAAAAGAATTTTTATTTTAAGAGCCCAGGCCGAGAAGTCGCATATGTTATGGACGGATACAAGGATTTGACAAAGTGTATTTTAGAATATATAATAAAAAAACAATTGCACTCCAAAACGGAATTTCCATAGGAGGTATTATGGCATTGGTCATGGATGGGTTCTTGATTCTTGTCGGATTTGTTCTTGGTTACTTCTTCCAAGTACCAGTATTATTGGGGTTTACTATTTTGTGTGTAATTATCGTAATTTACATGGCAATGACTTTTAGAGAAATGGAAACTTTGATTACATTGGCTTTCATCAGTTGTGCAGTAATCGCTAATGCCGTCATGTGGGTTACGTATTATTTCTCAACTGAGCAGTCATGGCTGCAAACCTTTATCAAGACATATATTCTGCGATAAATATTGTCTTTACTCGCTAATCTGGCGGGTTTTTTATTTAGATTCCTCTGGTTTTAGCACTTCGATTTAGATCGACAGATTCGGCGAGCTCATTACAGGCAGGCCGGCCTTGGAGGCGGTTTCAAGAAACCAGTAAATCTATTTTTTTTGATTTGACTTATCGTGGACGTTAGAGTGGATTTCTGGTTAAATGTATATATGAAGTTAAAAACCGTCGTTATTATAGTATTAACTTTGATCGTTGTCGTTGCCGAACTATTTTATTTTCGTTTTCATACTTATTTTCAAACGCAGAGAGTTAGCGAATCTCTTCCCGTGCCAAGTAACAGCATGAGCGATAGTTTAAATACGATAGTTCGGGGACAGTTCGTAGAAGTTGACCCAATTCATAAGGGATCTGGCACCGCTCAGATCATAGAGCAGGAAGGTAAAAGATATTTGCGTTTTGAAAATTTTGAAGTAACGAATGGTCCTGACCTATTTGTGTATTTGTCTGAATCAAAAACCCCGGGGAATGATTTAAAAAGTTTAGATAAATATATTAATCTAGGCCGTCTCAAAGGAAATGTTGGCAATCAGAACTATGAAATTCCTGAACCATTCAGGGGGTACGATACGGTAATTATATGGTGCCAAAAATTCGGAGTGCTTTTTAGCTATGCCGTGATGCAATAGCTGATAACTGGGGAAGTTTTATAGAGAAGTTATGAGAATGAATATTTCAAGGAAAAAATTCGTTAGCATCTTCATTATTTGTGGGTTTACCTTTCTTTTTATTACTACCTCACTTTTGGGAACAACAGGTCCTCGAGGATTTCCTAAGCCTCCCGACTCTGTTATCAGAACTGGTAGCGACTCGTCAATAGCATGGAAGAGTGCCGTATCCACGATTATACTACCTATCAAAATTGTTTTGATAGGACCTTTGGCTTTGCCTCAGATTAATTTTTTAAAAGACGATCCACCGCCCCCATTTATTTCCATTTACCTCATTTTTTACTGGACTATTATTGCCTCAATTATCCATTATTTTGTGAGTAAAATTAAAAAGAATCATGCATAAAATTCCAGCCGATCTTTATAAAGCCCTCGTAACTGATTTGGTGGCGAGATCGGCGTGGGAGGATATTACGCCTCTTGCCCGAAACGAGTGGATTTGCTGGATTGTTTCAACTAAAAAATCGGAGACGAGGAAGAGCCATATTGAGCGGACGACCGCAGAGCTTAAAAAGGGAAAGCGGCGACCTTGTTGCTGGGCTGGTTGTCCTCATCGTTGAAATAAGATGAAGATATTTGACGTGTGGACGTGTTAGCTGAGATATGTTTATATTATTTTTAGATATTTTAAAACATTGAGGATGTTTTGTGACCAAAGAAGAATTTAAGGAAAAGATGATTCCTTTGTGGTCTTTCAGGAATGATGGGGCTGGTGTAGAGTTGGTTTTGGAATTAATGTATCATATGCAATCGGTTTGTGTAGAATTTTTATCAAATCAAAAGATGGACGGGGGTAAAAAATTAAGAGCAATTTTTTTGATGGGGGCATTGATTGGTTATTGTTGGGAAATTGGCGGTGAAGAATTTTGCAAAACTTTTCTAGATGTTTTTGATGAAAGTGATGAATCTAACAGTAATAGCACTAAGTAGTGCTATTTTTTTAGGCGGGCGGACGGGATGGGATTTACAGAGTATAAATAGCGTGCTACTTTATTAGCGGTTTTTTAATAATAATGGAGAGTGGAGAGCGATATGGGTAAGAAAAAAAATAGCACTGATTTCAAGGTAACATATGCAACGATGTTTGACCCTCCGACAGAAGTACATAATCTATTTGATGAGGCCCTTGTTTACACAAAAACAACTTTGGGTCAAAGTTTTCCGATGTTAATCGGTGAGAAAAAAGTTTATTGCGACAAATCTTTTGAAAGTCGGAGCCCGATAAACGAACATTGGCTTCTTGGTAGCTTTCCAAGCGGCGAGGCTCGTGAGGCAGATATGGCATTGGCAGAAGCATTAAAAGCGGCATCTAGCTGGGCTTCTATGAAGTGGAGCAAGCGCGTAGATTTGCTTCGTGCATCTGCCAAATTAATTGAAAAGCGGATATATGACATTGCTTCCGTCGTTGCCTTGGAGGTTGGTAAGAATCGAACCGAAGCTCTTGGTGAAGTGCAGGAGACGGCGGACCTCATAAATTATTATTGTAATGAGATGGAGAGAAATAACGGTTACGTGGAATATCTTCCTAATGACCCCATTAAGGGCGTAAAAAGTCGCAATGTGCATATGCTTAAACCCTATGGTGTATGGGTGGTTATTTCGCCGTTTAACTTTCCGTTTGCATTGGCTGGCGGTCCAAGTGCCGCGGCTATGCTCGCAGGAAATACCGTAATATTTAAACCCGCAACTCTAACATCCTACAGCGGATTCTTAATTGCGAAAGTATTTCGAGATACTGGAATTCCTGATGGTGTGTTTAATTATGTTACTGGTAGTGGGCGCACTCTTGGTGAGGCGCTTATCAAAAGTCCCGATGTTGGCGGTGTTACTTTTACTGGATCATATGATGTGGGCATGAATATTTATCGTAAGTTTGCCGAAGGTAAATACCCCAGACCGTGCATTGCTGAAATGGGCGGCAAAAACGCCGCAATTATCAGTCGTAATGCTGATCTTGACAGGGCTGCACTTGGTGTTATGCGTTCAGCATTTGGATTGCAAGGACAAAAATGTTCGGCTTGTTCGAGGGTATATGTTGAGCGTCTTGTCGCTAAAGATTTTTTGAAGAAACTCTGCGCTCTTACGCGGGACATTAGTATTGGAGACCCGACGGATCGTAAAAATTGGTTTGGACCGGTTATAAGTGAAGAGGCATGTAGTAAGTTTTCAAGTTATACAACTTCATTGAATCGTGACGGCGGATTGCTTTCTGGGGGTCATCGTGTTTTTACCAGAAAACTAGATAGCGGGTATTTTTGTCAGCCAACCATCGCTCAGTCTAAATTTTCACATCCTTTGTGGAAACATGAGATGTTTTTGCCGATTGTTATGGTTGGGATAGTCGATTCTCTTGATGAAGCAATGAATTTTGCGAATGACACCGACTATGGTTTAACGGCGGGCTTCTTTGGTAATAGTGATGAGGTAGAGTGGTTTTTTAAAAATATTCAGGCAGGCGTTGCCTATGCTAATCGAGAGCATGGTGCGACTGCCGGTGCATGGCCCGGTTTCCAGCCGTTTGGCGGATGGAGGGGATCTGGTTCTACGGGTAAGGGTGCCGGAGGTCCTTACTATTTGCCGCAATTTATGCGTGAACAAAGCCAAACTCGTGTAAGTTGGTAAGTTTTTATAATAGTTTAAAAGCCGATGGATATCGGCTTTTTATTTGTTGGCGATCGGAATTTTCGGTAGTTACATTCTTCGCCAGCGACGAGGGGATTGTCGCATATGCCTACTATTACCAAAACTTCGTATGGCAGGAGCGTCAAAAGATGTTAATGGACTGCCGTGAGTGGTGACCGGTATTTCTTTGCGGATGAGTCTTTCGATGTCTCGGACGTCACGTTTTTGGTCTGGCATGGCAAATGATATCGCACGACCTTTTTCGCCGGCGCGGCCGGTACGACCGATGCGGTGAACGTAATCCTGAGTATTATCGGGCAAGTCAAAATTTATTACCAAGGTAATATTTTTTACATCAATGCCGCGCGCGGCTATGTCTGTAGCGACAAGAATGCGGTATAAATTAGATTTAAATCCGGCTAAAGCTTCTTTTCGTTGACCAAGCGATCGGTCAGAATGTATTTCGGCAACTTTGTGCCCCATATCTCGTATTGCCATGCAAATCTTGCGGGCGCCATGTCTGGTACGCGAGAATACAAGTACTGTTCCTTTGTTTTCATCTAAAATTTTTGCCAAAAGATTTAAGCGCTCATCCTTTTTCACCAAAAATATTTCCTGATCTACCAATTCAGCGGCGGTTCCGGCTGGGGCAACCTCAACTCTGACTGGGGAGGTCATATACTTGCTGGCTATACTTACTATTTCTGCCGGCATGGTTGCGGAAAAAAGCAGGGTTTGTCTTTGGGCGGGTATGTACTGGAAGATTTTTTTTATTTGCGGCGCAAATCCTATATCGAGCATTCTGTCTGCTTCATCTAGGACAATGATTTTAACTGAATCTAACTTTAAACTTCCTTGATTAATGTGATCGACGAGTCGGCCGGGAGTGCCGATAATAATATTTGGCCTTCTGCGCAAAGCCCCCATTTGTTTTCTTATGGGTTCTCCGCCTATTAGAACGGCAGTTGCCAATCCAAGGGAACCGGCTATTTTGTGAAGCATCTCGTCTGCTTGTATAGCAAGTTCGCGAGTCGGTAAGATAACAAGACCCAAGCCATTTTTGCCTCTAAGACGTTGGAGTAAGGGTAAGCCAAAAGCCAAGGTTTTACCCGTTCCTGTTTGCGCTATGCCAACTATGTCTTTGCCCTCCATTGCCGGTCCGATGGCTTGTTGTTGAATGGGCGTAGGCGATATAAAATTGTTTTGCTTTAGAATTTTTAAAAATTCTTCGGCAATGCCAAGATTATTAAAATCTTGGACCAGTGCTTTTTCTGTCATTAATACATGACCCGAGTTCCTGGATGGCCATTATTAATGACTATTTGACCCGTATTGAGCGGGCAGGGTTCGAGTCGGACTCCTTTGAGAGTCGATTACGTATTTATCAAGTATACTTTAAGATGTAATAGAAGTCAAGTATTTAATATAGACATCGTATCTTTAATGTGGTAAGATATTTAAAGTAATTTTTATAATTTATTAAGTGATAGAGAGGGGTTATGCAAAACAATCTGCCTCAGCACGTTGCAATAATACCTGATGGTAATAGAAGGTGGGCTAAAACACGGGGTTTGCCCGTATGGGAGGGTCATGGTACAGGCGTAAAAAGATTCGTTGAAATAGCTAACGCCATCTTCGATTTGGGGATTCCGTATCTTACTTTTTGGGCGGCTTCGGCGGATAATTTAACTAAGCGTTCTAATGTAGAAGTTCAGTTTTTGGTTGCACTGCTTCGCAATCAATTGCGCTTAGGATTGGCACCATTTGACGAGAAGAATATTAAACTGCGCGTTATCGGGCGCGGCGAAGAAATTATTGGTGATGCAGGATTATCCAGAGATATAAGTGGTTTTGAAGCATCTACGGCTAGAAGTTGTAAATGTAATCTGACGATCGCTTTTGGTTATGATGGCATTGAGGAAATGGTTAGCGCGATGAAGGAGATCGCAGCTAATTGTGTATGGTCAAATCAGCATCCTCACGCAACTTTGGATTATAAAAAATACATACGAGATACAAAGTTGATCAATAAAAGTGTAATTACAGATAATCTTTGGACACAGGGTCTTCCGTCGGTTGATCTTCTGATAAGGACTGGTGAGATGGAGCCGGATTGGGCGCATAATAGTGCCGGATTCATGATGATGCTTACGGCTAATTCTGAGCTTTATTTTCCGAAATTATTCTGGCCTGATTTTACAAAATTCGAATTAAATAAAGCACTTGATGGCTATGCAAAAAGGCGTCGTTTGCTTGGTGGTTAGTCCTATATTTAAAAGCGGTAATAACTGCTTTTTTTTTTGTTAATAACAACATTGGTTTTTTATAATTTTTTTTGATAAAATTAATAATATGAAACACAAAGTTTATTCATTGGTGGTCGCGGCGCTGTTTTCTATAATAGCCATACTTCATGCGTTAAGAATTGCGCGTGGTTGGGAGGCTGCTATAGGAGATGTCACAATCCCAATGTGGGCTAGCTGGATAGCAGTGTTTGTAGCTGGATTTCTGGCAAAAATAGGCTGGAATCTTGCTAAGAAACATAGATAATATTTAGGCTATGCTAGCTAAAATCAAAGTTTTCGTCGGTTCTAAAAAATCTGAGATTATAAAAAAATCGGAAGATAGTTTTGAGGTACGAGTTAAAGAAAAAGCTGAAGGGGGCTTGGCAAATAAGGCGGTGGCGATAATGCTGGCGGCATATTTTAAAATTCAAATTTCAAAAATAAGATTAATCGGGGGTGGTCATCAGAGAAATAAGATTTTTAGCATCAAGGTTGATAGTGGATAATTAGGTTGTATTATGGTTTTTAGTAGGAGTAGACTTAATATAGATGATTATTGATTACATAATAAATAATAAGCCATTGTTGGTGGGATTGCATCTGGGTTTTGCCATACTCGCGATAGACGGGTTTATTTGGCTTTTTGGTGAGATACTAGGACGCTCGGAACATAGAGGTCGTATTATTTTTTCAGCAATTCTAGGTTTGGCTGGACTTGGTTTAAGCTGGCTCACGGGAGGTTATTATTACGTTAAATATTACGGTACTATCGTTAAGCCTATTATTAAAGCAGGTGGTGCTCCATGGGCGCATGCGATAGCAATGGAAGCCAAGGAGCATATTTTTCTATTT
>JBBUDS010000065.1:0-8168 GCA_038057175.1 Patescibacteria group bacterium
TTCCGTTTCTGCGACGCGAAGCTGTCTTTTCTTGGCGTGTTCTAAAACTTCGGCTAAGTTGTTTTTAACTACGGGTGGATTGAAAGCAACTTTGACATTGGGAGATTCAAGATATTGCGTCATTGTGCTCAAATATATGCCCTCCAGTTTTTTTATTGGAAATAATGAAAAGTTAGCGTCGATAAACGGTTTTAATATTTGTCTCATACTATCTTCGCGGAAGTTAAAGAATAGTAGCGCGTCATTATTGCCAATTCCGTTAAATTTGGAGTTGTTTAAAATAATGGCTGGCATTGAAGAGTCTGTGAGTCCTGAAGAGTAATTTTTTTGTATGCTTATTATGTGGTCATCGCTGATCTCACCTTTCGTTTCTACTAGTAGTTCATATGCCTTGCGGATTAAATCCCAATTGTTATCCCGATCCATTGGAAAATTACGACCGATTAGCGTTGCCAGCTTGCCATAACCTTTTGAAGTTATTTCTGTTTGTAATTTGGCAAGTAAAATTGGTGCTTCTTGCAAACCGGAATCTTTACCGTCTAAAAATAAATGCAAGTATACTTCCTGATATTGTTTTTGTTTGGCGATTTCTAGCAGGGCAATTATATGAGAGAAGTCAGCGTGTGCCGTGCCCGAGGTAAGAAGACCGATCAAATGAATTTTAGATTTATTTTTAATAGCATGATCAAAGGCGCCAGATAAAGAAGGATTATTATAAAAAGATCCGTCTTTAATTGCTCGATTAATTCTGGAAAGATATTGCTCAACAATTCTACCTGCTCCTATATTTAGATGTCCAACCTCACTATTACCTGACTCACCCCATGTCATACCCACGGCTAAACCCGATGCCTGAAGAAGCGTCATGGGATATTGACTGGTGATTGCATCCATTGTGGGCTTTTGAGCATTAGCTATTGGGTTGCCAAGGGTTTTCTTGCTAAAACCCCAACCATCAAGGATTACAAGTACCACGGGCTTCCTTACTTCACTAGTTATTTTTTCTTGCTCAGTAGCGTTAAGCATAAAATCATTGTAATATTTTGAATGAAAAAATCTTATTGACACGGTTACAATCTAGGTGTATAATCTATAATAGTTTCTTAAGTATTAATCTAGGAGATAAAAATGAATAAGAAGTCAGTTCCGAATGTAATTGTAAAAAATGGTCGTTGGCCAATCGGTTTTTTAAATAGCCAAAAAAAAGCACTTCTTCAAGAGCAAGCCGATTCTATTAGGTGGCATACACAATCCTTAAAAAATATTCGTGATTTGGCCGATCACAATATCGGTATTGGCGATGAACCAAGTGATATATCGCAGGTCGCTCAAGGGCACGCTGTGGCGGCAACCGAACTGACTCAATGTGCCAGTAAGTTGTTGGCGATCTCGTCGAGTATCGCTAAAATTTCAAAAGATATCAAATCAAAAAACGGAAAGCATTACTATGGAAGATGTACGGAATGCGATGAATTTATAACCGTAATAAGGTTACTTCGTAGTGCATGGGTGGAAATATGCGTGCGTTGTCAAGAGACTAAAGAGGCAATGAACGATGATTATTTTAGAAATAAATCAGCGTCACCATTTGCTCAATTGAACAAATTGAACAGTAAATACAAAATATTTTAATTTGACTTCTTTAGTAAACAGACCTACAATGATTGTAGGTCTTATTATTTTATAAATTTACATGAGCAACCAACCTTTATTAAGCCAAAGGAATATCGTTGGTATTCTATAATGGTTTCTATGCTTTTAACACAACATGAATGTAGGTATCTACTCCATAATCGGGGGCGTTTTAGCTTTAGCATCAGGACTTATAATAGGCTATCTTCTCAGTCTTTTCTTAACCAATAAAAGAATAAGCTCAGCTCGTAGTCGTGCTGAAAATTTTATTACAGAAGCCAAGAATAAGGCTCAAGATTTGCTTTTGGAAGCTAAGACCAATTCCTTAAAGACTCTCGAGGATTCAAAGAGAATTGAAGAGGAGCGGCATCAGCAGTTGGTAAGAATAGAGGGAATGCTTGCCAAAAGACAATCTGAGCTTGATGCTCGGGCAAAAGAAGTAGATAAGGAAAAGCAAATAATTGCTACCAAGATTAACGATGTAACTGAATTGAAAGCTAAATTAGAAGTCGGGTTACAGACTCAGAATCAGGAACTTCAAAAAATTGCAGGTTTAACCAAAGATGAAGCCAAGGGCGTCCTCTTTAAAAATATTGAAGCCGAATATGCTACGGAACTAACGGAAAAAATGCGCAAATTTGATCAATCCAATAAAGAAGATTTGGATAAAAAGGCTAGAGAAATATTGACTACGGCGGTACAGCGTTACGCCGGTTCACATATTGCCGATGCCATGACTACCGTAGTTGCTTTGCCCTCAGATGAGGTAAAGGGGAAGATAATCGGTAAAGAAGGCAGAAACATCAAAACCATCGAAAGGTTAACCGGGGTTGATATAATTATTGATGATACGCCGGAAATGCTGGTAATTTCTGGTTTTGATCCGGTTAGGCGTCAAATCGCTAAATTGACCATTGATAAATTAATAGCTGATGGGCGCATACATCCTGCTAGAATTGAGGAAACCGTAGAAAAATCAAAGGCTGAGATTAATGAGAAAATTAAACAGGCTGGCGAGGCGGCCTTGTTTGAAGTTGGTGCTGGTGGCGTTGATCCAAAATTAACTTATCTACTTGGCAGGCTTGCATTTCGTACTAGTTATGGTCAGAATGTATTATTGCATTCTATAGAAATGGCGCATATTGCCGGCATGCTTGCTTCTGAGCTCGGAGCAGATCCAATGGTTGCAAAAAAAGGTGCTTTATTCCATGATATAGGTAAGGCGGTAGATCATGAGGTTCAGGGAACGCATGTAGAAATAGGACGAAAGATTCTTCAAAAATTTGGCATAGAAGAAAGAGTAGTGTTGGCTATGGAGGCTCATCACGAAGAATATCCATACGCAACACTGGAGTCACGCATCGTTCAGTCAGCCGACGCGATATCCGGAGCTCGACCGGGAGCCAGAAGAGATACAGTCGAGATATACCTTAAAAGGTTGGGTGATTTGGAACAGATAGCGGGTTCTTTTGAAGGAGTTGAGAGATCATATGCCATTCAGGCCGGACGCGAGTTAAGAATATTTGTTACTCCAACCAAGATTGATGATTTATCTGCTATGAAGCTGGCCAGAGATATTGCCAAAAAAATAGAATCTGAAATGAAATATCCGGGAGAAATAAAGGTTAATGTTATAAGAGAAACAAGGGCGATAGAATATGCCCGATAAAAAAATTTAAAATAGAAAACAGGAGATGCAAGTTACTGTTTTCTAACTTGAAAGGAGGTGACGTATGCCAGTTAAAAAAAATCAATTTGTACAGGATCTAGCCGCTACTTGGAATGTTTCAAAGAAACAAGCTGGAGAAACACTTGATTCCACCTTGGAAGCAGTTATAAAAGTTTTAAAGTCCGGCGCTGACAGGAAGTTGAATCTTAGTGGCTTCGGTGTTTTTAAGGTTGTTGATCGTCCTGCAAGAATGGCTCGTAATCCAAGAACAGGTGAGCAGGTTCAAGTAAAAGCTTCTAAGAAAGTAAAATTTCTTCCAGCAAAAGCTCTTAAAGAAGCTGTTTTATAGGTTCTCAATAATTTTGGATCCAGAATTATTAAATCAAAAACTCCGCAAAACGGAGTTTTTGATTGACTAGATGTAAATTTTAAGTTTATGATTACAATTAGCTAGGATGATCTTTTATAAGGAAATAGTATGAAGAAAGTCGGTATTTTTTTGAAAAGTGGTTTTGGCAACTTAGGTTTCGGGAGCGGGGCACTTAAAGTTTTAATAGCTTGCCTCGGTCATCATAATATAGAAATAGTTAAGTTAATCGGTTGTTCGGCGGGATCTTTTGCCATTCCTTCTTTTGCTATAAGAAGGCCAGATAGGGTATCTGCGGCGTGGTTCAATCTTAAACCTTCTGATGTATCGCGCTTTAAATTCCAACATCCTTTTCACGGTTTATCAATTTTGAATCCTGCTAGTCTGGAAAAATACACTAAGCAATTTATAGAACCAGATTTAGACTTAATTTTTAGTGAAAAAGCGATACCCTTTGAAATTATAACAACAGATCTTAAAACCGGGAATGGGGTTTATTTCCAAAATACCCTAGAAAATAAATCGCGGCTCATAGATATATGTATGGCATCGGCAGGAATCGTGCCATTTTTTCCTCCAAGAACAATAGATAATTTAATTCTCGTGGACGGAGCGTTTTCCGACGACCTTCCACTTAAACGTTTTATGGAGGCAGGTTGCGATATAGTTTTTGTAGTCGATCTTTATGATGGCCTACCTGCGTTTGATAATAATCCTAAGAAGGCAATTTGGCCTGAATTTTTATTAAGAATGATGCAAATAAATACTAATCAGCATTCACGTTTACGCTTGGATTTAAGCGAAAGGATAAACAAAGAATTAGAAGTCGTACGAGAACAAAAACTACCGATGAGCGCAGTAAATAAATTATGTTTAGATGGACTTGTTCAATGTAATGTTCAGTTTGTAATTCCCGCAATACCAATTAGACATATTAGTTTTAGGGATTTTACAGAAGTTGAGAAGTGGGCGTTGCCTGCTATTGGGTATTGGGCCGCTAAAACTACTGTAAAAAAACTGGGGATTGATTATGAAGGTGTTTAAAAACCCACAAGTAAGTGGGTTTTTATTATTTATAGACCACCACCCCCTTTTTTATGAGGGTTTCCGAAAAAACAAAAGCCGATGTTTAGTCGGCTCTAAAAACTAGTCTTCGATACGTAACTCTCTTATGGCTGCATCAATAGCTAAGTTTGCCGTTGATGCGCCACAATTACAGCGAGAATACCCATCAGGGTTACTTTCAACAGGGCAGCTATCCTTATGGTTTACTCTAGAATTTTCAAGCTTTACTTTAGCTCTAACCATTTTCTCGATCAGTTGTACTATTGATACTTGCATTGTTGCCTCCTTAAATATTTCCGTATTCACTTGTAACTAAATCGTTACTAATAGCACCACGATATATTTCGGTAAACATTTTTTTAAATGAATTTAGATCAAATTGTTCGGAACTACTTTTTTCTTGCGCTATCAGTTGAAAATTGGCGAGGTCAATTTTTACAAACCCGGTCTTAATAATAGAAATATCACTGTTAACTCGGCTAGCACGCCTTAAGTCATAGTGGTTTTCTATGTGGTCTCGGTCGGCTGACCTTATGCCAACTAATTGTTTTATCTCGAGAGCGTGGGAGTCCCTATCAATATTAATTGGATGATGGATCACTATTTCTATCGGGACAATTCTCTCCCGAGAAATAGCCGAACCCTTGCCGCAACAGCAAAATATTTTTTGTTTTTTAAACAATTTCCACTCGGCAAATGAATCAACAATTATCCCGGCTGTCCCTGCTAAGTTATTGGTTCGGCAATAATGCTTCGCATCGGCAATAAGCGAAGGTTGACTTGGTAAACCAGTATCTGTTTCCCAAGGAATTGGGAAATAAAACATTTTATTTTGGCTGTGTGTCAGGTGGTTGATGGCGGCATCGAGTAGGACAGTATAGGCCATGATGGGCATGTGCCTTTCAGCTAAATCGAATAATCCCGATTTTATTTTTCGTAACCTATTTATGCTAATTTCCGGATCTTCTATAAATTCAACTGACTCATCTGTAGCTGATTCTTGGATTTGCATTTTTAGTAACTATCACTTGGATAAGACCGGCGTATGGCTTGCTCGATATTTGCCTTATCAAACGCATTCTCGTCTAATGATTTTAGAAATTTGACTCTGCTTTTAAACAAAAAATATTTACCAGCAAAGACCCAGCCAAAAAGAGGAATCCATCCAAGTAACAATGTCCGCTTCCACCTATCTGCGATTATTATTCCTGGCATACGATTTAAATCTTCAGAGCTCAAATTTTTGATCTGGTCATCCGAAAGATAATGCTTATTTCTAAGATATTTAACGATATAAACAAGGGCACTAGCAGTCATTCTGCTAATTCTACTGTTATTACTTGCTTTAACACTTTCTACCCTCATTTTGGCGATTTTTTTCAAAGTTTCTTCTGTGGGAGTGGATTTAATCAAGCCATCTTCTTGGCGCACTAATTCTAAGGTATCAGCATTAGCCATGTAATTTTTCTCCGTTGTAAAAGTACCTATTTGTCATAGAGTATATAGGATTCTCTGGTTTTGTCAACAGCTTATTGACGAACATTTATAAATAGTGTATAAGTATAGAGACTCGCGAAGAGCGCCCTTTGACAAAAGGAGTCAAAAACATGAATAAAAAAAGTAAGAATAGGCCTGATTTTCAGGCTACCTTTGAAGTATTGGCCAAGACCGTCGGCGTACTATTGAAAACAGCATACGATGGCATAGAAACGCTTGAACGTAATATCTCCGATGTTTTAGCTAAGCAAACAGATAATCGGCTTTTGATTCAATATCACTCATTGGTTAAAGCTGGCTTTGGTCATCAAGAAGCGCTTGATGCGGTGGCTGGTCTAACTAAGAGTCGCCTTGAAACTGCTATACAGGAGAGGAGACAATCATGAACACGGCACTTGCAACTCAACAGACAAGCACGGAAGAACAATCTCTAATTCTGCCAAATAAACGCGAGGCTTTATTGATGAAGCTCAACGAATTTAAGGTAAATAATTTAAGCGCAAAAGATAAGGCCGATTATGATGTATTAGTAAAAAAATCTAGCGTTATATTTACCCAACTTTGTTGGTCTAAGATAGGTGTTTCTAAGGAACAATTACAAAAGTTGGGGCAACAAGATTTAAATGAACTCGCCACAATCATATATGGGGAGTCGAGGTTATTTGGCTTGATCCAGTCTGGTATATTGGTATGTATTCCAGTTATTGGATGGGCCATGCTAATGGTCTTATTACAAGAAGTGGAGTCAACTCCAGAAAATCAATCTTCTTGTTACCGAAATATGCGATATTATTGGTGGTTTAGAAGGATGAAAAATAAATACAACCAAGATTTCAAACCAACAATTCAAGACAAATGATAGGAGTAACCCATGAACACCGCACTCGCCACTCGATCGACCGATGAAGTTCTTATTAAGCCGGCAAATATTGAGGAAGACATCTTGTCTTTAATTTCAGAAATGCGTCGAAGTAGTCTTACCGCAAAACAAGTAGAATACATAGAACATCAAAGAAAGAAAGCTTTTTGTTCGTTTAGAAAAATTGTTCGTAGAAAATTTGGTCTTAGTGATGAACAGATTCTTGACCTAAATGATCAGAAACTGGAAGCCTTATTTGTGATGCTGGTCAAAAGGGCACAAAAAAGTCTTTGGTATCAATACCCGCTCCACATTTTTCCCATTACTTTAACGATAATTAGCATAATAAATTATGGATGGGATCCTAATGTTCACTTGAGCCGTGCGATCAATAGTCTTCGTCGAGTAGGGGATCATTCCATAACAGGCCTGGATTTAAGAAAAAATATTGAGAATTTTAGAATTAATTGTGCTAATGAACTTACTGAAAGATCTTGTCAAGAGAAAGATATAATCCAAAGGAGAAAACCATGAGCACCGCACTCGCAACTCGATCAACAAAAGGAAGCGTCACCCAGGTCCGCCCGAATCAGAATATAGAACGGCATATGCAGGTTCTTCATGAGAGTAAGCAGGAACTCGAAGCAATTAATAAAAATATCCGAAAATTCCTCGGTCTTGAACTTGGCTGGGGACATACAATTTTCGGCAGAATGTTTGGCAAGTTTGTTCCCAAAAGGTTTTACGGGGTAATGCCGGCAGCAATCCTAAGGTGGGTTGCCGAGGAATCTGATGTCCTCGAACAGATCGAGGGCATGATGCGAGAGTGCATCAATAACAATCAGGAAGCTGTCGCCAATATTGCCAGATGTGCCTTAATTGAAGCCGAAGAACTTCAAGTATTTATTTCCGACATCGAAAGTGCTGAAACCGACGGCTGGAGCGCCCGTCAGCTTCAGGAGTATATGGCTTCTGAATCTCAAATTGCAATCAATCCTGCCATCGCTCAGTTGCTTGATGAAAAATTTAATGTCTTCACTGATGCACAGAAAGAAGGCAAGAAAAGAGAGCTGATCGAA
>JBBUDS010000066.1:0-8160 GCA_038057175.1 Patescibacteria group bacterium
ACCTTTCTTTACCTCTTCCCAATGCAATGGCATAGATACGGTCGCTCCGGGTTTTACTTTCGAGAATAAAGAATTATTAGTTTTAATGGCACGCTTACTCCTTATTTCTCCGATCATTTTCGCCATATCAAACACGCTTGGCAATATCCTAATATCTTTTGAAAAATTCTGGGGCTACGGCCTTGCGCCATTATTTTATAACTTAGGTATTATTATCGGCATTCCTCTTGCCAAAAAATTCGGACCGCTGGGTTTAATCGCGGGCGTCATTATAGGAGCATTATTGCATCTCGCTGTCCGCTGGGCTGATATCGCAAAAAGTAAAATTCAATGGAGATTCCCTGTTCAATGGCGTCATCCGGAGTTTCGCAAAATACTCAAGCTAATGATTCCGCGCATGGCTGGCCAACCAATTGAACAGATTACATTTTTTATATTTACCAACTTAGCCTCGACATTAACCGTGGGATCGATAGTAGTTCTAAGTTTCGCTCGTAATTTTCAAAGTGTACCCGTAAGTTTATTCGGAATAGCTTTTTCAACAGCAGTTTTCGCTTCCCTATCAAAAAAAGCCGCCCTTGGCGACCGCATTGGTTTTTTATATCACTTACGAGAAACCGCGAAAATGCTTGGTATTATGACCGGACTCTCGGCCTTGTTTTTCTTCTTCTTTGGAGAATGGGTAGTGCGCCTTTTTCTAGGAGGCGGCAGATTCACCGAAGCTGATGTCATTCGAACCGGCAAACTACTGACAATATTTGCCTTCGCTATTCCAGCCGAAAGCTTCATGCACCTCATCGCCCGCTCATTTTATGCCCTCAAAGATACATGGACTCCTCTTTTTATAACCTTGCCGGGATTAATTTTAATCGCAATTATAGCCAAAGTTTTAATTCCTGTTATGTCCCTTGCCGCCTTACCGCTTAGCTACTTCATAATACTTACCTTGGAGGTTATAATTTTATTTTTCATACTTCTTAAAAAACTCCGTAAAATTTAAATGCCAACCATTGTCTTGAAGCCCGTATGAAGTTATGCTACTCTCAAAAGCAGTTTAAATTTAAAAGGAGGCATCTGTGCCAAACAACATAAGAGTGGAGATTGCACAAGAATTGGCTATAGGTATAACTCCCGCCTATGTCTTAATTTATAATAACGATGAATTAGTTACAACAATTGTCGCGGAAATAGAACAAGAAAAAGGCGCGGATGGTAAATACTATCCCTGCGTCAAATTAAAAGAAATAACTATATAGCAATCCGCCCACTCCCGACCTAGTCGGGTTTTTTATTTACAAAAGAATTTAGTTAATGTTTGGATAAACAACTACTATCGTCTTCTTGCCAGTCAGTACATACTCCTCAATGCTTGTAGTTGTCCAGCCATCACCGCCGGTAGGTGCGTCATGGATCGCATTATATAGTACCTCGTCATCATATACATAATTCTGCCCACGCCTTGTACCAACATCATTGGTTATAAACTCGCCATCCTTGGTGACGCCTTTAATTACAAACACGTGATAAACCGGACCCGGTTGAGTGTAATAGGGATTCCCAAGCAAGCGACCGGCAACGGGTACGATAACTGGTCTTCCGGCAAAAAGATGTGTCTTAATGTCTTCCACCGTAACATTCTCCAAAACATCTACTCGCTTATAACCAAAATACTGCCGCATAATCGTGGCAGTTTCAGCTGCTGTGGTATGCATGTAGTAACCAAGCTTGCGCTTCTCCCAATCCACAAGGCTAAGTATTTCTTGTCTGGCTTCCTCTTGAGTAATCGTTTGATTTTTATAAAATCTATCCACTAAAATTGCGGAAGTTTCCTCACAAGCCTCTTGAAATGGAAGTGACCAGTCACCCAGCGGGGCTTGCGGCGAGAATGGTACGGCTAGATTTATGGATTCTAATTTTACCACAGGCACAGGTGAGGATGTTTGCGTGGTAACCGCCGGGATTATCCTAGTCTCTTGCGGTAAACCCTTCTTTTCTAATTCTAATGCTAAATCCCGCACATCTCCGCGAAACAAAACAATTACACCAAAAATTATAATAAAAGTTATACTAAAAAATAAAAATTTATTCATAACGTAAAGATTCCATGGGGCTTTTCTTTGAGGCTTGATGCGCCGGATAAATACCGAAAACGAAACCAATCGCAGTCGAAACACCTATGCCAAGCAACGCGCCCGATAATGGTGATGAAAACGGAAAATCGATACCTGCAAACTGATAAATAATTATTGTGCCGATATAACTTAGCAATGAGCCACTGATTATTCCTATAACACCACCGGCACCGGTCAAAATAATCGCTTCGATTAAAAACTGCATTAATATATCTCCATTTTTTGCACCAAGAGCCTTACGAAGACCGATCTCACGAGTTCTTTCAGTAACAGATACGAGCATTATATTCATAATACCGACACCTCCGACAACCAGAGATATGGCGGCTATAGAACCCAGTAAAATCGTCAAAACATCGGTTATCGTACTAAATGTTTCAGCGGCATCCTCCGGTGTTTGAACATAAAAATCATCATCATCTGGGTCTTCAATGTTGTGACTATCACGAATAGTTTTTTCAATATCCTTGACCATTCCAGCCACAGCATCAGTATTTTTCGATGTGATCACTATACGCTGTATATAATCATACCCTAAAATATACTGTTGCGCAGTAGTATATGGCACTATTGCTACCTGATCATAATTTAAAAATAAAGATTGACCCTTGGGTTCAAGCACGCCAATTACCCGATATAACCTCTCTTTAATCTTTACTTTCTGACCGACAGCGTCAGAAAAACCGAATAAGTCATCCTTAATTTCTGATCCCAAAATTACGACGGACGCCTTTTGTTCTATATCTTCTTCGTCAACAAATTCTCCGTCCGCCAACTCAAGTTTATCAATTTCTTTATTACCCGGTGAAGCTCCAAGGAGAGACGTGTGATATTTCTCCGATTCATACGTCACCATAGCCGGACCAAAAACAAATGGCACAATCATCTCGGCATCTGGCACATTATTTTTATTGGTTAAGGCCTCAACATCCTTATCGCGCAAAGAATCGGTAAGAATGCTTTCGCCGCCAAAATCACCTTCACGGCCAGGAATTACAAAGGCGACATTAGAACCAAAATTCTCAAGTTCACCCAAAATAAAACCCTCGGCACTTTTACCAAGAGAAGTAACTATCGTAATGGCTGTAATGCCAATCACAATACCCAAAACGGTAAGCATAGTCCTTACCTTATGAGTAGATAAACCAACAATCGCCATTTTTAATATATCCCTGATCTCCATATTATTTGATCAACCCATCTCGCTTAATTATCCTCTGCCCACTAACCGCCTCATCAGATTCTACGCGACCATCACGAACCTTAATTACTCTCTTGGCTGATTGCGCGACATAAGATTCATGGGTAACGATTATAATCGTATGGCCACCTTCATTAAGCTTCTGCAAAAAATCCAAAACCACCTCACCTGATTTTGAGTCCAGATTACCCGTTGGTTCATCAGCAAATATTACCTTGGGATTATTTACTAAGGCTCTGGCGATGGCAACTCTTTGTTTTTGCCCGCCGGAAAGTTTTGATGTTTTATAGTCAGACCTTTCCGTTAAGCCAACCAGATCAACCATTTTTTTGGCTATTTCTGTACGCTTAGGCTCGCTTACACCGCCATAAATTAAGGGCAGCTTAACATTATCTAAAACGGAGAGGCGCGGGAGTAGGTTAAACGCCTGAAAAACAAAACCCATCTTTTTATTTCTAATTAACGCCAACTCATCATCGTCGTAACTATTGAGATTCTTACCATCAATAAAATACTGCCCGGCAGTCGGACGGTCCAAACAACCGAGAACCTGAAGCAAGGTCGACTTACCGGAACCAGAAGGACCGGTAATAGCAACGAATTCACCTTCGTTAATAGTAAGATTTATATCATCGAGCGCTATTGTTTCTATTTCATTGTCACGATAAATTTTACTAAGATTTTTTACCTGTATGAGAGCCATATTAATTACTAATTATCTGATCGCCATCTTTGAGACCGGATATAACCTCTATCTTGCCATCCGAACCCTTGAGCCCGGTTTGAATTTCAACTTCATAGGTTTTGCCCATCTTGGATTCTGAAACTAAACTTAAATTGGCAAACCTATCATCGGCAGAATCTTCTTCCGCTAAAACAATGACGTACTTTTTGCCTTCCCTATTTATGACATTACGACTTGGGACATATAAAACATTTTCTTTCTTATTAGTTTGAATATCGATATCCGCAGTCAAACCCGGCAACACTCTTGAATCTTGAGCGGCAAATTCTAAGGTTACACCATAAGCGGCTATGCCACTGGTAATTGAAGCCGCCGGATTTATATGCACAACCGCCGCCTCGAACTCCGCATCTGAACCATAGGCGTCAAACTTAACAATCGCCGTATTGCCAACTTTTATTTTATTAATATCTGCTTCTGAAATATTTACTTCTATCTGATACTTATCATTACTGATCATTGAAATCACCGGTGCGCCCCCCGTAATTTCTCCTAACTCAACATCAACATTAGTTATCACGCCGGCAAAGGGAGCGCGAAGAAAATTCTTAGCAATTTGAGCTTCAATTAAGGCTAGGTTGGCTTTGGCCTGATCAAGCTGAGCTTGAGCGATTTGTACATTAAATATTTCCGATTGCAATGATTTATTTTTAGTCTTCAAATTTGATAATTGAGAAATAATAAAATCAATGTCCGTTTTGATAGTAGCAGAGTCAACGACACTCACTTCACTGGTGTTGCTAAGGCTTAAATTAAGCAACTCCAAAGAGAACTTGGTTTTAAGCAGGGCATCTCTCATTCGTTCCATTAGAGCGTCAAGATCTCCGGCTAATACACCATTCTCTGCATCTAAAATATCTTTTTTAAGCCCCGAATTTAATGACAAGAAATACCACGGAAGAACTCGCCCCAAATCTGGTTGACCATATAAAAGTTGCATCGCCTGCTCCTTGGCATCAGCTATAGAATTAGCTTCACCGGTTGCGTTGGAAAAATACGCATACTGAATCTTTGTAAAATCAACCATTGCATCCGTGGCAGCCTTAAAAGCCGAAGAGATAACACTGATAGCTAAACTATCATTAAGATCACTCCCGTCCGCCAAAGCAAGCACTTGATTAAGTTTAGCTTCGGCAGAACTAATATTCGCAAGTTCTCTTTGTTTTTGAGCAATAAGTTCGGAAGACTCAAGCTGAAGTAAAAGCTGGCCCGAGCGAACTTTATCGCCAGTTTCAACCGCAAGAACCACAACTCTACCCGACCTATCAAGAGAAAGATCAACCATCCGGCTTGACTCAACACGGCCGGTAGCACTGACTTCTTGGGCCACGGTACCAAACTGAACCTTGACTATTTTTTCGCCAGTATTTTCATCTCCACTAACTATAAAAAAAATAACGCCACCCAGAATTATCAGGGCGGCTAGTATTGAGCTCTTTTTGTATTTTTTGATTATGTTTTTTAGTTTATTTATCATTCTTTAATTATATATCAAAATTACCAAAAAGTCAATTTTTTAAACCGCTTCTCTACTAAAACAGCCCCGACGTAACGTCGGGGCTGTTTTTTAATATTTAAAACTAGTACTTAAGTGGAACTGGATCGCTGATATTATTAATCTTGTACATTTGAGGGTCAATAGTTCTTTCAAAGCACACTCGACCACTACCATGCTCCCAATTTTGTTGATACGAATAGTACGTCACCGGCATCATCCGTGTCATGCCACCGCCCGAGTAACTGCTATAAGTCTTAAAAACTGCGCATAAATTAAAAGATAACGCTCCGGTAACTTGATACTCGTAGGGTTGTAATGTTTCAGGATCGGTAGGCGGAATAAAACCACTGATCTGGCTACGCAAATCATTTAATGAAGTCGGAAGTTTTTCCTTCTGTTGCCAGTAAGCAATAATTTCATTTTGAAGTAAAGATAAACTATTCACTCTCTGCTCATCAAACCTACGGGCACGCTGACTGGAAGGTAAACCAATCAAGAAAAAACCATAAATGATGCTGGCAATAATGACTCCTGACGTTATCCATGCAAAAAGTTTTGGCTTGCTTGAAACCTTTTCACGATGACGCAAATCCCACAAATAATAACCAAAGACCGCGGCGGCGACAACTAACACTACCAACGTATTAAGAAGAAACTGCGTTGATAACTCGCCCTTCAAAAAATTATTTACCAAAATTATTAAATCAATAATTATAGTTACGGCAGAAACAAAAAGCGTAATATACCAAAGCCACTTCCTAACACGAATCTCGCGCTTTCCCTGATCAACTTTAAATTCTCGCCCAATAAGCCAAGAAATTAAAATATGTATTGGGAAAACAATTATCAACGCCGCCATAGCCAAACGAATTCCATCGTAGACAAAACTAGAATAACCACCGTAGTAATCTTGGAATTTGAGCGCATCAGGGAAAATAAAACTAACATACTGCCACCAGAGAGCGATAAAGGCGACAACACTTACATATAATGTGACTACGGCCAAAAGATGTAAAAACACATCCTTAGGCGTACCCCTTTTAATAGCTGCTTCCATGATAGTAATTATAACATCAAACGCTAGTCTTAATTAAATTGATTATCCACTTAATCAAATACTTATTTAACTTCCTTATCCGTCGAAACTTCAGCGTCTTCTTCACCCGGCTCCCCCTCGGGCTTTTCCTTCTTAATCAATTCGACATCCTCTACTCCGCCGGCGACAGGAGCTTCGAGTTGGGCCTTGAGATCATCTTCTGATATTGGTTCCTGCACAAGAACCACCACAGCTTCCGGATCAGTTTTAACTTCAAGTTTATCAGAAATTTTTAAATCTTTAACTTTTATATGGCCCCTAATTTCCGCCAAACTAGCAAGATCTACATCTATTTGATGCGGTAAATCCTGCGGAAAACCAATAACTTCAATTTCCGACATATTTTTAATTAAAATCCCGCCCAAGCTCTTAACCGCCGGAGACTCACCAACAAAATTAAACTGGATATTAGCGTGTATTTTCTCGTCCAATCTAACTTTATAAAAATCAGCGTGTAAAAACTTATCACTCAAAGCATCTCTGGTAATATCATGTATGATGGTCGGATGATCCGCGCCATTAACATTGAGATACACGATGGTAGACTCCCCAGCTTCAGCATAAACTCTCTCCAGCTCCTTCATCGATATCTGTATTGATAATGGATCAAAGCCATGACCATAAACAACGGCTGGAACTAAACCCTGCCGCCTAAGCGACTTCACCTGTCTACCGATTACACTTCTCGGCTCTGCTTGTAATTGCACCTTTTGCATCCCGTATGAAGTAGCTGCTGCGCAGTTAATAATATAAGTTACGGGCGCAGAACTACTGTTGCTATACATACACACCCCGTTCGTTTAACCCGTTAGGGCTACTTCGTACGGGATGCATTGTGAAAATAACTTAACACAGAAAATCAAGTATTGCAATAAACTGGCTTGGCGAGGGTTACCCTCTATCACCACTGGCAACCCCGGCGAGGTTGCTGCGTTCCGTCAAAAGCGTGGATTTTGCTCGCAGTGTCTTGCTATTATACTGCTCGCAAACCATGCAATCCACCCTTTTGACGGTGCTATAAGGTAACCCTCGCCAAGCAACGCAACATAGTTTAAAATTAAACAATGTCATTCCAAGTCCTGAAAAAAGACCCCGACTCCAAAGCCAGAACCGGAATACTAAAAACCGCCCACGGCGACGTTCAGACACCATGTTTTTTACCTATCGGAACCAAGGCTACCGTAAAATCAGCAAGAAATGATGAGCTTAAAAATTGGGGCGCAGAAATGATTTTGGCAAACACCTACCACCTATGGACGCAACCCGGCGAAGATATTATCGCCAAAGCGGGAGGTTTACACAAATTCATGAACTGGGACGGACCGATATTTACCGACAGCGGCGGATTCCAAATTTTTTCTCTAGGAGAAAAATTGCAAAAACGACATGGCATCACTAATAACTCCCTCGATTACGTTCAGGAAAAACCAACACCTTTTAATGTCCGCGTCACCGAAGACGGCGTATCTTTCCAGTCAGGTTCAAGCG
>JBBUDS010000066.1:8260-13029 GCA_038057175.1 Patescibacteria group bacterium
CCTTTTAATGTCCGCGTCACCGAAGACGGCGTATCTTTCCAGTCAGGTTCAAGCGGAGACAAAATGGAATTAACACCAGAAAAATCAGTAGAAATCCAGAACAACCTTGGCAGTGATATCTCGGTGGTATTGGATGAATTCACGGGAGACCTAAATGATTATGAAAAAGTTAAACAGATCATTGAACGCACAACTCGCTGGGCAATCCGCGCCAAAGAAAAATTTAAAAAATTAAAATCAACACAAAAATTATTAAATGCCGGGCAGCTCCAACTTGGTATAATTCAAGGCGCTAACTTCAGCGATCTTCGCCAAAAATCGGCTCAAGAAATATCAGCCGCAGGATTCGACGGTTACTGCATCGGCGGCGTGGCTGTAGGCGGAGAAACACAAGAAAAAATGCTCGAAGCCGTAGACCTCTCTATTCCCTACCTCAAAGATGACAAGTTCCGACACTTATTAGGCGTTGGCACGCCCGAAAATATTATACAAGCAGTCGCACACGGATGCGATAGTTTTGATTGCGTTATTCCCACTCGTGAAGCGCGCCATGGCAAGGCCTATGTATCCCATGGCGATGGCTATACCACAATCAACATCCTCTCCGAAAAATTCAAAAAGGATCTCTCTCCGCTTAATCAGACCTGTAGTTGTTACGGTTGCACGCATCACACCCGCGCTTATCTCAATCACCTATTTAAATCAGGCGAAATACTTGGCATAAGATTACTTACTGAACATAACTTGAGATTCTATTTAGAATTTATGGGAAAAATAAGAGCTACGATAAATGAAGGCTTCTTCACAAAATTAAAAAATGGATTCATTCAAATATCATAAAAAAAACACCCCGTCGAAACAACGGGGTGTTTTTTTTATATTAAACTTCTATTGAGCTGGAGTAGCAGTTGGCGTAGCTGTCGGGGTAGCCGTTGGAGTTGCTGTCAGCGTTGCGGTAGGGGTGGCTGTCGGAGTTGCGGTTGGTGATACACTAACAGAAGCTGTCGGGGTCGCTGTCGGTGATACCGAAGGAGACGGTGATGGCTTTATTTGTTTACAGGCATCTTTTGCCTTTTTAAAAGCATCCTTAGCGGCTTTCACGGCAGTGTTATGCGTCATCTTTGTCGTCTTGCGAGCATCTTTGCCATCACGACCTCTATTTTCATTCTTGGCAATTTTATACTGTTCATCTGCGGCTTTCTTGGCTCTCCTATATTCATTCTTCGCGGCCACCTGACAGGCAGCTCGAAGATTCTTGGGACTCGCACCTACCGAAGAAGCCGGACTGGCAGAAACCGTCGGTGAAGCTGTGGATGAAACAGTCGGCGAAACGGAAACGGTTGGAGAAACAGAAGTCGTCGGTGTTACACTCGTCCTTGGACCGCTAAAATGCCAAATGCGGTGATGAGCTTCTGCCGGAAAAGCGACCATAGCAAATGCCAATACTAAACTAGATAATATTATTTTTTTCATAATGTTAGAACGTAAATATTTTAACCGTGAAGCACAAGAGAACTTCAAATGCGATTAAACATAAACATCCTATTTATATTCGATATTACTACTAATAATAATCAAAAATCAGCTTTTTAAAGCTAATTTACGACCATTGTCATTATAGCACTCATACTCGATACGTCAAAACACCCCGCCTTGGCCGGGTGTTTATAACTACAATATGCTTTTGTGCCTATGGGGCATCCCAGAAAATTTTGTTGGCTAAATCTTGAGAGGTCTTAGGCGTTGCATTGCCGGCATTGCCAATTATTATCGTGTCACCGCTATTATTAAAGGCATCTACAACACTAACGGCTGAGAGTATAGCACTTGTTGAATTACCGGCATAAGCCGCATCAGCAGCTGCAATCATGGCCATCGCGGTAGCATCACAACCAAACGCTGCACAGTTTAATTTTGCAGCCACTAATTGCTGTAAAAGTTGCATCCTGGCCTTATCTATAGCAGAACGATTACCTCCGCCTGCCTTCTTAGAAATACTAGAGTAGAAGGCACCGAATATTTTGCCAGCAGTATCAATTGGTCCTTTGTGCAAACCGCCATCACCTATCAACATTGCACCGCCAAGATTAGTAGTAAAGATAGATGTCGTGTATGCCGTATGTGTCTGCCAGAAGCCCTGAGTTCTTGTCGGAGAAGATGTGTGATTAATAAATTTGCAAGTTACATCACCACCAAGCGGAAGCTCAACAAAAACACTCCGGCCATTCACAGTTGAAGGATATGCGCTGTTATCAGCGTTGTTCACGCAACTGACACCAACAAATGCCCAATATTGAGGCAGGATTCCCTCGGTAACCGCATATGTTTGTCCTGCGCTCAGCCCATCAAACACTTGACTGTTCTGATATTGATCAGGGTTCGGCGCTTCAACTACACCAGCATCATCATCAAGCGTAAATGAGCCAAGTGTTCCAGCGAATTGAAAATCTTGAGAATCATTCGGATCAGCATCTTTTACGATAGTTAATTTGGCAGGCTGGTCGTCATTGGTAATCGTGCAAGATTTAACATCACCCGGAGCTAAGATGATCGTACCATCAGCGGCACAATCGCCAGTCCAGACAGAAGCCACATAATCAGTAACGCCAGTTTCAGTAGCAGTATATAGAACGTTAGCAGCTAAAGTATTCTGAACACCGCTGGTTACAGAGTTACCGTTAACAAATAATGGAAAGTCAGAGACGACCTTAGTGCCGCCATTGTCATTCACAACTACCTTGGTGACTGTAAGTTTAGGTGCAATATCATCATTGGTGATAGTACAAGTTATATCTCGGCCAAAAGCTACAACCACATGGGTTGGGTCAGCCATTGTAGCTTGTCCACAATCCCAAGCACCCGCTGCATAACCTGCGGAACCACCAACCTCTGCTAAAGCGTATGTATCTGAATGAAAGTTTGATCCACTATCGACTTGGGTTATACCAGAAAGATTAGTTGGATTTAAACCAGTGCCAGTAGCGGTTAATGTCCATGCGGTTGGTAGAGCAGTTCCACCGTTATCATTAATAACCACCTTTACCAGATGAAGTTTTGGAGCATCATCATCGTTGTTGATCGTACAAGTAGCTTTCTCATCTAAAACAAGAGTTATTGAGGACCCATTCTGTGTGCCACCGACACACGACCAATCACCGGCAGTATAACTAGCCGGACCAGACTCTCCTAAGTTGTAAGTATCGGCCTTAAAAGTTGCACCACTATTAACAGGAGTTGATCCATCGAGATTACTAGGATTCAAACCAGCACCAATAGCTGTCAACGTCCAAGAGCTTGGAATATCACTACCGCCATTATTATTAGTTACAGTTTTCACCAAAGTAAGTTTAGGCGCAATGTCATCATTGGTTATTGAACAAACCTTATTATCGCCATACGCGAGAGTTACCGAACCATCAGCGTCACAATTAGTTCCCCAATCAGAAGCGGCATAGCCGACAACGCCAGTAACTTCACTTGCGGTATAATCACCGATCGGAAGAGTTGTCGGAGTTGCCCAAGCCACATCAGATCCATCTATTTTACCCTGAAAATCTGCGATATTCGCTGTTCCACCATTATTATTAGTTATAGTTTTTTCAAGAGTCAGCACTGGAAGTTTGCCGTTGGTAAATGTACAGGTAACGCTTTCGCCGGCATCAAGAGAAATATCATTTGGCAAGCTGCCATCCGAACATATCGCCGAAACAAGCTCCCAACCATTTGGCACATCTTCTTCGACGCTATACCCAGAACCCGGCTTCAAGGAAAAACCAGTGGTAAACAAATCCGCCTCGTCCGTTAAAGAAAAATCCTCATCAACATTTTCTGGGCCACCGACAATATTGAAATCAAAACTTTGTAAATCAGCGGCGGGCAACGTAACCTTATCAACTCTAATTCTTGCTCGACGAGTATTCACAAACGTACAAGTAACATCTTCACCCGGGGCAACGTCAATTGCCACGCTTTGCGTTTCAAGATTAGCAATAGAACCGTTACTACAATTCAAAGACGTCAGATCCCAATCAGCAAAATCACCTTCAGCCACATTATAAGTTCCGGGGATTAAATCGTTGAATGTAATTTGATTCAGAAGCGTCGCATTATCGTCGTCATCCAGAGAAAACTCACCCAAACCTCCGGAAAAATTAAAATCCTCACCGCTATTTGGATTGGCATCTTTTATTATAGTAACCGATCCGAGTTTTGTATTTTCAAATATACAGGTTACAAGAGTACCAAGAGGAACGGTAAATGATGCCGGGGTTCCCGAGTCACAAGACAAACCGGTAAGAGACCAGCCATCGGGAACAGTTTCAGAAACACCATACGCGCCGGCATCCACACTAAGTTCAGTCGTACTACCCGTGCCACCAGAAGTCGTTACACTTGGAGTTAACGGAGTTGGACCGGTTACCGTATAATTAAAGGTTCCGTCTCCACCAAGTGTATTTTTAATTATTTTTAATTTTCCAGCGACATCATCGTTGGTAATTTCACAAGTCTTGGTTTCGCCAGGAGCCAAAGTTACAACACCGACATCGGAACAACCATTGCTCCAGACCGAGGCAGTATAACCAGTCATTTCAGTTTCATCAGCTGTGTACTGACCGGCATTAACAACGTTCTCGCCCCAAACAGCGGCATTACCATTTAAGGTAACTGGGAATTGATCTTGGGTGGCGGTTCCGCCGTTATTGTTAGGTAAGTGCTTGACGAGTATAAGTTTGGCAGGCTGGTCATCATTAGTAATGGTGCAGGTAGCT
>JBBUDS010000067.1:0-14595 GCA_038057175.1 Patescibacteria group bacterium
GACCCCTCGCATCTTTTCCCAAAAAACATTGCGCGCAATCTTCGATAACATAAAGATTATGTTTTTTTGCTAACTTCATTATTGCCGGCATATCACAAACCTGACCACAAAAATGAACAACCATTATTGCTTTAGTTCGAGAAGTTACTTTTCTTTCAATATCTAGTGGATCAATTAAAAAAGTTAGCGGGTCAACGTCGGCATAAACTGGCACGGCATGCATCTGAATAACGGCATACCCGCACATTATAACTGTCATGGCCGGGATTATGACTTCATCTCCCGGTCCAATGCCAACTGCTGCGAGCGCCTGATGAAGCGCCGCTGTACCAGAATTTGAGGCTATAGCATATTTAGCGCCAAAACGTTTAGTGAATGCGCTCTCAAATCTAGAAATCCAGCTACGTACAGTTGCAAATTTTAAATCTGAATTTAAAATCTCCGAGAGATACTTGAGTTCGTTCCCCTTAAAACGCCGCCCAACAGATTCTGATGTTACTTTATTTTTTAATTGTTTTATTTTATTTAATTTCTTCATAGTTTATGAAACATTTTTATTTTAACTAGCGAGGAGCAAAATGGAAATTTATTTCCATTTTGTCCGAACGAAGTTAAAAGTGGGAATACCACGCCGCTTGCGGCGTTATCAAGAGAAACGAAGTTTCACTTGATATCTCGCGGCTTGCCGCGGGGAGTATTCATTTAACTTGCGGTCCGATAAATTTTTCTCTATTGACAAGGTAATCCTGCTGACGAAACAAATTAATCTTTGCAAGTTCTGGCTTAATCGACAATCGTTTAAGAATGCTACGCAACGGCAACGAATTTTTTTGAATATTTAAATCCTTAAAAACCGATCTAAAAAATCTTAAATCATCTAAATAATCCATAGTCAAACGAACATTGTCATTAAAAAATATCTTATCTTTAATTACCAACTCTTTTACTTTAAAATATTTCGTTTTTGTAAAATACGGGATCCAGTCATGTGTATCTTCAGTATTCTTTATCTCGCAGACCTTTTTTAACGCTACGGCTGAAATGCAGCCCCCGGGACTACCGCCGCACACAAAACCATCGGGCGCTTTCATGAAATCCACGGGAACTTTTTTCATTTGTTTTATAAACATATCAACTATTTCTGGATCGGTAAACAGATCGTCGCCGCCATCAATTTGAACAAAATAATCAATGCCAAACTTTTCTACCGCACCAAGCCACCTCACGAGTACGTCATCCGCCGAACCCCTAAAACATTCTATTTTATGTCTCTTGGCAATCATCTCCAGAACATCATCCTGAGGCTGATCTGTGGTACACATAACAATAAGATCTGCTCTTTTCGCCAGCTTAATTCTTTCAATTAAATGCTCCACGGCTCTTTTGCCATTAATCAGCTTTAACGGCTTACCCGGCAAACGACTCGAATGGGTTCTTACATGAATAAAACAGGCAAATTTTAGTTTTTTATTAAACATCTTATTTAATTAAATCAAGTGATTCTCATTAAATCATCTACTTGGTTACCAGTCAAAAACCCAAACGTAATCATATATATCATTTATAGGACGCGAATATCTGCCGACATTAAAAACGCGCCTCTTGCCCTCTAAAAAGAAACTTCGTTCAAGTCCAAATAAAGGTATCACGATAAAATTAAACAGTAAGGAACCGAGTCTGGTTCTATAATGAGCTCGACTATATGTCACTTCTTTAAAACAGACGTCAAGGGTATGCTGTAAAAGCATAACGATCTTAAGATTCTTTGGAAAATAAGAGAAGAAGCAATTAGCAGAAAAGCCCAAGCCGGGAATACTTACAAGAATGTCGTCAGGTTTTATAGGAAACCTTTTAATCTCCAGCGCCGCCTTGATCCCGCGCCAAATCCTAAGCGGTCGCATCGAATCACGTATTCTTGGAATAAACCTGACCTCATCAAAAAATTCTTTTATTTCCTCTACTGGAACAACGCTCCAACGATGATGCCTGACTATCGTAGCCTTAACCCTTCTCGTAGGATCTATTATTTTAATAATTCTCGCGACTACTGCGGCTTGAGCAATATTCCCGGGATCTTCAAACAAAATCCAGGCATTCCCACTTTTTTGAGAAAGTATTTTTCTAAATGTTTCCTGTAATAATCCATCACTATTATATACCTTCTTGTTTTCCTTTAATGGCTGGGTAAAACTATCTATAAAAAATTCGGGGGGCATTTCTTTAAGAATCTCTTTTTTATCCTTAAACGTTTCTGGATCAAACGCCGCACCAATTAAATTTATAAACGTATAGGAATTCAATCCCATATTATAAGCCGTTATGCTTGCCCCTGAACATGTGGCAAAAACATATTTTATTTTTTTTATATTTTTAATATAGAACAGCTCAGCAACAATACTGCTTTCAATTCTAAAACCGGACAAATCCAAAAGATCCGCTTCATCTTCCGGGACAATTTTGGGATGAGGCTTATAACAAAGATCGTACCCAACACATTCCCGTCTAATATAATCCAAACATAGATTGGTAATACGCATTGTTTCTTTCAAATCGGTACCCATTAAATCTTTGAAGTTATCTCCCAAAAAAACAACCATCTTACGCTCATTATTCTCTCCGCCAACATTTTTGGCCAAAACATTCAGGATATCAATGGGTACAGAAAACTTTCGAATGTTATCTTTACTATCGTTAATATTACGTTTTAATATAAAATCTTTCATAATTATTAAAGCATAGGTCAGATTAAATACTTTGTCTATTTACTGAGTCCGTGGTATAGTCACGTCAAGCTATTTAAAAAAAGGGTATTCGCATGAAATTTCTAATATGCGGACTAGGAAGTATCGGGAAGCGACACATGGAGAATCTTGAATCGCTGGGATTTTCCTGTAACGATATTTCTATTTTTAGAACACGCAAGGGTACGGCTAATTTCGGCGACAAAACACTCGAAAATCACGGCAACCGTCATGCAATATTCTATAATCTACAAGATGCACTCGCCGGTCAACCCGATGTTGTCTTTATCACAAACCCAACATCTCTTCATATACCCATTGCTATAGAAGCGGCAAGTGCCGGATGCCACTTATTCATTGAAAAGCCCCTATCTCATACAATGACAGACATAGATACGTTAATAGAAATAGTTGCTCGAAAAAAAATCATCGCTTTCGTTGGCTATAATCGCCGTTTTCATCCCCTTCTTCAACAAATGAAGAACTGGCTGGTTACTGAACAAATTGGCAAAGTGGCGTCGATACACGCCCAAATGTCAGAAAGAATAACCGATTGGCATCCTTGGGAAAATTACAAAATTAGCTATGCTACCCGCAGTGATCTCGGTGGAGGCGTAATCTTAACTCAATGTCATGAATTAGATTATCTTTACTCACTTTTCGGAAAACCAAAGTGGATATTTGCCGCAGGCGGAGAATTAGGTAATTTTGAAATCGAAGTTGAAGATACCTGCAAATCTATCTTAGAATTTAAAAATAATGTCATTGCCTCTCTCCATGTTGATTATCTAAAAAGGCCCGCTGCTGGATTTTTGGAAATAACCGGCACCACCGGAAGGATTCGTTGGGACTGCTTAGGCAGAACAGCTAACTTAATTCCCATAAAAGGAGAGGTTATTTCTATCACGGATCCAATATTAAAACCCGGTGATTCATGGATAGCCAACACGTACCTGATTGAACTGGCATACTTCTTAAATTGTATTAGAAGCGGGATTCAACCGTTACCAGATTTAAAACAAGGAAAAGATGTCTTAGAAATGCTTCTCGCCACCAAAAAATCACTCACGAATAAACAACTAGTTTATCTTTGATGAATATAAATACTCCTTAAATGGGGTATTTTTTAATAAGTCCCGGTATGGCTAAATTTAATCCATCTTACCTACATAAAAAAGATTAGCAGCCACGCCCAGCTCAGCCAATAATCGCCTATACTCCATATCGGTAGTTCTTATAAAATCATTCAGTGCATCTTTAAGCTTAGGATCAACGCTTGACCTCACTGGTAAAACCGGTCTTAAACGCGCAGGTAAACCGTTGGGCTGAGGCGCATCTTTAAAAATCCAATGCATGTGATTCATAAAATTATAACTTTGATAAGAAAACGCTTCTCCGACAAAACCACTTTTGGTCATTAACTTTTCAAGACTTGCAGCGGTAAAATACCACAGATGAGCGTTATGAAAATAAAATTTTTCATAAAACGGCACATCATAAGCATACAATAAAGAATCTCGGAGATTGGGAACCTCTATTGCCATCACGCCACCCGGCTTGAGGTATTTTTTATATCTACCAATAAAATCTATTGGGTCGCTCACATGCTCAAGCGTCTGAAATGCACAAATTATATCAAACGACTTCTCCTCCAAAGTAGTCTGCTCTATATCCGTACTATATGTCTTACATCTACACTTGCGTGCCGCAAACTTGGCAGAACGACTATCATAATCTATCCCCACGGCTTCCTTAACATATTTCCTTGCATGCCACAAAAACATGCCCGCCGAACATCCAACATCAAGTAATCTTTTATTTTTGCCAAAATATTTATTCAAAAAAGTTAATCTGTTATTTTGGAATTGTATCTCCGCAAGAAAAATTTCATGGGGACTCATACCAGAACCCAACTTTTGTGAAACCGTTTTTCTATAGTTTATTTTGTAAAATTTTTTAAGATCTTCGTTTGAAGTAACATCGCCAAGAATTCCTAACTCACACTTTTTACAATAAAAAACCTTGCGCTTATCTCCGCTACGCAACTCGCTTGCAATAACATCGCTAATTTTTTTTCTACATAACAAGCAATCCATTAGATGTTTTTTTCTTTTGGGAAATTTTTAGAAAGATACTCAAAAAGTCGATTAGGTTGTTTTTGAAGGATATACTCTGCATGCCTAAAATCTTCCATCTGATCAATGTCGGGAACAAACGGAGTAACAAATGCAAGAATTTTGGGACCAGAAAAATGACCCCGATTATTTTTAATAAAATCCGACCTTATAACGTCTACATATCCGTTGGGACAATAAGCATTTGGGAAAACTTGACGAGGTAAATTGTAATATTCTGATCTTGGATCATCTGGGAAAAAACCAGTCCAAAAACCAGCAGTATTAACCTGAAACATTTTCTGCGGCGGCTGACCCACTTGATGTGCGGATCGCAAAGAAGTAGCTTCTGGATTAGCCTTAATTTTTTCAATAGCCTCACTCATAACAGAAGGTTCTCTAAGCGGCGTAGTCGGGCGAAGCTGAACTATAAGATCTGGTAAATCACCTTCTTCTTCAAGCCAATTAATCGCATGCACAAAAACATCAAGATCAGTGGAGTGATCCTGAGCGAACTCCGCTGGACGCAAAAAAGGCACTTCAGCTCCATATTTTTTTGCAATATCAGCAATCTCTTGGGAATCAGTAGAGACTATCGTACGCTGTATATCGCGACAAAGTTTTGAAGCCGCTATGGAATAAGCAATCAGAGGATAACCACCCAATAGTCTAATATTCTTCTTGGGAACCTTCTTAGATCCACCGCGAGCCTGAACTAAAGAATAAATCTTCATAATATTATACAAAACTACCAAGAAATATGAGGCTTGGCAAAAATAATTATATTAACTCGTTTTAATCGAATCAAATCCATCTATGTTATACATCTTATAAAAATGGGAGTCCTTATTTTTTAATAATTCTTCCGGCGGACCCTGTTCCACAATCTTGCCGCCATCCAAAACCAAAAGTTTATCAGACTTCATTACAGTCGATAAACGATGAGCAATCGCCAAAACGGTAACTTTGCCTTTGAGATTTTCTATAGCTTCCTGAACTAAGCTTTCTGATTTTGCATCCAAAGAGCTGGTCGCCTCATCAAGAATTAAAATCTGCGGTTTTTTTGCTAGGGCCCTTGCGAGAACAATTCTTTGTCTTTGACCCATTGATAACTTCACGCCTCGCTCTCCAACGACTGTTTCAAGGCCACCCGGCAGTTCTTCAATAAAGTCATGTGCATTGGCAGATTTAACAGCTCGAGTTACATCCTCCCGAGATATTGACTCATCAAAAAACCTTATATTATTTTCAATAGTATCATCCAATAAAAACATATCCTGAGAAACATAACTAACATTATGTCTCCAACTTTTAATATTTATTTCGGAAGCATCATTTCCATCAATCGTAATCGCGCCACCGTTAGGATAAAAGAGGCGCAACATAAGGTCGGCGATAGTTGTCTTGCCCGATCCCGATGATCCAACTAAACCAATCATATCTCCTTTGTTGATCGAAAAGTTAACATTATTTAAAATCTTTCTGCTTTCGTCATAAGAAAACTTGACTTCTTTAAATTCTATTAAATTATTAAAATTAAACTCACCCTCCTGGCCCCCTGCTTCTTTGTTATCGACAGATACGGCATGATAATCTCTGATTACCTGTAAATACGGAATGGCCTCCACCACCTGATAAGCATTACCCTGAATAGCCTGAGCATATGCAAATATTTTTTGAACTAAATAAATAACCGCCGCAAATAAAATCACATTGAATCCCGAGGTTTTGTGATAAAAAATGAAGAGTATGGCAATAAATATAAAGCCGATCGGTTCGTATGAACTTCCTACGGAATAAAGATACATGGCGGTTTTTTTCCTTGCCTCTCTAAGTTTTTCAAAATACGCGCGGTTTCTGTCGATCAATTTATTTTCAATCGCAAATGTTTTTATTATTTTAGCCCCCGATACGCTCTCGCTCACGTAATGAGTAACGGTTTTTTCGGTGGCGGCCAACTCGGTTGATACTTTGCGAGTCTTATAAAAATATGGCTTAAAGATAAAAAACAGCGCCACGCCAAATCCTATAGTCAATAATGTAACTGGGGCGGAAATACCGATGGCAACTACAGCATACATAACCAAACTGGTGCCAAGTAGCATAAGATTAGCTACGCGAAAAATCAAATCGGAACAACGATAAGCATCATTCATTATAATCCTCTCTAAGTAGCCAGACTTTTGATTAAGTAGATATGGCCACGTCGAGTTCATCGTTGCACTAAATAATTTATTTCTTATCGATTCTTCGTATTCGGCAGCAGTTTTAGCATTAAAATACTTAGCAGAAAATTGAATCAACGCCTTCAAAACAAAGAGCACAGCAATAAAAGAAACCAAGAATGGCAAATTAAATGGCAGATGCAAAAAACTAAAAAATCTCTCTATAAGCCTAGAAACCATGTCCGCCTCGTCAATGCTTTGTCCGGTAAGAATGGAAAATATTGGAATGACTGCGCTAATACCCAGGCCGCCGAACAGGCCGGCCAAAAATCCCAAAATCAAAATTATAAAAAGCTGGCGTTTATAATCCTTGAATGCCTTGCGTATCATTTGAAAGGCAAATCTTAATTTTTTATTTTGTGATTCCATGAATTATATCGTTGCAATTATTAATCTGGCAATTTTGTATTTTTGCAATCATAGATCCTGCCGGAAATATAACCCGAAACATCATTATAAACTACATCGCAAGCCGAAAAATATTTTCCGTAGAAACTGCCCGGATTCAAGTGCGGAATATCAACGACGAGATAGTGTCCCCTGAAGGATGCAAAAAGCTCTCTATGCACTTCTTCATTTTTGGGAACGGCATAAAACCGATACTGATACTTACCGGTTTTTGATATATTGTGGCCGCCTATATCATTATAAGAGATAACCTTCTTAATACCATCATTTTTTTGAATAAAATCTATGGCGTTCTTTAATAAGAACGTCGGACTGCCGTTAATTCTGCCAAATAAGTACTCTTCAGCAAAAACTAAGTTATAGGCAAAGCCCAAAATTAGCATGGCCGTCAAAAAGTAAATACGCCGCTGTTTTAGAACCAATGCTAAAACCGCAAATACGGATGAAGCTATCCAGGATAATCCGATAAACAGCCAGGAAACATAAAACCCGACCGGCCCGGATCCACCGGTAAAAGGAAAAACAAAATTCCACTTCAGATTAATTATACGACTCACCCACTCTTCTTTGGGATAAAGCGGCGGAACAAAATGCGGTAAAAATTGTGAAAAAAATACCGGAGCAGCAATCGCCAACCCAAGAATTACACCTTCCTTAGCATCACGCTCCCCGCCCTGGCCAAGTATCTCACTTATAATGACGCCGGAAATGACGGACAAGGGTACGATCAAAAACATCAGGTACTTATCAAGTGCCATGCGGGAAAAATCAAAAACAATCAGATAAAAGATCAGGCCGAGACCAATAAAAATCGCAAAAAATCTCAATTTATTCAGGCGTTCTTTGGTCAGAAACACCAGGGGCAGAATGAGAAGCGGCGAAGAATAAATGATTGCTTTGACTGACTGTATCAATATCTGCAAATATGCCCTGCCGGTCAGATGAAAAGAATCGCGGGCATGACTTAAGGTTCTATCCAGATTAAAAGACGGGAAAATCGCCTTAGCCTGCCAGAGAACCAAGCCCAATAATATCAATAACCCACCGCTTAATGCGGCATATTTTAATAACATTTTGCGGCTCTTCAAAAACCGACTCAGATAGTCAAGGATCATGGCGCCAACCACTATTGCGAAGCTAAGCTTGGTCAAAAACCCCAGAATCAGAGAAACAAGCAGGACAAAACCCCAAATATATTTTTTCTTTTTGCTCGCCGATTCACACCATTTGTAATAACCGATAAGCGACAAAAGGAGGAAAAACGGCAAGACCGCTCCGTCAATATCAACCATCAATGAAGCCAGCACGCTAAAATAAGAAACGGCAAACAATAAGGCGGCCCAAAGGGCCGCCTTGGTACCAAATTTAAATCTCACAAAATAAAAAAGTAGTAAAAGATTGGCGATTGAAAAAAGAAACGGGGTTACCCTAAAATTATCCCTACCAAAAATTTTTCCGGTGTAAACCGAAACGGCTTTGTGTATGGGCGGGTGAGCGGTGTTGTTGTCTTGAACACTTATACTAGTGGCATATTTGTTTTCATCTTGATGGTATGGCAAATCCAAACCGGGCACACGGATCACAATAAACAGCAACAGGATACTTAAAAAAATAAGTTTTTTGTTCTTTAAAAAATTAGGCATAAATATATGATAATTCATAATAAATTATAACAAATTTTAGGATTTTGTCCACCGTTTTTTATTTACTAAATATATCAGGGGGGGGGTATAATTCCAATGCAAAGATTAAAATCTTTGGGTCGATACAAAATATATAAATTAACAAAAAACAAAACTATGAAAAAAACAAAAATTTTAATTACCGTAATATTAGGACTTGCGATTAGTGGTGGTGCCGTTTGGGCTGTGGTTCAGTCTTTAAATGGCCAGAGCGGGCAAACGCAAACCTTTGGTAACGATTCAAATATTACCATAAACTCAGCTAGCGATGTTCATTCTCTTAGTTGGTATGGCCACTTACCCATATCAAGAGGTGGTACAGGAAACGGCTCATTCGCTGACGGCTCCATTCTATTTGCTTCCGGAGCTTCAATATCTCAAGATAATTCAAATTTATTCTGGAATAATACTAATAAGCGTCTAGGGATTGGAACAAACACGCCTTCATCTACCGTTGATGTTCAAGGCAACATAGAAGTTACTCAAGTTATTAGCAATACAATTACGGCAAGCGGTAGCAACCAGTCTATTTCTCTTAACCCTACTGGTACTGGCAAGGTATTGGTTGGAGGTGGTTCAATCGTTGTCGCTTCAAGATCAAGCGAACCGTCTTCTCCTGTTGCCGGTCAAATATATTTTGACAGTACTCTTGGTAAATTCAGAGGCTATAACGGCACCGCTTGGGTAGCTTTCTCAACTTCAGCAGCTACAACAATAAAAGTATTAGTTGTTGCTGGGGGCGGAGGCGGCGCAAGTAATCCTGGTGGTGGTGGAGCCGGCGGACTTTTGTATGACAGCACACACAATGTGACCGCACAAGCATACACCGTCACAATCGGTTCTGGTGGCTCTGGCAATAATGGAGCTGCAACCAAGGGTAGTAATGGAGGCAATTCTGTATTTGATACCATGACTGCTATTGGTGGCGGAGGTGGCGGCGGGTACTCTGGAGCTAGTTCTAACTACCTAGGACAAAATGGTGGTTCTGGTGGAGGAGGAGGAGATAATGGCAGCGATGTTGGACAGGTCGGTGGTACTGGAACATCGGGGCAAGGTTATGGCGGAGGAAGTGCATATGGTGCCTCGCAGGCAACTCGTGGTGGAGGTGGGGGTGGTTCTGGAGCTGCAGGAGCAAATGCAACTTCCGGCAATGCTGGGAACGGCGGAGCTGGAACTGCTGATGCTTCTGTTGGGAATCTACTTTCTGACGCTTCTGCTGGAGTGGGTGGGTATATTACAGGTGGCGGTGGCGGTGGATACGATTCTCGTTTGGGTGGAGCAGCTGGCTCTGGCGGTTCTGGCGGTGGTGGAGCTGGTGCAGACGGAGGCACAGCCACAGCTGGAACAGCCAACACTGGTTCGGGTGGAGGCGGAGCTGGTTACACCAGCGGATATGGCATAGGCGGAGATGGAGGTTCTGGTATTGTAATTATAAGCTATCCTACGGGTTCAATGACTGCCACTGGTGGCACAATCACAACTTCTGGTGGCAATACGATTCATAAATTTACAAGTAGCGGCACATTTACCGTCACCTCTATCTAAGTAAGAATTTAACAAAAAGGTCGCTATGCGACCTTTTTGTTTTGGCTTGATAATCATCAATATTATTGGTAACATCGGCTTATATGCAAAAAATGTCTAACGAAAAATTTAAACAGGTCTTCGACATTGCTGCACCCGAATACGATGCAACATCCAATCCGTTCATGGTGCATACGAGAAAAATCATTTTTGATCAATGGGCCGCTGGAAGGTGTCTTGAAGTGGGCGCAGGAACCGGAGAAATTTCTAAATTTCTCTCTAATAAGAGGGGGGGGGTTGTGGCCACAGACATATCGCCGAAAATGGTACAGCAGATGAAAAAGCGGGGAATTGAGGCATACGAATGCGATGCAGAAAACCTACCTTTTTCGGACAATTCGTTCGATAGTGTTATATCGGCAGAAATGCTGTTTTATTTAGATAATCCCGATAATTTTTTGAAGGAGGCATATCGCGTGCTAAGACCGGAAGGACGCCTACTAATATCTTGCGCAAGCAATTTCCCCATGAAATTTTACGACAAAATAAGATCTGCCTTGCGTTCTTTTGGTATCAAAAAATGGACTTGCTGTGATGATCCCTTAAAAGATTTTATGACGACTCCCAAGCTCAAAGCAATGCTTATCCGAAACGGATTCAATATTGTCGAAGAAAAAAAAGCACCTATCTTTCCATTTGCCGCCCTGAATTCCTTGAACAGGATCTTCGCGAAAACTCCATTGCGTCATTTCGGAATTTTTATTTTCGTATACGCTCAAAAAAATTAAACATTGTGGCTAATTTGCAATAATTTCAAGTGTTCGTTAATCACCTTATCCCAGGTTTGGTTTAAATCCATACCGCCAACCTTCTCAACGGTTGATTTATAAAAATTGGTATCAAAGAATTTCTCCAGCTTGACTGCCAATTCTTTTTCATCTGAAGGATCGAACAAAAATTCCTCCGGCAATTTAACAGACAGGCCGTTTTCGCGACTTAACAGGACGGGTTTACCAAAAGACAGGCATTCAAGAATAAAATTAGGATTAAACTCGGTTAATGCCGGACCGATACCGAACGTTGACGAACAAATGTGTTCAAAAAGTTTTTCCTGATTTACCTTTGGAACTATCTCAATATACTTCGCCGACGGCAAATTATTAATTACATTTTGTAATTTTTCTTTATCAGGACCGTCGCCTACTAACAGTAGCCTTCCATTATTCAAATTTTGCCTTACTCGATCAAAAACCCTTATCACCATTTCAAGATTTTTATAGGCCACAAAGCGTCCGGCAAAAAGCATAGTCGGCTCAACAGTTGACGGTATATTAATAATATCCTTTTTAAATACCGGACTTAAAATTATATGCGTTTTTTGAATCGGCACATCATAATACTTGCGATAAGCCTCTGCTAAAAATGGACTGTAAAAAATAATCTCGTCAAATTTAGGTAAAGCAAACTTAATCATCTTAAATAACCATGGCCTATCAATTTTGTGTAGCTCACGATCATAATAAGAAATAAACGATATTAATCGCTTACCGCTCTCAACCGTTCGCTCCCAAATAGGATCGCCGGGAACTCGAATTAGAATTTTTTTGCGTAATAGCTTGCCGGCAATAAAAACCGCTAAACCGGCAGTAGACAAGTTAAAAGCATAAATAGTTTTTGCATTAATGGCTTCCTTTAGCACCGAAAATAAGTATTTGAAATACCTAAAAGGCGGTGACAACTTATTAGAAATTCTTACCACCTTAAACAAAAACTGTTGCGGACCATCGTAGTCTCCATAAGCAATAACCACCGGCTTGTATCCGGCTACATGCAAAGCTTCGGCGATTTTGCGCACATGTATCGCCGGTCCACCAACATCGGGATAAAATATGCCGGTAGCCAACACAATTTTGGTTGATGTTTTTGACATTTTGCTATATCGTTGATGTTACCATGTCTGATCAAAAAAGTTTAGCTCTAATCGGCGTCGGCCGGTGGGGTAAAAATTTGCTTAGAGAATTCGATAAGGTGGCTGATATCCGCTATGTTTATCATCGGGGCGACAAAGAAAATTCGAAATGGCTCAAAGAAAACTATCCAGATATCAAAACCGCCGACTCCTATGAAAAAGTTCTAGCTGACCCGGTTATTGATGCCGTAGTCATCGCCACACCAATCAAAACGCATCATGAGTTAGCTCGGCTCGCCCTGCTCGCCGGCAAGCATGTTTTTGTCGAGAAACCAATTACTGACAATATAAAAAAGGCGCAAGAATTAGTGAAGCTAGCCGCAAAGAAAAAAATGACTTTGTTTGTTGGCCACATTTTTTCGTATCACCCGGTCTTAGCAAAAATTAAACAGCTCACACGGCATGAGCCGTTAAAACACGCGGGTTTTGTCTGGAATAAATGGGGCACATTTAATGAAGAGATGGTTTTTAATCTTATGTCTCATGACGTGGCAACAGCGCTTGATCTCTTTGGTTCCCCGTCAAATATTAAGACGCTAGAAAACGTGGGCATGGTAACCGATTCCGATATAATTTATGCCAAACTCACCTTTCCTAAACAACGCTCCTGCACGATTTACATAAACCGAGCCTCAAACACCAAAAACAAAACCGTCACACTAGTGACGGCAAAAAATACCTATCTGTGGGACAACGACCAGCTTTTTAAATTAGACAAAAAAACCAACTCGCTCAAGTTGGTCTATAAATCCACCCAAACCCCGCTTGAAATCGAGTGCGCGGAATTCAAAAGGTGTATTAAAACAAGAAAAAAGCCGCACACAAACGGCGAATTCGGGATTGGAGTAATTAGAATTCTAGAAAAGTTAAAAAAATAAAACTGCCTTCAGGCAGTAATAGTTTTATTGCATGCAATAGATAGCCTGAAGCCAAGCGTAATGTTCTCCCCCAACATAATCTCCTATATCTACGATGCCCCTTATTACTGCAAAAATTTTGGGCTTTTCACTTGCTTTCCATTTTGCAAACTGGCGTTCTACGTTTGATTTTCCACCATCAATATCCATGATGACGCCAATGCCCATTGGGTCTGCGTCTTTGGCGTCAAATTTTGGGGATTTGAATGTTAAAACCTTAATTCCATTGGCAAGTTCTAGGTTAAAATTCATGACTTTCTCCTTTTTATTAATAAATCAAAGATTCCTGCTGAAGATTACCACTCCAACATATCAACAACGATAGCATGTGGACTGTTAGATTGTCAATACTCGAGCTCTCTTAACACGACCGCCACCTCCTCAACCACCTCCAAACAAACAAAAAGCCGCATACAAGCGGCGAGTTCGGGTTAGAAGTAGTAAAAACCTGTCCAAAATCTAGACATTTTTTGCTATTGCTAATACCTCCTCCGCCGCCTCGACACAGTTGCCGATTTTGCCAGAGAAAATAGTTACTGTTTTGGGGTCAATTTTAGTAACAACCGTCGGTCTCTCGTCGGTTTTTTCTTTGTAGGGCAAAACAGTCCTGAAGGTGAACATGGAACCGATATGTTTGGCCTTGGCTAAGCCCGGAATGAACTCGGAGCCTGACTCGATGAATTTTTTGAAATTAGTAACCGGCGGATTGCGCACAATTCCCCTGTTAAGCAACGGCTTAAACTTCTTATCAAGCTCCGGCGTTTTGCCTATGTTTGTCTGGTGTATTGCATGAACCACATTGCCAAGCAAAAAATTACCGGTCCGACCAAGCGGATCAACACACATAAACGGCCCGTCCATCACCACAAGACACTGTTTATTAAACTCGCGCGGCAACTTTACCACTGGCTTTTCGCATAACTCAAACTGATAGTCGCGCCGCTTAACAGACGGCAAAAGTTCGTTCAGGCTGGCGTATGTCGCAATCACACGGAAATCGTATTTTTTTAATTTA
>JBBUDS010000068.1:0-5359 GCA_038057175.1 Patescibacteria group bacterium
TTTTAGTTTTCTTTTCGTTGATATTGGGGCTTTATTCTTTAATCAGAAATTCAAATTTGCTAAATACGACCCGAAAGTCCAGAGTATTATTTTGGGCAAAGAAAATGCTCAACTTTTTGTAGATGTAATCAATCTGGCGAAAGAGGGGTACAAAAAAGAGATTGTTGCAAAACTCGCTGAAAAAAGAGAGCTGACAGAAACTCCTAAATGGGAAGTGCCGATGATTATCAGTTACAACAGCAGATATAAGAGTGAAGAACAGCCACTTTCGGTTATAAAACCGTTTTATACGGCAAAACAAAGTGAGCCAGAAAGATTGTTTATTGAGTTTTTGAATAATTCCAAAACGATTAAGTGGTGGTATAAGAATGGCGAAAGTGAGATGAAATATTTTGCGGTATTAAGACACGATGACCAAGCGTTTTATCCTGACTTTATAATCCAGTTCAAAGATGGAAAGATTGGCATTTTTGATACCAAATCGGGGAGAACCGCTGAAACTGGAGACGCCGCGCCTAGAGCTGAAGCATTGCAGAAGTATATTAAAAGGCAGAATAAAAAAGGTAAAAAGCTAGTAGGCGGTATTGCTATCCAGAAAAACGGGACTTGGAGATACAATAACAATGAAGAATATGAGTATGATGAGGGCGATTTATCGGGCTGGAAGGTATTAGATTTATAGCGTGTAGCGCATAAAATCTGCTACCTTATCCTCACGGGTCTATAGTTTTAACGGAAAAACGTCGCTCTCCAAAAGCGAAGTCGCAGGCTCAACTCCTGCTAGACCCGCCAAACAATAGTGAGTAGCAGAGTGGGGTGCTATTATTTTGGCTATGGGATGGCTTATCCTTCTTGTCGGTTTGTTTTGTTTCTTGCTGGTTATTGGCGTAGTCCTCGGCAAAGAGCCGCTTCCTTTTGCAGTAAAAAGCGTGGTGGTGCTTGCCGCCGTCGGCTTTGCTGGTTTTGTACTTCTTATCGTAATGACGCTTCTTACTTCACATTGACGATATATTTGCTATAGTGTCGGCATAATGCAACGAAGGAACTTTAGATAGCCGCTACGAACCCGCCCACATTGCGGGTCTTCGTGGCGGCTTTTCTATTTGCCTTTGTAGCTCAATGGTAGAGCGCACCCCCGAAACAGGTGAGACAGAAGTCCGATTCTTCTCAAAGGCACACGCCCTCGTAGTTCAATGGATAGAGCGAGCCGTTTCTGGCGGCAAGGTTGCAGGTTCAAATCCTGCCGAGGGCACTGTCAAAAGTTCTTAAATCTGGGATGTAAATATACTCATTTTGCCTCTCAAAAATCGTTCTAACGTTGTCCACGATGCGGAGCATAGTTTTCAATTGAGGTGTGAAGGCCTGAAAAGACTCTTGTTTATCAAGGGTCTTTTTAGGTTCTAACCTTTCAGCTAGTTGATGTTGGGCGCGCAGCTCGTTTTCTATGAGCAAGAACGGATGGAGCCTTTCGATGCTCAGTTTCTTATCCTTAAGAGTTACGTTCGAGCCGATGGTACCAAATTCGGTCAGTGGTTTTCATATTGGATATCATTTTTGTCCTTGGAATGTACCTGTACATTTTGTATTTCTAAGTAATTATTTACACCTACACAAAAGACGCAAAAGTGTTTAATTTTTGGTACTATTCAGGCAAATGAGAGGTACAACCAATGTAAAACTTAGACCCATTAAATTCGCTTTTTTGGTGAATCCAAATGACTCGAAAAGTCTCGCGAAGGCTTTAGAACTTAATTCGTCTTTGTGGGGCGGAAGCTACAATCCAATTATCCCAACCTTTCAGAAAATTCCTGCCGTTTGGCGCAAGAAAAGTGATGTTTTTGGACACACAAGCAAGACGATACTAAAAGGCTACATTGATGCTTTTAATCCAGATTTTCTGGTACCCCTAGGTGAGTGCAAAAAGATAAAACTGGACCAGTTTACACAAGAGGTCCTTGATGAAAAGGAAGTGGTAGTGAGCATTGAGGACGGCACTCCTAATTATGGTGTAGGGATTTTTGAGGTTCTAAAAGGGTTCTTTGACAAGGAGCTTAAATTTAAAAGGAAATATCCTATAGATTTTATCTGCCCGTCTATCCCAAGACAAAACAAGCTCTTTTTTGAAAGCATCTTCGGAGTTCCGCGAAAAGAAATACAGGATGTTTTAAATGAACATTGGAAAGAGGCTCTTGGAGCAAGGGAGGGAAAAGTAAACTTCGAAAATTATCTGACTTTGATGCTTTCCTTTTCCATAAAGAAATTACTTCGGTTTGAAATTGAAGCCACTAACAATTCTGGTTGGCACAAAGGAGAATGTATTTTTCTAATGGATGCCTCTAATAATCACGATATCATCGACTATTGGAATCTGAGGGCTATGGGTTGGTCAGCACTTCCTATACCAATACAAGCAATGCATCTTGCATCAGTAAAGATTGAAGCTCAAAAATTTATTGAGGAGGTTTCTGGTGTGAATAAGCATAACACCCAAATTTATTACCACTGCACACTGATGAAATCGAGAAGCATAGACGATAAACATATAAAAGATTTTGCGGATTCGCTTGTGGTGACACCAGATGAAAAGGCAAGCGGTTCTCGTTTTTCCATACAACATTGGTACCCAAGAATGTGGGACGAGTGGGCAAGAGATAAAGATGGAGTTGGATATTGCGACCTAGAGAGTAAGACCAAAAGTTACGATTTTAATAATGACTCGGACGAGATATCTATAAAAACACTTGACCCAAAATTCGCTTTTCGATTCGGAGGTCACGGTAGTTCGTCTCGATTTGCGAACGATATAGAGACTAGTAACTATAGCTATGACGACCTTTACGCGAATGTAATACCAGAAGGAGGAATAAATTTGAATCGCGCGCTAAGTTCCATTAATTTCCTCGAATGGCGATTTTCTAAAAAAGGCTCGACTTACCTTTCAAAATTTAAGAACTGGACTATCAACATCAAGCTTCCTAAAGCCGATGATGTTTTTGTTGCCTGGATGAAAGACCAGGGTCTAGAAATAAATCTCTCTGCTCCAGGGAGAATCGCCAAACAAATGATTAAACATCTTGGTGGTATACATGGCGCAAACACGCTTGCTAACGAACATATGATTTCACTCCTAAAGGCTATGGAATCAGGAAAGGAAATGAACAAAGACCAATTCTGGGGTGAAATATCGAAAATTGCTTCCATAAGAACCTATAAACGAGATGCCTCAGAAATACTGAAGCATTATGTGGAGAGGAAAATGTTTCAATTGGGAGTTACCCTTCAGTGTCCTACATGTACACATAACTCATGGTATGACATCAAGGCTCTAAATTATGTGGTTACTTGTACGAACTGTCTTGAGGAATTCGATATACCAACCCATTCACCCAATGATATTAAATGGGCATACAAAACCAGCGGTCCTTTTGGTCTGCCAAAGAGAGCTGAAGGGGTCTACCCAACTCTTTTGACCTTACGTTTTTTCTCATCCCTTTCTCACCATAGCCCCGTAACTCCGATGCTTAGTTTTGAGACAAAAATCAAGGGGGTGGATATGGAGATTGACCTTGGTTTGTTTTTTCGCAAGTCTCAATTTAGAAGAGAGGAAGAGACAAGAGTTATTTTCGCTGAGTGCAAATCGGAAAACAGTTTTGAGAAAAAAGATATCGACAAAATGAAACTAGTTGCAGAAAAATTCCCAGGAGCTATTTTGGTTTTTGCCACGCTAAAGGAAGAGTTAAATAAAAAAGAAATTGCCCTATTAAAACCACTAGTCAATAGGTGTCGTAGATACTATAAAAATGAGGAGCCTTATAATCCCGTGATGATTCTAACGAAAACAGAATTATTCGCTGAATGGGATTTATATGAAGCCTGGAAAAATAAGGGTGGCAAGCACGCTACTTTTGGAGACAGAAATCGTTATGATAACGAGATATTTAGTGTTTGTGATGCCACTCAACAGCTGTACTTAGGAATGAAGCCGTGGGGCGATTTCATTCACGAGCAGTTTGAGAAAAGAAGACAACGACTTTCAAAGAAGCCCGTCTCGGCAACTTAATTTTGCAATATGGCTGGAAACGAAAACAAAAAAGACGAAGCGCGCGCACCTAGAATGCCAGCTTCTTCTGGCGTGGTAATTGACGTGTCAGAAATCTTGAAAGTCCAGGATAGCGTGCGCGCAATAAATAACTACGCGGCTGGTTTAAGCTTTGCAATTCCAAGTGAAAATATATTGGGAAGTTATTCAAACATAATTGAATCTCAAAGAAGTGCTCTGAGTTCGGCATTATTGATAGGTGAAAGATTCCAGCTCGGGAACGAAAGAGTCCTTTCTTTTGTAGATGATGCTATTTTGCCAATCACTAGTGTGATGGCAGATATTGGTCTGGCAAGTGCAAATGCGACAAAACTTTATGGAATAGGGTCCATCAACATTGACCAACTCAATGTGACACAAAATTTCTCAGCTCTAGCTCTTGAGACCATTCAGACACAGCAAAGCATTATTCATACCAGTCTCGCTTCAATTGAGAATTCTGGTGCCCTAAGGGTCGCAAGCGAAATTGCTCCCGCGCTACAGGTTGTTAGCAGTGGAGTAAGCCAAATGTTGCGTTCTCTACCAACTTTCCCGATTGACACTGAAATAAGATTGCCTGATTTGGAAACTGCACGAGAGGCGACAGATATTACAGAAGAGGATATCTCTGAGCATCAAACAAAACTGGATGATTTGTTAAATGAGATTGACCCAAATCTTGTTGAATTTAGAAGGGGTGTGTGGCAGGCATTCAACACGAAAGGAAGAGATTATATTGGACACGCAAGTAGTTCCATGAGACGACTGGTGGATTCTCTTCTAAGAGAACTTGCGCCTCAAGAAAAAGTGGAGGAAACTGAATTCTTTAAAACAAGCCCGAAAGCAAAAGACGAAAAAGGTCGCCCAACACGGCGAGCACGAATACTATATGCAATAAATTGGGACCAGAATAAAGCTGAGCACCTGAATAGACTCACTAATGGATTCCTTGAGGCATACGACAACCTATCCGCGTGGGACCACCACCCACTCAACAAGGATGGATTTGTACACGGCGCGTTAATTGCTATTGAGGGTCACTTAATTTCCATACTTACTGTGAACGAAGAATAATGATACGGGTTCTGTTCCACCCCACGGGGGGTCACTTCCTGGGCTATGGGGGTGGGTACTACTGGGTTGATACTAAGTCAGTACTAAGCAAATCTGGAACGTAGTAGTCATCGATATTCTCCTGAATCCACGTTCGAACAAGCCCAACAGTTCGGAGCTAAGAAATATCAATCGTATCAATCGCGTCAGTGAGCGCTCGGTCTCTCG
>JBBUDS010000069.1:0-10760 GCA_038057175.1 Patescibacteria group bacterium
ACATCCCAGAATTCACCGTCATAGCAACCGGCATTTCCATAAACCGCTCCACCGACAGTACCTGGTAATCCCGCCAAAAATTCAAATCCGCTAAGTCCGTTAATTTTTGCGAAGTCAACAAGTTTAGCAATTGGGGCGCCGGCATCGGCCCACAATTCCTTTTCATTATCAGCATCGGTAAACCATATGTCGTCTGCATTAATTTTTAAAATTAATCCGCGAAAGCCCTTATCACTAAACAACATGTTAGATCCCTGACCCAAGATAAAAACCTCTAACTTATTATCTCTGGCAAATTCATAGGCTTGAATAAACTTAGCTTCGACGCCATAGGGTTGTTTACTCACAGTTTGATCGTTGTTTATAACGGCAAAATAATCAGCTGGGCCACCGACACCAAGCGTTGAATGACTGGCGAGAGAAACATTTATTCTAATAAAATCTGGCAGCTTCACCTATCTTTTCTCCCAAATTATAAAAAATCAATTTATATTATAATAATACTCTCTCAATAAAAAGTCAAAAAACTAAAGTTTCAAGTCGCTACCAATTTTATAAAAGATGTACTCGGGATAATTTATTTCAAAAATTGAATCCCACGCTCTGCCTGAATCTGAAAATTGTTGTCCGCTAATATTAAGCCAGCGACGATAACCGGATTTATCTACGGAATAGACTTTTTTTTCTTTAGCATAGCGCACGAAATCACTCTCCTTATATGAATTCAAAATATCCGGATCAACTTCTATCACTCTTTCAAAGCCAAGACCGGAATAAAAACTGAATATTTTGGAATTTATTATATGCCTGCGCCAATTTCCTTTGATTACATAGACTTTATTATCACCTCTGGCACGTATAAGAGAGCCGTCTCTTAGATTGAGTCTTGTATTAGAACTACTAACCGGCACGGGTAATACCTGAGTCTTAACGGGTTGAATAGTTGTAGCCATTACTGGAGCAAGAGAAACTCTCGCAAAAGAAATCGTGAGATTTATCGGCGTCTCATTATATGAAAATCCTGCAATCTTATCTTTTTTTACAGGAATTATAACAATACGACTGACATCGGTACCAATACTCGAGATATACAGTTCTTTATTCGTAGGCGAAGGAGTAAATTCATAGGCTTGATAGTTACCATCATTACCAAAAATAAAATAAGAAATGAGAAAACTTGTAAGTGACGGCGAATCAAAATTAATCTTCATTACATTCTTCGAACCCGATTGAAGCTGATAAATATCGTACCATTTACCCTGCCAATCTTTTATTGAATTAGAAATCACAAAAGATGCGCCATCCCCAAGATTTACGATGCTATTAGATGATCGCACGCGCAAATCAGTAAGATCCTTCTTTAAATAAGAATACTTCTTATCTGAAGAGGCATCATTAATAAAATTAGCCGCAAGCCAATTACTATAAATACTCACAAAATGTTCAGGGTATCCGTTTTTCAATAAAGACTCCGCCAAACTGTTAAACCCCGACGATTTATTATTGAGCGTATCCGCGATAACTCTCGGAGATAAATGCTCGGCTATATATTCTCCAAACAACCCTATTTGACCGTAATCATTAGCTAGATTCTTCCATTCCGTCAGACTATCTTCCGGATCACTCAAAAGAGCCGTGGCACGCCTTTGCAAATGAGAGCCCTCGTAAATATCGTTGTACCCCAATAATGTAACTGCATATTCTGATCTTAATTCGTTAAGCCAAATATCATCCGACACATTACGTAACTTTTCTTTTTGATTATATGAAATAAGGTGCTGAAACTCATGCGCCAAAAATGGAAACATTTTACTTTGGTTAAAAAGTTCGGAAATATTCAAATAAATCATCTCGCGCTGATTTGAGCGAACAACGTCGGCGCTAACATGCTGATTAGAAACATCAAAATAACCGCCAGCATTTTCTATAAGAGGAGTCAGTAAAATTGTAAGTCGCGGATCATTATCTATACCCGGATTTGGCTCTGAACCAAAAAATTCAATCTCCACAGGATATATACGCTTATCAAACTCATCGGCTAAAACTTTAACTTGAGCTAAAACCTTACTACGGTCAGCCTCAGTGATGCCAATCCAATAATCATCGGCAATATAAAAATAAGCGTGATCAGAAAGATGCCTTACGGAAGCATTGATACTAGTTCGTGCCCGAATATCGTATTGTGAACTAATGAAAAACTGCTGATTTTGGTTTAGGGTATCAGCATTAGCCTTTGAAATAAATACTACTAATACGAATATAAAAATTATTATAAATTTATGTATTTTCATTAATTTGATTTTACACTAAATATAAAGACCGGCATAGCCGGCTTTTGTAATTCAAAAAAACAACTTTATAACTACAACTTTATAAAAGTTGGTTTAAAAAAAAGAAAAAGAAATGGCCGCGCGGAGGAACCGCGCGGCCAAGGGCCAAGAGCCCAGCAACCAAGAGACCAAAATCCTAGGCTGCTTGCGAGAGAACCCGGAGCCCGCCACCCCACTCGAGCGGGTTGCCAATCGAGTCGGCCCCAACGCCCCAGCAGTGGCGGAGCGAGCGCCAGTACGCGCGCACGACCCAGAAGTTGCCGTCTACGCCGAAACAGTAGGCGACGTTGCTAGCATCATTAGTCAAGAGTGGGCCGACCTCACCCTTGGTCTGCTTCTTCAGAAGCTGGAAGAAATGAGCCAAGTGGGTCACCCGCCGGGCTCGACCAAGCTCGACCATGATCTCGGGGTCGAGAGACCCCTTGACCAAGGCATGGACGGCAATCCGTCTGGCCGGAACATTCTCCTCGACCTTGTCGAGGAACTGGCGATTGAAATTCTCGCCCGTCCAGCCGATGTTGGCCGCCACAAGGTGCTCGCGAGCGACGAATCGCCGAACCTCGGCGACCTCGACGGTCGCCACTGGCTGTAGCAATGGGCTCACGCCCTTCTGCCACAGTTTAAACTGTTCCAATCGCTCCCGGCCTTCCGGGCCAGAGAACTGATCGAGCAATTCCCCGAGCGGTCCCTTCAGCTCAGAGACATCAATAATACTTTTCATAACAAGCCTCCTTTGCTTGTGCCAGCGGACCGCCTTGGTGGCAGTCATAGCCAGAAACCCTCTCTTCAAGGTTCGACCTTGAAATTTCTCAAAGAGCTTATGGCCATGACCGCTTTCGCAAGTATCCTAATGGTAAAGAACACATTTACCCTACTTAGAAGTTCAACTTCTAAGTGATAAATTCAGTTTTTATACCTACAATTATAGCAAAGTTTTACAGTAAAGTCAATCCCTCCTCAAGAGACACACTTGGTTTCCAGCCCAATAGATTGCGGGCCTTGGAGTTGTTGGCTAACGTCTTGCGGGTTTCGCCGGGACGAGCAGGAATATACATGGCCCGATTATCCTTAATGGCAGCTAGCAAAATCTCAGGCGATTTTGATTTGCCAGAAGCTAAAACCATTGCCGCAACTTCATTAATAGAATAATTTTTACCCGTTCCAATATTTATTGTCTCCCCTTTTCCAACCTTTTTAGACTGGCCCGCAAGAATATTCGCCTTAACAACATCGGATACGTGCGTGAAGTCTCGCTGAATATTACCGTCACCGACTATAGTCATCGGCTTACCCGATCGCATTTGCTTTAAAAATATGCCGATTACCGTCGCATAAGCACCCGTCAACAACTGTCTTGGACCGTAAACATTAAAGTATCTTAGAGAAACAGTTTCTATGCCATAAAGATTAGTAAAAAGCTTACACAGTTCTTCTCCAACATATTTAGATAGAGAATATGGACTCTTAAAATTTGGGGTCATTTCCTCGTGTAACGGCAAAGTGGCTTGATCGCCATAAGACGAGGAGGATGCAGAATAAATAATTCTCTTAACTCCCGCATCTCGAGCTGCCAACAAAACATTCAGGGTTCCCGTTATATTACTCTCGAAAGTGGGTACAGGATTTTGGATTGATGGCTGGATCCGAGCTCTAGCCGCAAGATGAAAAACTTTTTCCACGCCACGAAAATACGGTTTAATTTTTTTTAAATTACAAATATCAACCTTAACAAATTTGGCTTTTTTATTTACCTGCGCTTTATTGCCGGTTGTTAAATTATCTAAAACAACCACTTGATTATCCTTGGCAATCAAAGCATCAACCAGATGAGAACCAATAAATCCCGCCCCTCCAGTAACTAAAATTTTCATATTAAATATTAAAAATAAGATTTCGATATTTTATTTTTAATTATTAGCTATTTTCTTATTGACTTGCGTTTTTGTACTACTAATTCTTTATCATGCCTTGAAACATCTTCAACCGTTAACCCCTGCCAAGAAAGCAGGGTTTTGTTATAGTTTTGCATCGCCCTCAAGACGTCAATCCCCTTTTTCAGGTTTTGCATTAAGCCAACGTCGGTCTTCTTATTTTTCGACAGATCGGAAACAAGCATCTCGGCAAACTTAGTGAATGCCGCCATGTCCTTGGGGAAACAATAGCCACCGGCACCACAATAATTACCGTGCTCCACATTGAGCCAGGCCGGACCTATGCGCGGATCGGCAGAAATAGCCTCACGGACGTTTTCATAATTCACGCCAGCGTTAAACTCCTGTTTTACAAACCCCATATTCAAAGCATGGCACAGATCAGCCAGAATATTTCCGTAAATAACTTTGACATAACCAAACACATTAGCCGCATACTTAACCAGCTCCGCCTCCGTGGCATTGATATCTTTCTTTGCGTAGTCACTTGACCAAGGACGTTCAAAATGCGCCCGTGGAAGCAGAGATAGAACTTCCTTGATGTCGCTGAAGCTTTTGGCGGTATGGCCTATGATTTGGCGGTCAGGTTTAATATAATCAAGCCAGGATTGGGATTCGGTCAGAAATTCCGGATTGAAAATAAATTTTTTGCGAGGATATTTTTTTTGTAACGCCTCTACCGTTCCCGGAGCTACCGTGGATTTAATGATGATAATTTTACCATCTTTAATAGCGGCCACCGCAGACTGCACGATGGAAACATTGCAGCTGCCATCCGGATTCGGTGGGGTAGGCACAGCAACAAAAATCATGTCAGCCTCATTAACATCGTCGGCGTATCCTTTTTTGGGATCAGTGTCATAACACAGCAACTCTTTGCCGCGTCTATAATTATGGCGTTCCTCAAACCACCTTCTTATTGGCTCCCCAACCATACCTATACCGATAATCCCAACCTTGATTTTTGTATTATTTTTATTAGACATTTTAATAAGTTTATGGTAAAGTAAATACGTAATGAATCCCGTTAGAAGCTACCCTGGCGGGTTTAGTTTACCAAGTTTTCAATAAAGTGAGGCTATACCGAGTACTCTTAACTTATATTTAGGACTACGAAGTAGTAGCTTCTAACGGGATGAAACGTTTTGGATTATTTTTAGGAGATTTAATTTCTTTATATTTAGCCTTATTAGTAACCCTTTTTATAAGATACGGGTCAGATTTTAGCGTACAACTATACTTTCATTTACCAGCATTCAGTATAATTTTTATTATCTGGCTTATCGTTTTTTATATTAATAATCTTTACGATCTCAGCTCTGCTAAAAACGACATCCATTTCTTTTCAGGATTATTCTATTCTTTGTTAGTCAATGCGTCAATTTCTCTCTTATTTTTCTACTTCATCCCATTTTTCGGCATTACTCCGAAAACCAATCTTTTTATATTTGTTGGCATTAACCTTTTGCTTGCCTGCGTCTGGAGATTTTATTTTAACAAATTAATCGCCCAAAGCAGTTTTAAAAATAACACACTAATCATCGGGGACGGAGAACAATCCAGAGAACTATATGATTTTTTGTTAGCTAACCCGCAACTCGGATATCACGGTGTTGGCATAATAGACATTGAAGATAGAAATGCTCAAGGAATATTACAAAATCTAATAAACCAGAAACACATAAAAACACTGATACTAACTCACTCCGTCTACAAGATACCTCACATAATAGACGTCTTCTATCGCCTCTTGGGTTTCGAAATAAATTTTTTCAATCTCTCAAATTTTTACGAACGAATTACTGGCAGAGTACCCTTGGGCGCAATTGATCAAATTTGGTTCTTAGAAAACTTATCACAAGGCAGTCAACGCGGATACGAAATTGGCAAAAGGATTGGCGATATTATCTTATCAATTATTGGTATAATCATCTCCCTACCATTTTATCCATTTATAATTCTTGCCATTAAATTAAATTCAAAAGGACCAATCTTCATAAGGCAACACCGCGTCGGCAAATCAGGCCAACAATTTTATTTAATTAAATTCAGAACCATGATCGCTAATTCGCCAGACGGTAGCGCCGAAGGCGCAAGTGGTCCAGTTTGGGCAAGCGAAGACGACAAAAGAACAACCGGCGTCGGTAAATTCATACGTCGAATGAGAATAGACGAATGGCCGCAATTTTGGAATATGCTAAGAGGCGAGATGTCATTTGTTGGACCGCGACCGGAGAGACCGGAATTTCATGAAAAGCTCCAAAAAGAAATCCCTTTTTATGAAGAACGTTATCTGGTTAAACCGGGATTAACCGGCTGGGCTCAGATTAAACATAAACTCGACTTTCGTGGCGGCAAAACAATCAAAGACACCTATGAACAACTTCAGCACGATCTTTATTACGTTAAAAATCGCTCACTCTTGCTTGATTTTGGAATTATCCTACGAACCATTAGTATTCTTCTAAAAAAAGCTCTCGGTTAAACAAAAAATTTTCATTATTTTTCCGAAGACTCAAATATTTCTTTATAAAATATATCTGGATTAATCCCCTTGCGAAGCATTAATTTTTTTCTTATTAAATACTCGACTGCAGAATAAGCCCGAATAAATAATACTTTAAAACGAATGGAGTTAATCGTATCCAAAATAATATGCAATACCATACCCCAAAATATTGATATAAAAATAGGATAATTCCAAAAGGTAGCCAACAAATAAACACCTATAAAAACTTCGGCATTGTGCAAGGCATGAAAATGAAGAATCCCTTTTTTTTGCAACCGTTCCTTACGAATCATAATTTTATAATACCGAAACATCCGCCAACCGCTCCAATCTTGAAACTTGTTTCGCCACAAATAATCCCAATAATGATCCGCGTCAATCAATACCTCCGCACCCCAAAACAAAAGCGCCCGCCAAATTCCCCATTGAGGGATTAGGATGATCGAAGCAACGGCCCCAATTATAATGTGTTCTCTTAATTGCATAATTAAAAATGATATTTTTTTAATAAATTGCTTTTATTCTATCAGTATACTATATTGTAAAAAATGTTACAGATCTTTAAAAAGGAAGAGGATGAAAAAAGCGCTCATAACTGGCATAACCGGACAAGATGGTTCGCATTTAACAGAATTGCTTTTAGATAAAGGCTACGAGGTGCACGGAATCGTGCGTCGGGTTGCTCTAGAAGATCACAACATCCGAACGTCTCGGATTGCCCATCTGTTAAAAAATGAAAGGCTTAAACTACATGCGGCAAGCCTAGAAAGCTATCCGAGCATCTGTCATGTTTTAATCAACGTCAAACCGGATGAAATTTATCACTTGGCTTCTCAGAGTTTTGTTGGCTATTCTTTTGATGACGAACATTCCACGATGCACACAAATATTACTGGTACGCACTTTCTTTTATCTGCAATCCGCCAGCTTACCCCCGAAACAAAATTCTACTTCGCCAGTTCAAGCGAAATGTTCGGCAATGTACTTGAGGTACCACAAACTGAAAAAACTCCATTCAATCCGCGTTCCGCTTACGGAATATCCAAGGTAACCGGCTACTACCTGACCAAATATTATCGCAATCACAAAGACATAAATCTCTTTGGAGTTAATGGGATCTTATTCAATCACGAAGGTCCTCGCCGTGGCCTTGAATTCGTAACTAGAAAAATTACGCACACCGCCGCTCTTATAAAATACGGGCTTACTAATAAATTATACCTTGGCAATCCTGAAGCTAAGCGCGACTGGGGTTATGCTGGTGACTATGTTGAAGCTATGTGGCTTATGATGCAACAGCCCAAACCGGATGATTATGTTGTCGCCACCGGAGAAACGCATTCCGTGCGAGAATTCGCTGAAGAAGCATTCAGAGTTGCCAGCCTAGATCCAACAAAGTATATTATCTGGAATAACGCAACAGACATCAGGCCCTCGGAAGTTGACTTGCTTATCGGCGATGCCTCGAAGGCTAAGCGTATTCTTGACTGGGAACCTAAGATTAAATTCAAGAAGCTGATTCAAATGATGGTCGAAAACGACCTAAAATTAGTTTCTCAAAAATTTTAAAAACTAAAAAACCCGCTAATGCGGGTTTTTATATTTTACACAAAACGATTGATCTCCTATTACTGCGCTCTTTAAAAATGCGCATTTACCATGACTCGCCTAAGCTCTCCACGAATCTCTTAGCCTCAGCTTCAAAACTTGCATCTATTTTAGCTGCAATGCGCGCCTGCTCCACCGCCAAATCTATCTTACCAACATTAACATATGCAGCAGCCAATGAAGCACGATACTGAGCATTGTTTGATTTTAATTTTATAAGACGCTCATACATGCTCGTCACCTTATCAAAATCTTTAATCTTGGCATATAAATTTACTAATCTTAATATATCCGATTCCGATAACAGATACTCTAACTCAATAGCTCGATCTACGGCTTTCAAACCTTCTTCTATCTTGCCCATTTCAAAAAGAATTGCGCCAAGATACCAATGACTTAATCCTACGCTTGGGTTCAACTTTACTGCTCGATCAAAATATTCAATAGCTTTCTCGAAGTCTTTCTTATTTAGATACGCCTGAGCTACTTCATAATAAGTTCTGACAAAATTCGGAGAAATTTCTAACGCCTTCAAAGAGTTCTTAAGAGCTTCGTCATTATGTGCCGACTTAGGATCTTCTTTGCCCAAAACTATATGCGCCCTGGAAATATACAAATACGGCAAATAATCTTGTACCGAATCATTTGCATTTTTCTGAACCTCACCAATGGCATATTCGATTATTGCTCTCTCGTTAGCGCCTATTTTTTTATTATTAAAATGCTCCAAAATCCATTGCATAAAACGATGTCTGTATTCATACTTACCCGGCACATTATAAGCCAAAGATTCTTTATACTTAGCCACGGCACCATTAAAATCACCGGACCAAGACGTGGTAATAGCGCGAGTGGTCGCATAATTTGCCTTAGACTGCAAAACGTTAGTCTTATAAATTAAAACTGCCGCGCCAATAAGTAATACCAGCATTATTGTCTGCTGCCCTAGAGATAATCGGGAATTAGCGAGACCCCTCTGCGGATTACTGTTAACCGATGTTTGATTATTGCTTACATCCACCTTGGTCAACCAAACAATAAACCCCAGAACTGTAAAAAAAACGATGAAATTTGCTGATGTATCAAAAATAAAAGAATTATGGATCATATAAGCCACAATTAAAGAAATAAGTCCGATTCCCACAACTCTATCCGTACCCGGCGGACCTCTCACTATTTTTTTCCATATAAGATGAATTGCTACGGCAAACATTGCAACATAAATCACCAGCGATAATAACCCCATGGTAACTAAAATCTCAACGAACATATTGTGAGCTCGATCGAAAAGTGTCTCGGAACCAATGCCCTCAAAAAACTTAGGATTAAAGCGCTTTGAAAATGGAACGTTAAAGTTTTCGGGTCCCCAGCCAAATAAAAATGTTTTGGGACTTTCTTTCCAACCCATAATACCCGCCTGCCAAGCCCAAAACCTTGTATTAACCGTTCGGGTACGCAATGAAAAATCGGTTAACCTGCTAAGATATCCTGAATTCTTAACTAAATTAGTATCCCTTATAAGAATCGCGGTAACAATAAGTATAATCGCTAAACCGATCAATCCTACAAAAATCTTTTTAGCTAATCGAGATGAATAAGTAAGTACATACAAAAAAGAAAACAATAAAATTCCGACTCCAAGCCCCATTATCGAACCCCTCACAGCGGTCATTAAAACAGCTACTGCGCTAATTAAGACGGCAAGATACAAATAACCCCTATGCTTTTGTCCGACAACCGAAGAAAAAGCTAAAGACAAAGCCAAAAACAAAACAACTAATTGATAGCCTGCGAACAAAGCAGGATTACCAATTGTGCCAAAAATTCTCGCCCGATTACCCGAACCGATAAAAAACTTAATATCAGTCTTTTGACCAAAACCATAAAAAGCCGACAATACCCCAACAAACACAACAAACTTAGCTAAACCTATCCAGTCATCACGCTTTTTAAAAATAGAAATTAAAATTATAAAATAAACGAGATAATGAACAAAAGTCCACCAACCGCCCATGCGCTCCAGAGAACCCCAAAAACTTAAATAAGGATTAACACTAATAAAAGTCGAGACCCCGAATGTTAAAGTAAAAAGAGCAAAAATAATAAGTAGCGGATGCTTCGATGGAAGATAGCTTCTATTATTCCAAATCAATATTAAATAAAAAGCCGCCATTATTTCTATAATCGAACGGAAAATAACCACCTTGCCAAAATGAAATGGCGAAATATATTGAGAAAAAATAATCAGCGGCAATAACGCCACGGCATAAACCATCCACTTTAATATTTTTGCTAAAATAGGATTACTATAATCTTTTGCCATGCAATTAATCTAGCACAAAACATTTAGTCTCGCCAATACTATTGGTATTAAAAAACCGA
>JBBUDS010000070.1:0-2160 GCA_038057175.1 Patescibacteria group bacterium
GCGTCCTCTCGGTGATTTCTGCTAGCCGAATCAGGGCGTCATTAGCAGGATAAGATCCCATTGCTTTTTACATGTTTCAGCGATGCGATTCGAAAAACAGAAAACAGGTTTTCAGTTATTTTGTTGGGTTTTTAACTGAAGACTAAATAATCCGACTAAACTTGTAGTGCAATTTTAAATCATTTTCCAGACTGGGGTTCGACTCCCCACACTTCCACAAATATAAAACGGCCATGGACGCCGTTTTATATTTGTGGAAGTGAGCGAGCAAATTGTTTTGCTCGCGTTGGGGAGACGAAGACCGCAGCGATATCCTGAGCACAGCTGGTGCGAAGGATCGCGAGGGGCGGCCTGCGAGTTCCGAGGCGGAAGCCGAGGAAACTTGTAGGCGACTCCCCACACCATCAAAAAAACATCCCTTTCGGGATGTTTTTGGTTAGGCGGAGATTGAAAATATTCGGTTTTCCTTGTTCTTATTGTATTTTAGAGATTCCTTAAAAATATGGGTTTTTAGGTTTTCCAGTTTCTCATCAAGTCCAAACCCATAAACTAATCAGTACCTTGACAACACCATAATTCTGCTATACTATTTAGTCATTCTTTGACAACTTTTGGGGCTAGAAATGGTTTCACAAATTCTCGGAACGATTGCCTGCGTAAGCTCTCTTGCATATATGATGCTGGGTATTCCGATGCAAATTAGGGAGAACTATAAACGTAAATCCACCGAAGGTTTAAAGCTATTCATGATTATCACTTTACTTTTTACGACGATATCGTGGGTTGTTTATTCATGGGTAACCAAAAACTGGTTTATCTTTATTGCCAATGTGCCTGGGGCTGTATGCGCCTTAATCATTTTGATTCAGTTTAAAATATACCGTAAAAGAGGGCGACCATGATTCGAGTTCTCTATATCAATGACGAACCAGCAGTCGCTTTGCTTGAAGAAGCATTTGAACAAGCAGGCATAGAAGTAGAAATAACTGTTGCAGAGAGAATCAGGGTGGCAAAATCATATTTTCTGGAAGGCAGAGTTTTTGATGCCATATTCATAGATTTCAAGCTGGATTGCGGTGAAACAGCAATTTCAAGCGGTTTGATAAAATTGGCTCATGAAAAAGGATTCGGCATTGGCAAGAAGCCACTTATTGCTTACAGCCAAGGCCATAATCGTCAACTGCTCGAAGCTGGCTGTTCCGATTCTTGCAGGTGGTATGATCTTGATGTATTAGTCTGTAAACTTTTTACAACATAGGAAGTTGGTTTAAGGCCGAGAAAGCTCGGTTTTTATTTTTTAATAACCAGCCGCAAACCTGTATTTTATAAAATACCCACATATCTGATCCAAAATAGTTTCCCCCTTCTTCGTCCCGTCAAGGCAGGACTATGGGAGGGCAAGGTAATCTTTCCTGCTTGCCGGCAGGCAGGTCTACCAGCACCACACCAACAAAAAACATCCCGAAAATGGTGTTTTTGGTTAGGCAGGAGTAGACTACTTTCAAAAACACTGCTATTATTTAGCACGTTCATCAGGCTCATTCAAAAAGAGGTTCAAATGAAACCGAGTTGGAGAAAATCAATTCTATTTTTAACACTCAACTTTGCGACTTTCGGGGTTCTACTTTTTGCTGGAACTTCCTTTTGGCTTGCAGAATTGATATCATTTCCATTTCTAATCTTAGCCATATGGACCAAGCCCTTGTCTAAATATAGTAGGTTGTTGATGCAAGATTATGAGAACAGGAAAAGATTCGGCCCGATAAAATAGTTGTTACAAAATAAGCTGATGCAAGTCGGCTTTTCTATTGCAAGTAAGTGGTCAAACTCGGATTCTTCAATAAACAAAAATAAATCTCCCTAACCAAAGTTTTCCAATCTTCTCTATCAACACCACATCTTGAGAGTTTGAGGTCGCAGAGTATTCAAAAACCCTTAAAGGAAGGGATAAAACTGCGGTTTCAAAACCATTTTTCCTATCATATGCCAAGGCAGGCAGGTCCTACCAACACCACACTGATATAAAGTGACATAAGTTGCTATAAACTGACATAAAATCGGCCGAAATGGCCGATTTTATGATTGATGAATAATTTAAGACTGGTAATTCAAACCAGTTTTTGTTTTAATAAAAAACATGAATAAAGACTTCAAGAAATG
>JBBUDS010000071.1:0-5121 GCA_038057175.1 Patescibacteria group bacterium
TTATTAGAAAATATGCGTCGAGCGGGTTATGAAGTGCAGGTATCACAGCCGCAGGTTATTATACGTGAAGAGGAGGGTGTTAAGCTAGAGCCGTTTGAGGAAATTATCGTTGATACACCTGCCGAATATCAAGGTGCGATCATAGAGAGATTGGGCGGGCGCGCATTTGTGATGACTAATCTATTTAATAGACACGATTTAATAAGGCTTTCTTTTGAGGGGCCAACCAGAGGACTCTTAGGTTATCGAAATCAGTTTGTAATAGATACAAAAGGAGAGGGCATTCTATCTTCTCATTTTATTGGTTTTAAGCCGTATGCTGGAGAGATACGCAAGAGAGCCACTGGTTCGATGATCTCAATGGCTACTGGTAAGGCACTTGGATTTTCTTTGTGGGGGCTACAAGAAAGAGGAGCTCTTTATATTAGTCCAGCTACTGATGTGTATGAAGGGATGGTGATCGGCAATACTTCTAAGGGCGAGGAGATGTATGTTAATCCAACAAAAGGCAAGCAACTTACGAATGTGCGTGCATCCGGATCCGATGAAGCAATTGATTTAACTCCGCCAGTTCCACTAACAATTGAGCGTGGCCTTGAAATCATGGCAGAAGATGAATATCTTGAGATTACTCCTCAAAGCGTACGCTTAAGAAAACAATTTTTGAAAGAATCTGATCGTATCAGAGCAAAACGCAAGTAAGTAATCTAAAGAGTGGGGGATATAAATATAAATAATTCAAAAAAAGCCTTGTTGATAAGGCTTTTTACATTATTATATTAGACTGATACAATATATTAGTAATAAATAAGTAACATGGTCCAATCGGATGTAAAATATGCAAAAACATTAGCAACTGATCTGCGTAAGAAGGGTTTTTCGTATGCAGAAATTAAGAAGTCAATTTTAGTTCCAAAATCGACACTTTCCTACTGGCTCAAGGAATTAGAATTAACAAAAACTCAGAAGGAAAAATTAAAAGAGAGGCAACTTAGAGCATTGAAATGCGGAATTGAAAAAAAATTTTTTCAATTCCGCCAAAACAATGAAAAAATTAGAATTTCTTCTGCGGCGGATATTAAAAAAATTTCTAATCGGGAGTTGTGGTTGATGGGTATTATGCTATGTTGGAAAGAGAAATTTAATTTAGATCAAAGTAGAGGGGTTAGCTTTACTAGCTCGAATCCGGATCTAGTAAAAGTATTTTTAAAATGGCTTAAAGATATTGGCAATATTCAAGATAAAGAATTGGATTTTGATCTATTCATTAAAGAAGGTAGGAGAGATAAGATTAGGCAGATAATTGGTTATTGGGCAGAAATTACTGGTTTTTCGATAGACACTTTCAGGCATATTTATTTTCAAAAAAAATATCCACGAAGAAGGGGTGTTATTAAAAGAAAGGCGTCTTCAGGCGAGCATTCGTCTGAACTCCTGAGAATCAGAGTTAAGGCTAGCTCTATGCTTTTTAAGCAAATTTCAGGCTGGATTAAAGGTATTCGAGAGCAGTTAATATAAAGTATAAATAAGTATAAAAGATTAATACGAATTTATCATATATTATATAGGTTTATAAATGTTACATTTTATACGCTTTAAATTATTTTAGAACTTAGTCTATGGTTATTTTATAACCATATGTGTTAAAATTTATTCATGAAAACTATGGCTTTGCCTGTTTTTGTGTCGTTGTTTATCGGCATCAAGAGCAACAATGCCCGTAATTTTATAGTATGAACATTTCTAAGAAATTATCAGCGGTAATGATTGCGATCGTTTTGATGGTCGGTATGATTGCAGGTATTTTTATCGCTCAAAATAATACGGGGAGCGCGCATGCCAATGTTAATAATGCTAGCAGTCTCTTTATGGTAGATAAGGAGACTTTGCAGGAGCTCTATAGTGGTTTTTTTGGTCGGCCGATTGATGATGGGGCTAAATTTCACATTGGTAAAGATTTAAAGCGTGTCCTGCACGATTTAAATAATTCTCAAGAACGTCAGTATTACGCCGCTCTTTTTAAAGCCGTAAAATCTTACGAAGAAGCCGTTCGTGCCCCTGGTATTTTAACTGACGAAGATAAAAAACGGTACCTTGATGCTATTGATTCTGCACTCGCAACCTTATTAGCTTGGGTTCAGACTTTGCCAGAGCAAGCCATTTGTAAATCTATTGTAGGACCGGAACAGGCTCGAGAAGCAATTAAGGCTGCTTACGAAAAGATGAGTCCACGAGCCAAGGAAGCTGCGGAGCATGGAATATTTAATGCTTTAAATAAAATTGGTCCTCCGCATGTTTTGCCATTGCCCGGAAAAAGATGTCTAGTTATTTCGCCTGTGGTGAGCCCGTCGAATCCACCTTCTGTGAGTCCGTCACCGAGCGTTAGTCCGTCGGTAACACCAACTGGAACGCCAGTGCCAACTGTAACAGTTACCCCAACTCCTGCTGCGTCTAACATTTAAGTTGGTGGTCGTGTAAAATAAATACTCCTCGCGGTTTGCCGCGAGGAGTATTTATTTTTTCAGGTACTTTACCAGATCTATAAATAGGGGTATGAGGTCTATTATGAAGAGGGCAATAATAACCATTTCTAAGAGAGCATTTCGTTTTTCGGCGACGAAGTCCAGTAGTAGCTTGGCGTTGTCTGAAAGAAAGTTTATTTTTTCATCAAGTATATCGAATCTATCTCCCATCTCGTATTCTTTGTGCATCTGATTGTATAGTGATTCTAATTCTGGAGATTCCCATGCCTCATCGGGTTTGTCGAATAATGACAAGTGAGCAACCGCAACTTGCTTAACTGATAAAACCTTGCCGATTCTTTTAAGTAATTCCCGTTCGCGTAACATGGCTCGTCCTTTGGTCTTAAGATTCTCGATGACTACTCCTAACTCTTGCAGGTTTTCTTCGATCTCGTTTTCGTATCTTTCAAGAGCGACCGACTGCGAGAGAACGTAAGATATAATCCTGATTTTTTCTATATCCAACTCTTTTAGATAGATTTTGTTATAGGTTACGCGATCAGCTTCGTCGTGAAGGACGATTTTTGTTTTTTCGGCGTGCGGATAAAAGCCTTTTTTACTTTTGGCAAAAGCCCTGATTTCCTGCAGAAATTGTTTTTTTAATTTTTCTCCGACATTCCAAAAGCTAATCGCTCCAAACTTAGTTAATATTACCAGTTGATCATCTAGAAGTTTTAAAACTAGGGGATGATCGCGATTTAAAAATGTATATTGTTTGAAGTTTTCCTGTATTTTTTTGAGATCAATTGATTCACCAACGTAAAGCACTTCGACAGCGTAGTCTTTTTTATCTGGTTGATTAAGTTTTATTTCAGAATTAGTTAGCACGTATTAATTATAGCATAAAGATTAACATACTTGCTAAATCAATGTTTTTGATATAATTTTTTTATAGATATTTAAAAAATAGCAGAGCAAACCGATGTTTAATCAATTGGGTGTCGATGTGATTTTTAGCGTTTGTTGTTTAGTGTTTTATTTCTTTGTTGTGGCGCTAATTGTTTCCAAGAGGACAAATAAGTATATTCTAGCGTTATTATTGTGGCATCCAGTTAATATTTTTGCAGTACCTCTGGTTTTGACAGCGTTGGCAATTTTTCCTGTTTGGTTGAGAGGACGCCTAGACCTTGTTTTTATCTTGGCGACTATTATTTATGTACTCATTCCGACTAAATTGGTTTTTGAAGTCGGTTGCGGCATCACAGTTAAAAATAAAAATGTTTTTTGGCGCGAGATGTTGGCTATTTTTTGTCTTTGGTTGCCGATTGAAATTGCAACTACAACCAATTGGCTGAAGTATTATTTGGGAGAAGCAACGCACGTTATCGGCTGGGGCGTCCCTTCGTTGCTGGGGTTAATGCTATTTTTTGTTTTCAGAGATAGCGCCGGGATGAGGTTCAGGTGCTCCTTAAAAAAAATTGATTTTATTAATTTTATTTTAGGTTTTGTTGCGGCGGTCATAATATTAATACCAACAGCTCTTGCTTTCGGATTTATGGGTGAAGCCATGGATATTAGAGATGTTTCTCTAGGCAAGGTTCTTGTTTCTTTCGTCTGGATATTTTTTGGCGTTGCGTTGGTCGAAGAATTTTTGTTTAGATCCTTGATTCAGAATTGGTTGATGCAGAAATTTGGCGAATCAAACAAGATTTTGTTTCTTGCCGCCATGATATTCGGTTTATCTCACCTAAACAACGGTCCGCATGCTTTGCCCAATTGGAGGTATGCCATAATTGCAACTTTTGCCGGATTTATTTATGGCAAGGTTTTTCAAAGATCGAGTACCATTATATCTTCAGCCGCAGTACATGCCGCAGTTAATACCGCCAGACATAATTTTTTTAGTAAACCGGCAAGTCTGGATAAGATTCCCGAATGGATGAATAATTTGGCAGCGATGATGGGGCTGGGATGACAAGAGGCGAGCGTGTGCATTTATATTGGATTGTGTTTTTTACGACGAGCGTAATGTTTTATTTGTGGTGGTTAAGATATTATTTGAGCGTATTTGAGTTTTTTATGCCCGTCTTGATTGTTATGTTGATGATCAATATTTATTTTGACGAAGGTTTGTCTCGAGTAGGCCTTCGTCCCAGTAGTTTCAGGGGGTGTTTTAGCGATTATGGTGAACAATTGGCGGGCGTGTCAATCTTGTTGCTTTGGGGAATTTTTATGGCAGGTAATCTTTCTAAGCTGATCAATTATGAGAGTGCATCCTTTCTTTTCAGGTATATTTTAGTAGGTTTTGTTCAGCAGTATTTTGTTAACGGTTTTCTTGTAAATCGTTTGGCCGGTTTTTATGGCAATGAATGCAATAAAAACATTTCGCTTATTACTGGATTTATATTTGGCCTAATACATCTGCCAAACTTATTTTTGATGATCGTGACTGGTTTGGGCGGGTATTTATGCGCGAATATATTTTTAAAATATCGTAATCTGTATTTCAACGGACTAAGTCATGGCGTAGTAGCCTTTTTATTGTTTAATGCGTTTCCAGAATCAATAACACGTCATTTTGCAGTCGGTATCAAATATTTTTCTAATTAAAATTAAAAAACCTCGTTAAGCGAGGTTTTGTTATATTTACTGACAGAAC
>JBBUDS010000072.1:0-2288 GCA_038057175.1 Patescibacteria group bacterium
GCGGCGCATAGGGGAATCGAACCCCTGTTTGATGGCTGAGAACCATCCGTCCTGGGCCACTAGACGAATGCGCCAATCATGCTCGTACTAAACCATTAGGCGATACGGACAAAATATCGCAAAAAAATCATAGCACTTTTTATATTTTTTGAAAATTCCTAAGACAACCTTATTTTAATACAATTTCATCAACTACCACTTCCATTTTCATCGACCTCGAACCCTTCACCAGTATTACATCTCCCTCTTTTATAATTTCTCGAACCTTTAACTTGGCTTCTTCTGAAGTATTAAAACTAAAAACACTCTCCCCGCTTAATTTGCCCAAAGCTGCGTCAGCAATTATTTTACCCGCCGCGCCCACAGTTACAAGAATGTCGCAACATTCAACAGCAAAATTACCAATCGCATTGTGCGCATCAACTCCATACTTACCCAATTCACGCATATCACCAAGCACAGCAATTCGTCTGCCAATAATAGCCGAAGAGACACCGAGAAATTTCTGGGCTTTAGCAAAATCTCTAAGAGTATCGAGCGCTGCGTGCATGGAAAGCGGAGATGCGTTATAGGTGTCGTCAATCACAAAAGAATTCTTTATGCCGCGCATTAAATTCATACGATGATACGGCAGTTCAACTTTTTCGAAAGCTCCAGAAATATCTACCAAATTAATACCGAAGTGCAAGCCAACGGAGGCCGCCGCCAAAAAACCATACACTTGATGCGTACCAACTAAACCGCCTATCCGAACCGGCACAAAACCGCCAGCATAACCAAGCTTAAAAGACAGTCCTCCAATTTCATCAGTATTATCACCCATGAAATAAGAAATGTCTGAAGCCCAAATATCTGGACCAATTAGCCCGGGTGAATCAACTAAACCAAACGTCGTAACTTTAACTGTCGATTTATGCTTCATATCTAGCACAAACCGTTCGTCATAATTCAAAACCGCCAAGCCGCCAAAACCACCCTCTAATTCATTGTTAACAAGACTCTCGATCAACCTGCTTTTTTCTTTAATAACCTCTTGCGGGCCGGAATAAAATTCAACATGGACCGGCAACTCACCCACGGCAGTAACCACTCCCACGGACGGCTGAACAATATCCGTTAAATAATCTATATCTCCCGGCTTAGCCGCTGCGATTTCAAGAACCAAAATTTCAGGATATTCAACTTTAAAAGGATTAAAAAATAAAAAAGACGCCTTAAGTAATTCTGACCAAAACTTAAGCAGTCTCGGCAAATTACCAACAGAAAGCTTGGCAGTCGACAATGAAGGATCGACCCCGATAACTGTTAGCGGCACACCAAATTCATTATTGAAATTAGCGATATTTTTTCTAACCCAAAACTTACTGCTTAAAACAGCATAAATAGCCTCCTTTGTCGTTGTTTTACCGACAGAACCGGTGATACAAACAACGGTTGGCCTGTAGCGGGCAATAACTCTTTTAGCTAACACTCGTAAAATAAACTGTAATAATTTTCTCATATTAATTACGCGTTGGCGGTATATTAAAATATCTAATCAGATATCTAGCAATATCACCAAAAACTGGCGACAAACTGTCTGCTGCAAATTTTATACCCCTTGGTTTATTCATTTTAATTAATATAACAAACTTTGGTGAATACGCCGGAGCAAATCCAACAAAGTCATGTATAAACTGCTCATCCTCCAAATATCCTCCACTCGGATCTGGTATCTGAGCCGTTCCGGTTTTACCGGCAACATCATAACCATTAATACGCGCTTTGTCGAAACCTTTATCAACCACATCCACTAACATAGTTTTAATCTCCACGGATGTTTGCTCTTTTATGGGCGCGCCCAACACAACCGGCTTTGTCGTAATCGAAGAACCGTCCGACCTGATTATTTCTTTTACAACATATGGCTTCATTAATTTTCCTCCATTTGAAATTGCCGCATAAGCATTTATAAGCTGCAAGGGAGTCACAGCGATTCCCTGACCAAAAGAGGCTGTCAAAAAATTAATCTTCCGACCGCTATAAAGGTTCGCTATATTACCACTCACTTCGCCACCTAAATCAACTCCAGTTTTCTGACCAAAACCAAAATTAACAACATAATTAAGAAACTGATCGTTCCCGGTTTTTTCTTGTGCAAAAATTACTCCGGTATTTAAAGACTTCTCTAGAACCTGCCTCATCGTCTGAATACCGTTTGATTTTTCATTAAAATTGCGTATTGTATAGCCGGCTATATTTACCTCGCCCGTATCATTGTAAGTCGTATCCGGTCTAACAGCACCGGT
>JBBUDS010000073.1:0-9344 GCA_038057175.1 Patescibacteria group bacterium
AAATTCTATTTAATATTCGCGAGATGCGACATTAATTTTTCAACTTCTGCAATTGGGACCAAATTCATATTATCCCAGGGATGATATTTAATCTCTCTCCTGTTATTAATTTCAAAATGAGCTGCCGTCTCGTTGGCATTTATGCCAACAACTTCTCCCCTATCATTAACCGTAGGTCCGCCGCTTAAACCGCTAAACGAAAACTTATGATCTTCAACCGTGCGCAATTGAATGTAACTATTGGAAATTTCTGATACGCTCTCAGCGGTTATTCCCAGCTCTTTATTTTTTATTCTTTTATTTAGACTAATTACTTTTGCTTCCAAGTCATCATATACAAATTCATTTTGACTCCATGTCATTTGATAATATCCCTTTAAAATTGGAACTATAATTTTTTTTTCAAGAAATGCAGGTCCGTGCGGATGAATCCCCCTGACAAAAACCCTGTCATTAACATCAACTCCTTGAGCAAACCTATATGACTCTGAGAGGTCATTGGGATTAAATATTCCGGATATTTTGATAATTGCAACGTCGCTAACCGGCGGCAATTTCAACAAAAAACCCTCATACACCTTGCCATTAAAAAAAATCTTACAATTACCGTCGCCCTCCATGCCGACAAAGTGTTTAGCGGAAGCGAATAAGCCACGCTCTCTATCTATGAGAAAAGCTGAAGCAAATACCTTTGGAACGCCGTTTCTCTCTCTTGTAAATAAAGCTACGCCACTCTTAAAACTTTGCTGATAGTTATCAGCTCTTTGATAAAGAACGTTTTCCTTTTTTGATAAACAACCAAAAAATATCGCCAAAAACAAACCTACCGTACTATATTTTATTTTTTCCACAAATTATGCCTCCACCTTAAAAACTTTTTTAATTTTTTTAATGGCAAAATCAATCTCATCGGAATCAATAATAAGCGGGGGGCTAAAACGTAGAACCCGATCATGGCCTGCAATACCAGCCAAAACTCCTTCTCGCATTAAATTATACCGGAACAGTGGTGCTACTTTGTCAGTAAATTCAATTCCCACCAATAGTCCGCGTCCCCGAACACCTTTAATGAGAGGATTCTTAACTTCTCCGATTATACGCAATAAATTTTCAATAAAATACCGCCCCAATACACCAACCTTGGATATTATTTGTGGATTTTCGTTAAAAATCTCTACAACCTTACTCGCCACAGCGCAAGCTAGCGGAGTACCGCCAAACGTACTGCCATGATCTCCGGGTCTAAGAATATCCATCACTTCCTTATTCCCAACAACTGCGGAAACAGGATAAACTCCCCCACCAAGCATTTTACCCAGCATCATCATATCTGGCTTTGCCTCTGGACCATCGTGTTCCCAAGCAAACTTATATCCGGCACGTCCAAAACCTGTTTGTATCTCATCAAGAACAAACAAAACATTATATTTCCTACAAAGTTCTTTAGCTTTTCGCAAATATCCATCCGGTGGCACATTAATTCCGCCCTCTCCCTGTATTGGTTCCGTTATAAAAGCTATGGGAACCCGACCAAGCAAACAAGCTTGCCTGAACGCACTTTCAAGAGCATTACTATCACCAAATACAACATGTCCAAACCCTGACAATAAAGGTCCAAACCCACTTCTATACTGACTTACATTAGAAGCCGAAATGGCTCCAAGGGTACGTCCGTGAAAATTACTACTGCTGACAAATATTATTCCATTATTTTCTACAATCAATTTTTTTCTATAAGCATTCTTGCGAATTATCTTAACTGCCGTATCAAACGCCTCGGCGCCGGAATTCATAAAAATAACTTTATCCATATCCGTAAATAGACACAGGGATTTAGCACAATTAGCAACCGTTTCGTTATAACAAAAATTCGGTAACATCCCACAACCAAGGGTTATCTCCTTTATAAATGCGCTCATCACTTCATTAAAAAACTTATGCGAGCGTGGACGACCGTAGCCACGACCAAAGCCAGCGGCAGAATATTGAGCTACCATGTCCAAAATGTCTTTGCCGCTACTGTCGCGAAGCCAATTCCCTTCGGCAGATATAATATTTAGACCCTTTAATCTCGAGTAATGCTTGGTGAAATGCTTATCCGTAATTTCAAAAGTCTTCTGATCTCTTTTTAAGGTACCTGCACTTAAACTCATACTGCCACTCTCTTCCTCATTGCATCAATCAATTTCTGCCTTGAAAAATACCACTAATCAAGCTATTGTGTCAATAATCAAACCATGTCCAAAACCAATAATAATTCGTTTCTGCATGTTTAATATCAAATCAAAAACAATACCAAAAAGTACTGGAATATATTTTTTCCGCAATAAACACGGCAAAATTTTGTATATAGGAAAGGCGGTCAACCTACGGAGTAGAGTTAGCTCATATTTTAACAAACGGCCCAAGGATACTCGCATACTAAAAATGCTGGAAATAGCAACAAATGTTACTTGGCAAGAAACAACCTCGGAAATTGAAGCACTCATACTAGAATCCCAACTCATCAAGAAACACAAACCGCAATTCAACGTTATGCTTCGAGATGACAAGCAATATTTTTACGTTAGCTTCACCAATGACAAATTTCCGCGAATTTATCTTACCCATCAACCGCAATTTTATCTCCCACCTAAAATTTCAAATGACAAATTTCAAATTACAAATCAAATCCCAAGCCAAAATGTCAAAATTAAGCATTCAGAAAAAAATTGGAAATTGGAAATTGGAAATTGGAAATTAAATTCAGCTGAAGCTGAATTTTTGGGTCCTTTTACCGATGGTAGCGCCATCAAAACTACATTACGCCTACTCCGCCGTATATTCCCCTACTGCACCTGCAAACAAAAACACAATAACTATTGCCTTAATTACCACATAGAAAACTGTCCGGGATTCTGCTGTCTAAAGCAACAAAATCTAAATTTCCAAAAAGAATATCTAAAAAATATAAACGCGATTAAAGATATCTTGACTGGTAAGCGGGCCAATTTAATAGAAAAATTAAAAAAAGAAATGCTAGTGTTCGGCAAAAAACATAACTTCGAAAAAGCCATCGAATTACGCACCAAAATAACAAAACTGGAAAAAGTTTTCCAAAATGCCCAAATTATTGCAAATTACGAAGAAAGGTCAGCCAGCTTACTAACGCTCAAGGAATTAAAAAAAATATTAAAATTACCAAATCTTCCTCGCCGCATAGAAGGCTATGACATTTCAAATATTCAAGGTACATTCTCAACCGGATCAATGGTTGTCTTTATTAATGGCCAGTCCGACAACAAGCAATATCGCCAATTTAAAATCAATACGATTACGAGCTCAAATGACACGGCAATGCTCAATGAATTACTAACTAGAAGATTTAACCATCCCGAATGGCCATATCCTGACTTAATACTTGTGGATGGCGGCAAAGGACAACTAAACTCTGTGCGTTCAGTAATTTCTAATGAAATTAAAAAAATCAAATACAAAATTCCAATAATCGCCCTAACCAAAAACGCAAGGCACCAAGGCAGTCACATATTTCTAGGCAACAAAAAAATGCCGATACTACTTAAAAATATGCCAACAGATGTCAAAAATCTGATTTTACAAATTGATGCCGAAGCTCATAGATTTGCAATAAATTATTACAAAAAACTACACTCCAGATCCCTAAAACAATAGCACGCACCATACTTAGTAAATTTAAGTCAATATTTAAAATACTTTACAAAAGTAGTATAGTTAATATCATATTATGGGTCTAATAATAAGTTTTGCTTCTAATGTTTTAGCTATCTATCTGGCTCAACTGTGGGTGGCTGGTTTTATCGTAATCGGTGGCTGGAAGGAATATCTGATAGCCGGCTTGGTATTAGGTGTACTCAACTTGATTATTCGACCAATATTAAAGATCGTGACCTTCCCGCTCGTAATTGTTTCTCTCGGCTTGTTTTTAATTGTAATAAATGCTGTAATTCTGTGGTTAGTTGCTCAATTAACTGGATACATAATTATTGACAGCTATTTCGCTCTTTTATGGGCGACGATACTTGTAGCCGTAGTTAACTTCATAACTAGATGGTTTAAATAAATAACTGTCCACGCACAGCAAGCGATAGCGCTTCTATTCTTGGACAAATTTGCATGACAATAACAATCGTACAAATAGTTTTGGCCGCCCTCCTAATAATTACCATACTATTACAACAGCGCGGCTCAGGTTTATCCGGCGCTTTCGGCGGCGAAGGCGGAGTGTATTCCACAAGACGAGGGGTGGAAAAAATAATTTTTAGAGCAACAATAGTCATTGCCATTTTATTTTTTTGCACCTCTGTTATTAGACTTTTTGTTTAAATAAAAACAACTATCGGTTAGCGACTAACAGTTGCAATTTAAGGTTTTTATATAAAACGGACTGTCAGCGTCAGCCGTTAACTGTTGCCTACTACAATTAGTGATCTAGAAAACTTTTTTTTATCCTCAAAAAAGATAAAAAAAGAAGCACAATCTGCGAGTATAACGGTGAAGCAAAGAATAGCAAACAAATTACCGACAAAAAGCCAACTTCGCCATCTGCCTAAAGTTCTATCATCAAAAGAAAAATCATTAATCCTGATTTTATTTTTAATTTCAATAATTTCCTTGATCACAATTCCATTTTCAACATATTATCACTTTACCAAATCAGTACCAGATTACGGCGGTGAGCTGACAGAGGGTCTAGTCGGATCGCCTAAACACATAAACCCGACCTTAGCTCAAAGTAACGACGTAGATAAGGATTTAACTAATTTAATCTACTCGGGCCTAGTTAAATATGATGTTTTGGGGAAAATCAAAGGTGACCTTGCAGAATCATACACGATCTCCGAAGATGGCTTAACTTACACATTTAAACTACGTAACAATCTCAAGTGGCACGACAATAAACCACTCACTGCCGATGATGTAGTATTCACGATTCTGACGACGCAAAATGCTGATTATAGCAGCTCACAAAGAATTTTATGGCAGGGTGTTGAAGTAGATAAAATAGACGACCTTACTGTTATCTTTAAATTAAAAAATAAGTACGCTCAATTTATCGCCAATGCCACACTAGGAATACTGCCAAAACATATTTGGGAAAACATAAAACCTGTAAACTTTGGTCTTTCAGAATTTAATTTAAAACCGATCGGTTCTGGACCATATAAGTTTTCTAAAATAAGACGCGATACCCTAGGAAACGTCAAATCGTATGAGATAGCTTCGTTCGATAAATATCACCTTGGAAAACCCTATATTTCTAAAATTATTTTTAAATTTTATTCTTCAGAAAATGTTGCCATAGAAGCCTATAATAATAATGACGTCGACGGACTTGGTGTTATTTCTGCTCAAAATCTTAATTTAATTCACTTTCTGGGCCAGCTAAAAACAAAAAGGTTAAATCTTCCCAGATATTTTGCAATTTTCTTCAATCAAAACCATAGTAAACAACTATCTGACAAAAACGTAAGACTAAGCTTAAATTACGCCACTAACAAACAAGAGCTTATAAATAAAATATTGTCGAATAATGGAAAGTTAGTTACCTCACCAATGATGCCCGGAATAATAGACATACCAGACAGCATACCGAAACATGAATATAATATAGAATTAGCTAATAAACTACTGGAAGACGGCGGCTGGAAATATCCCGTCAGCTCATCGGATAATATTAGAATCAGACAAAAATCATCTCCTGCGCCTAAAAATAAAAACGAAAAACCGGGAGAACCAAATAAGTTAGAAATTAGGCTCACAACCTCAGATTGGCCGGAATTAGTTTCAGTGGCTAATGAAATCAAGAAACAATGGGAAGTTGTCGGCGTAAACATTTTGGTAGAAATATTACCGCTACCAGAATTACAACAAGCAATTAAAGAACGCGAATACGACGCTCTGCTCTTTGGAGAAGTTTTAGCCTTAGATCCAGATCCATTTAGTTTTTGGCATTCATCACAAAAACGGGACCCCGGTCTCAATTTAGCCCTCTATGACAACAACAACGCTGATAAATTATTGGAGGATGCCCGTCAGATACTAGATAGATCGGCTCGCATCTCTAAATATGATGATTTTCAAAAAATTGTTGTTCAAGATATGCCGGCGATATTTTTGTACAGTCCGGACTATCTTTATGCTCAACCAATTAAAATAAAAGGTAATGATACGACATCTATTTCGATACCGGCAGATAGATTCGATAACATAAACGAGTGGTATATTGAAACAAAAAGATCAAAAAAATAAAAAAATCAGGGATTACGTCCTGATTGCTTCTTATTTCTACTGTTTAATGCATCCAAAATAAACATCGTCACCATGGATACTAAAATGAAAATAATGATTAACGGAAAAAGTTCTTTTTCCGAATCACCGTTGGCTAATGAGAGTTTACTGGCAAAATATCCAGCCGTAGTAAGTAGCAGAACGGCTAATAGCCCAAAAAGAAATTTGCGATAAACAATTGCGTATCCACCAACAATACCACTCAGTAAAGCAAGCAAACATTGTATATTCACTAGCAGATAAACGTAATCAGCTACAGACATTGGTACGTCCGACTTAAAGACCTAGCTTATAAAAAACTTACATTATTTGACAAAAGGCGTCAATGGATATATACTTAATTTTACTATTGCATACACTCTTCCCCAGAGATTAACTATCTCTTCGCCGTTTTTAATTTTTATTTAATTCGATTACGAGATACTTACAAAGAAGGTTTTACGCGAACACAAAACAATCCTCGGAAACATCATTCAATAAAAAAAGAAACAGTTTTTTGATCGAGGCTTTGCCGAGATAATTGAATGCTCGGGTGGGTGTAAAGCGATAAGATGCAGCTTTACACGGGTAACAAAAGGTTACCCCGGTCAGCACCCGAAACAGTTTTTTGATCGAGGCTTTGCCGAGATAATTGAATGCTCGGGTGGTGAAACTGGCAGACACGTTAGCTTCAGGAGCTAATGACCGCAAGGTCGTGGGAGTTCAAATCTCCCCCCGAGCACAAAATAATTTATTATTTTATGCTGGAGATTTGAACATCGTAAAACATTTAACTATTAACTAAAACACGGATTAAAACTAATAAAAAAATAATCCGGTCTAAATTAAAATGAACGAACCAAAAATTCAAACAATATCAGCTGGCCGATCAGAAGAAATAACCAAACAAGCCAACTCGAGTTTGTCAGTTGGCACTAAAAATGACGTTTTACCAAATCGCAATAATGGCATGCGTAGCGTTGGCAAACGAAGAACGCCCAGATATAAAGATAGACGCGATTTTCCAAGGTCGCGAAGGCTTGCACCAATTGATCGTCCTGAAAGAAAAGAAGGAGAAGGACCCACAGATGAAACCCTAAAAATAATACCGCTGGGTGGCTTGGGCGAAGTGGGTCGTAATATGTCCGTTTTAGAATATAAAAATGACATCATGATAATTGATGTCGGCTTTGGCTTTCCAGAAGAAGATATGCCTGGAATTGATTACACTTTACCAAACATAGCCTACCTAGACGACAAACAAAATAGAATCAAGGGTATTGTTATGACCCACGGCCACATGGATCACATTGGCGGACTCCCCTATCTTATTAATCGACTTGGAAATCCACCCATTTACGCCGCAAACCTTACTCGCGGATTAGTAATTAAACGCCACCAAGAATTTCCGCATCTCCCAGAATTAGACATAAACCTAATACATCCAGGAGATATAATTCACTTAGGAGAGTTTGAAGTAGAATTCTTTCATGTTAATCATAATATCCCCGACGATACAGCTTTAATAATCACAACCCCGGCCGGTCGCATAGTCCACACTGCCGACTTTAAATTCGACCCCAAGCCACTTAATGAAGAACCGGCTGATCTCGATTTCATTAAAAGCATCGGAGATAGAGGCATATCCATACTTATGTCCGACTCAACTGGCGCCGAAAAAGACGGTAAATGCGTTTCGGAAAGCGTCATTCAAGATAATCTTGAAAAAATATTCCAAGAAGCAGACGGCATGATAGTAGCGGCTACATTTTCTTCAATTATTAATCGCATACAACAATTAATAACACTTTCGGAAAAATATGGTCGAAAGGTAATCTTCGATGGATTCAGCCTAAAAACTAACGTCGAAATAGCTAAGGAATTTAATCAAATAAAAATAAAAAAGGAAACTCAAATACCCGTAACAGACGTAGATAAATACCCAAGATCAAAAATAACATTAGTCGGCACTGGAGCCCAAGGAGAAGACCGTGCCGTATTAATGCGAATAGCTTCTGGCGAACATCGTTATGTACAACTACAAAAAAGGGATTCTATTATTTTTTCGTCTTCCGTTATTCCCGGCAACGAAAGAACCGTTCAACGCTTGAAAGATTTATTATACCGACTCGGCGCTAAGGTTTATGATTACAGCATGATGGATATCCACGCCAGCGGACACGCCTACAGAGAAGACCTCAAGCAAATGATACGACTAATACAGCCCAAAACCCTCATGCCTATTCACGGGCAATACTCCATGATGGTTAACCATGGTTATCTAGGTCAGCAAGAAGGCATGTCTGAGGCTAATATAATAATCGCTGATAATGGCTCTATCATTCACGTATTCGATCCTAAATTTAAAGAACAAGCGGAACCTATTAATTGGTGGTTCGACAAAAAAATAGCCCCATCCGACAGTATTATGGTTGACGGTCTTGGCATAGGTGATATTGGCAATGTTGTCTTGCGTGATAGACAAGTGCTAGCAGAAGACGGCATGTTCGTAATAGTTTCTCTGGTTGATTCTAAATCGGGACACGTACGAGGCAGTCCGGATATTATTTCGCGCGGATTTGTTTATCTTAAAGAAAATAAGGAATTACTCATGCAAGTACGTAAAAAAGTTAAATATATAATCGAACATAAAACAACTCGTCCAATAAACTGGGTCGAGCTTAAAGATATCATCCGAGACGAAATTGGATTATTCCTATTTCAGAAAACCGAAAGAAGACCGATGATATTGCCCGTCATAATAGAGGTCTAAATTTACCACTAAGACTTTTACTCTATATTCATGATAACAATTGACGATTTTAAAAAACTTAATATTGTTGTCGGGACGGTTGAGAGCGTCGAGGAAATTGAAGGTAGCGAGAAGTTATATAAGTTCGCTATTAATATAGAAACAGAAACACGCCAAATTCTTGGTGGGTTAAAACTCGCTTACACCAAAGAAGGTCTACTTGGCAAACAAGTTGTGGTATTGGCAAACCTCGAACCCCGCACGATGATGAACCTAGAATCTCAAGGCATGATCCTCTGCGCCA
>JBBUDS010000074.1:0-3729 GCA_038057175.1 Patescibacteria group bacterium
GTTGTCTTGATAAACCAAATCAATAAACTTATAGTATAATTCTTCTAATTTAGCACTACTTAATTGTGGCGTGTTTAAAACTGAACGGAAGTTCAGTCCTATTTCTTCGTAATACCTATCTTCAATATAGCCTTCTTGGATGCACAGATCTCTTAACGGCGTTCCATGATAGGGTGCAAAAATTGATACGGTGACGCTTGGCGCCTTTATTTTTTTACAAAAAGAAACTGTTTCCATGATCGTTTCTTCTGTTTCGCCTGGTATGCCAAGCATGATAAAGGCCGTGCTTCTTATGCCATATTTATTGCAATTCGCAATGGCTCTTTCTATCGTCGAATCGGGAGTAAGTTTATTTAACATCTTACTTCTTAATTCATAATTTCCGTGTTCAACGCCAACTCCGATTGTAATACACCCAGCTTCTTTTAGTAATCTTGTTTTTTCTTCTCTTTGCAGAGTTTGGGCTGTAGTCTGAACGAAGAAGGGTATGTCAATTTCTTTTTTGTATGCCTTGCAAAATTCTTCCAGTCTTTCATGCGATATTTGTAGAAAGTTCTCGTCATTAAAAAATATAAGATCGAGGTCATACTCTTTTTTCAAGAAGGATATTTCTTCCATGACGTGCGGTATGGGCTTGTCTCTATTGTAGTTTTCTTCAATTCCCCAAGATTTAGATAGCTGTTGCATCCCGGCATTATTGCAATATGCACATTTAAATAAACAACCTCTAGACATTTCAAAATAACCAGTCTTGTGCATTTTTCCCATAAAAGGCTTGTGGAGATGTCTGGGATCAAATATTGTCCAGTCCTGTATAACGTTTGGATCCCAGCGATAATATGGCGCCGTTGGGCCCTTTGATTGTTTCCAGCCGGGCACTCCCGGTATGTTGTCACGGCTATCTATTATTTGGAACGGACTCCCGTTATTGCTGTTATTGCTAATGCGAATTTTACTAATACAATTTGGAATTTCAAAAAAGTCTTTTCCGCTATCTATTCTTCGCATTATTTCTACTACTGTTATTTCGCCTTCACCAAGACAAATGAAGTCGACATTCTCGTCTTTAAGAAAGTATTCTGGTGCTACAGTTGGAAACATCCCGCCCACTAAAATTGGAACGTCTTTTACAGATTTTATTATTTTAAACATATCTCTTGCACAGCCGTAGTTGTTTTCAACTATCGTGAAGGCTACTAGATCCGGATTATAATCTCGAAGTTTCTTTTTTAATTCTTCGGTTATGTTGAAGCCGCTTCTATTTTTCCAATATTTTTCAGTGTCATCTACTTTTTGAACTGACTTGATGGCAGTTCTAGCTTTATGATCGGTATTTTCTACCATGAAGGTAATGTCAAAAAGATCTACTTGGTGCCCTTCTTTTTTTAAAATTGCTGAAAGTAAACTGAATGCTATAGGAATAATGGAGTATCCTTCCCTGTTCGGGTATACGAATAGTATTTTAGCCACTGCACACCTCTTTTTTAAAGAACGGTAACGAGTACTATATTAATGTACACCATGCGTGTTTTAAAAACAAGAATATGATCAACTACTTATATTGACCTATTTTATGTAAAATGTTTTGATTCAAGTAGAATAACCGAATCTTGTTTTAATGCGTCTTATGTATTTGTTGTGGTCCTGTTATTGTATCGACAGCGGGGCTATGCCGATAAATGTGCAGACTTAATCCAACCCAAGACAGCACATCAAAAATCCACAAGATCTCGTGGATTAATTTTTGGCTTGGAGATCTTGGCAATGATACTGTGTCTGCAGAGTGGGCCGTATTTTTTGGAGAAGACTTCAAAAACGAAAGTAGCATGAACAGAGAGGAATTCATAAGTAAAACAAATGAATGTCTGGATTATGTGCGCAGACACTGTGTTGGCTGTAAACTTTTTTATAAGCCTCATCCTGGAGAGACTTATGAACAGGAACTTTTAAACCTTTCCGGTTTTGAGATTCTAAAAAATGCCGGAATTTCAGAAACTTTTTTGTGGAGAAATGCCCCAAATGTAAAATACACTTTTTCTATCCGTTCCACTTCAGCTCTCTCGGCTTATCAAATGGGTTTTAATTCCTATGTCTTTTTCAAGATTTTTGATAAGATATTCCATAATAAAATTGCCACGGAATTCACGAGGGCCTGGTTCAAAGGCCTGCCGCCCAGTTCCTGCATAGAGGACATTGATCAAAGGACCTTGGAAAATAAAATAAAACTAAACGAGGATACAAAATTCAAAGGGGATATGGGCAAGCTATTGGCAGATAATGCGGGCAATATCTGGATTATCGTTGATCATACGGGGTTTCTTGTTTCGATAATTTCGATAGTAAAACTTATCAAAAAATTGGATAATTCTAGAAGAATTAATTTGGTTATAATGCGTCATCACAGATGGAATGTATTGGATCTATCGGAATTTAATCTTTTCTTCAATAAAATAATAATTTTTTCAAGAGTTTTTTATTCTTTAAAACCCGGTAAGTTATTTAATGCCATAAAAATTTCCAGAAAAATTAAAAATCTGGACATAGGCGCGGACGATATTATTATTGATTTTGGCAACCATAACTTTATTTCTAATTGTTTTATTTCTTATTATAAAAATAATTCTAAGATAGCTTTCATGCCTAAGGTACTTGAAGATGTTTATTTCAAAACTAATTATCTTGGTTTTTTGGATAGCGGAGATGATTTTAAGTTTACAAAAGCCAGTTTTTTTTATAATAAGTTATTTGAACCGTTACTCGGGCTCCACAGAACCGTTTTTAAGCAAGGAGGCGACGGGCACGTGGGCAACCTTTTGAGGTTTCAAAAACCGGTAACGGATATCTATGATAAAGTTTATTTATTCTAAATAAAAATGAAAACTATAATTCTATGCGGGGGGATGGGCTATCGGTTAAAAGAGGAAACCGAGTTTAAACCGAAGCCGATGATTTTGATCGGTGGTAAGCCCATGCTCTGGCATATCATGAAAATTTATAATCATTACGGTCACAAAGAGTTTGTGCTCCCGTTAGGTTACAAGGGTCATATGATTAAAGACTATTTTGTTAATCACAAAATTTTTACTCACGATTTTACACACCACATAAAAAACGGCATGACTCACTATCACAACGACAACGCGGAAGATTTCGTAATTACTTTTGCTGAAACTGGTCAGGAAAGTCTAACGGGTGAAAGAATTATGGCTGTCAAGCCGTATATTATTGAAGACGAGTTTATGGTTACCTATGGCGATGGTGTTTCTGATATTAATATTAGTGAGCTGATAGAATTCCACAGACGTCACAAAAAAATAGGCACAATTACTGGTGTACATCCTTATTCTAAATACGGGCTGATTTCTGTGGATGACAAAACTAATCTGGTAAAATCTTTCCGTCAAAAACCGTTATTAAAAGATTATGTTAGCGGTGGTTTTATGATTTTTAATAAAAAAGCTTTTAAATATTTTGATAATGGACCGTTAGAGGACGGCCTTAGAAGATTAATCGGCGTTGGCCAACTCGCACTTTTTAAACACGATGGTTTTTGGAAGGCCATGGATACTTACCAGGAGATGGAGGATCTGAATAAATTATGGAATACCAAAAAACCCTGGGCAGTATGGGAGAATAGAAAGAAAAAATGAACGATTTATCTCATTTTTATAAAAATAAAAGAGTGTTGATAACCGGTCATACCGGTTTTAAAGGTAGTTGGCTTAGCCA
>JBBUDS010000075.1:0-7580 GCA_038057175.1 Patescibacteria group bacterium
GGATTCGAACCAACGACCTTCTCCTTAAGAGGGAGCAGCTCTACCAACTGAGCTAAGGGCGGGTATTTTAAGACGTGTATTTGAAAATTAGCAGATTTTTTGTTTTTTTTCAAATCAAAAACACGCCAGATGGCGTGTTTTTGATTTGATTATATTAACTCTGCTTGGACTGCAATACGTTTATAGTTGGTGCCTACTGGCCAACAGCTGACCAAGATGACCGACGAACCAGATGTTTTTTCTATTTCAGCGAGTTTAGCGTCATCTGTGAAAGGCGAGAAAACCAAAGATTGCTTAATAAGAAAAGTAAAGGTGGGTCCGTTAGTATATTCTATTCGTAATGTATCGCCAGGCTTAAGTTTGCCTAATAAAGCGAAAACAGAACCGTACTGGCCTTTATACCAAGGATAAGCCGAACTGTGTCCTAGGAGCACGGATGTTCCATTTTGACCTGGTTTGGGCGTTTGCGAATAGTGGACCACGCCATTTTCTAGATTATTGTAAATATTTTTTAGATCACTACCGGTATTAAATACTATGGGGGCAGAAATACCGAGGCTATCTATTTTTAAAGTTCCTATGTCTGCTAAAACAGGAACTTTTTTAGACGGCGATATTGGTAATCCAATATCGGGGATCTGATTATTATTACCAATTGGTATTGGCCCGACTGCCATCCAATATTTCAGATTAGCAATTGCAAAGCGGCCGTTTAAAAGGGCAAATATGAAAACAAAAGATAGACAGAAGAATTTTATGAATCGCAGTTTCAATTTTCTGAGCAAAGAGATGAAATTATAAGATCAGAGCCGTGCGTGATATCTGTATTACCGGTATGACTATGGCGAGAATTAATATTGCTAAGCTGGCTGCAGTCTGTATAATTAAATCTTTTTGTATCTTTTTTAGGAATAATAGAACGGCTGACACCAAAAAAATTATTAAGGTGTAGAAAATAAATGACGTGTTTATTATTTTGCTCAATCTTGAGAAATTTTCTGATGACGGGTTAACTTTTGAAGCTATTGGAGTTTCGATTTCAAGGGCGTAGCTTTCTTCTAGTATTGGTTCATCAATTATTTGGGTTACGGCTGGTTTTAATAATCCTGGTTTTGGAGACGGAATAACGGTTGACTTGGATATTATCGGGGAGGGTTTAATCGCCGGAGTTTTTACTGGCTTTGGGGCGATTGTGGGCCTAGGTGTGCCAAATAGTTGCACTACAAGAAAGCCTTCCGTATTGTTTATTTTTGTTGGAGCTACGGCTATGCCGATTTCTTTAAAGTTGGAATTACTTAAATTAGCTCTATGACTTGGTGAATTAGCCCAAGCATCAACCGTATCTTTGGCGCTGAAAAAACCTATGGCTAAATTTTCGCCAGCATAGGAATACTTGTATTTATTGACTTCAATCCAATGCCAAGGAGAAATGCCGGATGGGCTGGTGTGGGCAAAGTACTGATTGCGGCTCATGTCTTGTAATTTTTGAGCTGCCGCTAAATTTAAAACAGAGCTTTGTTTAAGTTCATTAAGTCCGAGCGTTTTACGAAATAAATTGGTCTGTGAGATTACCTCCTCTTTGCTAAAAACAGCGACGCCATCAAGGAGGCTAGCAAATTGTAGGCCGGAATAGGAAAATATAGCTTTGACGAATATCAAGGCCAATAAATTCCAGAGAATAAATTTATTTTTTAATATCCTATTCATTACTGTGGATATTTATTTTTATTCAGGCAAATTAATTAAAGTATTAGACGAAGTTGAAGTGGTTTTTATCGGAACGATGTTTTTTAATAGCTGACCACGCTTCCTTTTTCTGGAATAGGTTGGTGCGGGTATAGCCCATATACATGAGAGTGGCTAAGGCGCTAAGAAGCAATGATAGGGCTAAACTACTTGCAGTTCCGGTGGCAACTCCAGCAACTTTTCCGACATTGGAATCTCCTGCTACTTGGCCGTTCGTAATCGAGATAGTTATTTGAGTGCTTGCTTGGGTGACATTATCACCAGTAGCCTGAGCAGTATTTGCGATATTAGTTGTTCCGATTATGAAGCTAGAAGCAGGCGCTACTATCGCATTCAATCTTATAACCTTTTCCTGGTTATAATTTAACGGACCTATATTGACGCCAGATTCAGTAATGCCATTTGTAGTTATAACTCCATTTATGCTCGTACTATTTGGTATGTAAACTAAACCATTGGGCAGGATATCTTTAATAGTAACATTATTTATTGTTGTAGAGGATAGGGAGCGTATTTTTATAATAAATTCTAAAGTTTCGTTTGGAGAGGCGATTAAGCTGGACTGTTCAATATTTTGACCGCGAGTAATATTTTTCCCTAATTTTTGGACTGTCACCTGAAGGTTTTGATTTGGTGTCGGTGTTGGAGTTGGAGTGGGTGTCGGTGTCGGCACTATTACTCCCGTGGTAGTCGGCTGTACGTTAACAATGGCGTAGTCGCTTTTTGAGGAAACATTATTTGCATAGAAGGTTACATTATTTGTAAGAGATATACCAATAATTTGTGAGATAAGAGAGGTTCGTACTCTTACGCGATATTTAATGGTTAAATTTGTGCCCGGATTTAAGTTGCCCAATTGTAAAGTATTGAATATCAAATTGTCTGAAATTAGATTGCCGTTCAATGTTGTGGTACCAGATTGGTAATCAAAATCAGAAGGCATGAAGTCTCGAATGCTGCCGTTGAGTATAGTTGCGTTACCGCCCGTAGTTAGATAAACAGAAAACTCAATAATATCTTCTGGATAGGCCGTTGTATTTTTTACTTCCGAACCATTTCTGCTGATATTACGGACTCTTTTTGTTATATCAAAAGAGTAAGTTTGATTTGGTGTTGGAGTAGGAGTTGGAGTGGGTGTCGGTGTCGGCGTAGGTGTCGGCGTTGGCGTCGGTGTAGGAGTAGGCGTAGGAGTAGGCGTGGGTGTGGGCGTGGGTGTTGGGGTTGGTGTAGGAGTGGGTAGAGCATAAACTCTGAAGTTTATATCATTGGACGAATGACCATCGACTATCGCATATTCTATCCATCTGCCAATTTCATTATTTGTCGGAACTCCACTGGCTGTCCAGTTACCATTCCAGTCTGTTTTTGCTGGTAAACCTAAGTTGATTGCCGGAGTGCAGGAATCGCCGGAAGGCGAAGGAACCCTTGAGCAGATAGTAACGTTTCTATTTGGAAGATTTGAGGTTAAGTTAAGAACCCAAGTCTCACCTACGTAAAAGAGGTTCTTGTTTATGGAAAGATTGACGGTATAAACGGGTGTCGGGGTTGGAGTTGGGGTTGGTGTTGGAGTGGGTGTGGGTGTCGAGGTAGAACACAATGGCGATCCCGCCCATCTATAATCAAATAATTTATGACCAGATCCACCATAAAATGGAGGTAATAAAGGCTCTCCTTCTACGAGATCGAGCTGGAATCGGCAGTTCGGAATATCTATTTGAAAATTCTTAGTTTCGCCAGGACCAATAATTAAAGTTTCTCGATCGTGCAACGTCTGAGTTTCAAGCCAGCCATGTGTTAATTCATAAGCATACATTTTATAAGACACAAAACTTACTTTATAACTGCAATTTCCAGATGTATTTGTGGCCCTAGCTTCTGCTGTGCCATCATTTAAGCCAGTAGACAGTATTAAACCAGAAACATTATTAATGTTTGGAATGCACGGTGTCGGCGTTGGTGTCGGTGTAGGAGTAGGAGTAGGAGTGGGTGTCGGCGTAGGGGTTGGTGTCGGTCTATTTCTTACGGAAACATTACAGAAGGTTATATGTTTTCCGGGAAAAAGCGTGGATACGCTAACTGTGTAGTTTCCTATCGAATTGTATGTAGTGATGAATGTTTTTTGATAGCCACTTAAATCGCTTGGCTGTCCACCGGGGGCGGACCAGATATAAAATCTATCCTGACTACCAACCAGAGCAGTTACGTTAAAAGAGACCGGCTCTCCTTTGTAAGCAGTTTGATTAGACGGAGAACAGGCTAAGACGCCATCGTTTATCGGATACGGCGTTGGAGTTGGCGTAGGAAGAGCATAAACTCTGAAGTTTATATCATTGGACGAATAGCCATCAACTAACGCGTATTCTATCCATCTGCCAATTTCATTATTTGTCGGAACTCCACTGGCTGTCCAGTTACCATTCCAGTCTGTTTTTGCTGGTAAACCTAAGTTGATTGCCGGAGTGCAGGAATCGCCGGAAGGCGAAGGAACCCTTGAGCAGATAGTAACGTTTCTATTTGGAAGATTTGAGGTTAAGTTAAGAACCCAAGTCTCACCTACGTAAAAGAGGTTCTTGTTTATGGAAAGATTGACGGTATAGTTTGCCTGACTCGTATTTGCTAGAGAAAAAATAGCCAATACCGAGATTATGGCTAATATTAGGGCTAAACCTACTTTTTTAGTGCGAAATGTTTGAATAGTCATATGTTATTATCATAACAAAAACAACCCATGTATGTCAAGTTTTTGCATGTTTGTCTGTCGATAGGTCTGGCGATAAATTCTATATTTTTTTAAAAAAAGCGGGCCACTCGTTGAAGTTATCGCGGAGTGACCCGATGCGAATGTGAGCTCGCAAATTATTTTGGAATCTTTGGCGGCCCCAGTTCCTTGAGGTCTTCAGTCGCACGAACTAGCTCGCGTGTCCTGGAACACCTACTAGTGCCGAGGATGTTATCGTGAGATCTCGGATAGCCAACTCCTGAGAGTATCGTCCGCGTACTCCCATCATTCAACCACCACCGGGCCTTTCGTCTTGTCGCGTATACGATATATTTCTCGCCTTCCTTGAAATAGTGGCCTTCACACAGATATCCATGATTGAAAGTGTGAAGTGTTATTTTTTGACCCACTTTACCCTTCCAGTAGCCAGAGACCCGAAAGGTTACTATAGTGCGGTACTCGTAACCAAATTTATTTTCGTTTTTAACTTCATTTTCAATAAAACGCACTTTTACCACTTCACCAGTGAATACCACATTTGCCCATTTTAAATCATCTTTCACCTTTTGGATTTCTCTACAACTACAAGCTAGCATCTGCTGGTCTGAAAGTGCTAACATTGTAAAAACAAACAACAAGGTTTTCATGAACCCTCCTAATTAAAAGAATACGATAAAATATATATAAAAACAAGCAATTAAAAACAGCATTCCTGCTATGTCAAAGAATTAAAATTTTTTCTTCCACAAAATCCAATACAAATTAGTCGCCGAGCCCCTCCTTCCTGCGTCTGGATAAACTCCGCGAAATGACTTTCTTTGAGTCGCCTTTTTCTAAAGTGTCTCCCTGGAGGGAATCGAACCCCCATCAGCGGCTTCGAAGGCCGTTGCTTTATCCGTTAAGCTACAGGGAGAAATACAAAAGGTTAAGTGGGGGGCAAGTTGAGCCGAGCTATTCTATATTAATTAAATCAAAAACCTTGCCGGTCGGCAAGGTTTTTGATTTTTTGTTAAGACTCCAAAATTTCTATTTTTACAGTTTTTAATCCGAACTCAAGAGCGCTTTGTCTATCTGGAAACCAAATATCTATTTTGTGCCAATATCTGCGATTCATTCTATCCTCAACCACGAATATTTTATCTCCGTATATATCCGGTATTTTTATTTTAGTACCGAATGGTAAGAAGTTAGCAGCGATTATACCGTCGCGAACATGAGTGTTCCAAGCGGTTATGAAAGGGGTGCTGTCTGTTTGGTCTGGCGTAGACGAGTAGGCGCTAGCGGAAAGAGTTAGAATTTTAAGTACCTTAGTTTTTTCAGTGATAACTGGCGAGTGGATGGATACTAAGGATGAATCTTGCAGCATATTTAAATCCTGCGATTCAGTATCGTCGGTATCTTTTTGATCGGATGAGCTGATAAAATTAGTTAACGAACTAAACGAATTTAATGTCTGACTTAATGAAAGTGTGCTTTTGTCGGTATCTTTAGATAACCAGTCTATAATACCTGCGTTGGCAACGTTGATATTGGTAAGATTAAGTAATATCAGTAATGCCGAGATAAACATCAAGATATTCAATTGTTTAGTAAATGTAATCATATATGTAATAAAAAAAGCCTTATTTAGGGCTATTTTTGGACTAAAAAATCCGCCTTAGCGGAAAACTACCTTACGTCGTAATTATAGCAAAAATTGGGTGGGTTTGTCAATCCCGTTAGAGATGACCGAGTATGCGGCAAAAATACCCTATTTTATTTAGATATTTTCACTACTTTAATAAAATTACGTTATATCTAAGAGAAAGGTAGATATGTCCTATCTCTAACGGGATCAACCCATGGTAGGTTCTTGAGATTTGCGTTTTGGCCAGAATTTTTTGAGCATTTTAAGGCCAGGTTTAGCTGTTAAGATTAAAAGAAATAGGCCTACGGTTATGTTAAAGCCATCGTAGCTCCATCTAACTACGGCATCGTCTCTTAAGTGTAGCCACATACCAAATTCATCCATAGCCAAGCCTAAACCAAAACCATGTAACATGGCGATCCAAAATTTTGCTCTTGCTTGTTTTACAACTAAGGCTAAGTAGCCGGCGGCAAACAAAATAAAAACTCCGTAAGTATAATGATGAACATGGAGGCCGGGTGATGGTTGAAGATATATTTCTGGAATAATACCGTAAGTTATGAGGTAGCCGATTATTCTTGATCCGATGAAGGTTAAGACAAAAGCAAAAAAAATTGGAAAGACGATTGATACATATAAGCTGGGATCGTCCGTTTCCACCTTGCGATGAATATTTTCGCGCATTTTTCTAAATATTGTTGGAAGCATAGGTAGAAAATTAACATATTTTTTCAAAATATCAAAACCACGTCCATGGACGTGGTTTTGATATGGAGCGAAGTAGAGGATAATGTTTTGATCTATTGGAAGTTTAGCCAAGAGCCATTTTATATAGTAGATTTAGACTAAAATTGCTTTGAACCCCAATTCGTGTGCCTTTTCATTTAGTAGTTCATTTAAAGTTTTATTTTTTCTTTGAGCATAAAATCTTGCTTGTTCCAGATGGTTTACCGCAATAATCCTATCTGCCAACGCTCTAATTCCTTTTTCGCCTATTAATTTATTATTTTTTAAATCATATGCAATAGACTGTATATTCAAGGGCGTATCTAAAATAAAATTATCAATAGTTGGCTTAGCCATTCCCGAAATCCTGACAGCCTTTTTCATGTCTGTAAAACTCATCTTGTGACTATCGGTAACATAATTAGGGTTATTGTAACTGTTATTTTCTATACGCCAGCCAGCAACCTTTTTCAAAGTTTTATTCTTTTTTTCAACTATAAAATCCATGTCGTAATTATAGGGAGCAGTATTATTTATCTGGGCAACAATGTTGCGATAAATAAATCCGCCAATAATCCAAATTTTACCTTTAGAATTAGTTTTTACTAGGCTTAAGACTTCTTGAAATGCAGAGTCGTTCAGGCAGTTTTGAAATAATTTATTTAAATTTTGTTTTTCAAAACTCATTTTGAGCGGGTGAAGGGAATCGGACCCTCGTATCTTGCTTGGCAAGCAAGCGCATTACCACTATGCTACACCCGC
>JBBUDS010000076.1:0-7037 GCA_038057175.1 Patescibacteria group bacterium
CACGATATTTCAAATCCATTTGGATGGAATCCAAAATAAGCTCTAATTTCGTCCTAGGCTGGCAGTTGATTGGTGAGCTAGAAATTAAATCATAAATGACAAAAAGGAATTTATTAAAAAGTCTTATAGAAATAGGAATGGTTTCTAGGGAGCCAGTTAAGTTACGTTCGGGTAAAATCTCTAATTTTTATTGTGATATTAAAAAAGCGTATGGATATCCTGACTTGTTAAACGCGATTGCAAACGAAATAGGTCAAAAACTTTCTAAAAAGGTAACGTGTATAGCGGCGTCTGGGTATGGTGGTTTGCCTTTAGCGTCAGTTGTTGCCGTCAAGTTTAATAAACGCCTTATATTAGTTAGAGATAAAGTTAAAAATCATGGTAGGAAAAAATATATTGATGGATATATGCCAAACAAGGCAGATGCTATTGTAATAATTGATGACGTTGTAACAACTGGCAGTAGTATACTGAGTACAATCAATGGTTTGAAAAGTGCGGGAAGTAAAATTTTAAATGCCATAGTGGTTATAAAGCGTGATGAGCCAACATTGCCGATTCCTTGCCCTTATTTGTTTAGAGTTGAAGAAATTCTGATAGCTAAAAATGGTAAATAAAAATTTTTAACTCTAAATATATGGATTATGAAACAAATAAAAAGATGTGCGTGGGTAAAAAATGATGATAAGTTGATGGTAGAATATCATGATAAAGAGTGGGGCGTTCCCTTGCATGATGACAATAAAATATTTGAATTTTTAACGTTGGAAAGTTTTCAGGCGGGTTTGAGCTGGAGGACGATTTTAAATAAAAGAATTAATTTTGAAAAAGCCTTTTGTAAATTTGATCCAGTAAAAGTCGCCAAATTTTCTAAAAAAGATTTTAATCGTCTGATGAAAGACGCGGGCATAGTTCGAAATCGAGCCAAGATCGAAGCGGCAATAAATAATGCAGAAAGGTTTTTAGAGGTTAAGAAAGAGTTCGGTAAGTTTTTTAAATATATGTGGCAGTTTGTTGATAATACCCCGATTGTGAATAAAATTGTAAAAATAAGTGATTATAAATCAACCTGTAAAGAAGCTGAGAATTGGGCGAAGGATTTAAAAAAAAGAGGCTTTAAATTTCTTGGACCAACTACGATATATGCTCATATGCAGGCGGTGGGCATGGTTAATGACCACATGGCCGAATGTTTTAAGAAATAAATTCCATGCCACTTGAATTGTTTCTTGATTTGTTGTATCATTGTGGTATATGAGAAGCCTCAAAGATAAAGAAAATAAAGAGATCAACGAGACCCCAGTAACGCTGGCGGTGTTTTTGGAGGCTTATAACAAGAACATTCCCGAGGGTTTTCCTCGTGCCACTCCTGCTACATTAAGAAAATTTCAGGAAGAACACCCGACGCTTTTTAAGCGCAAGGATATGTGGTCAATAGACCGACATCGTAAGAGATTGATTGATTGGCTTGCCTCTAGTTTGAACAATTAATATTCTTATTTGTAATAATTTTGGGGCCCGGGAACCGTCCCGGGCTTTAAAATGTAAATTTTTTATGGCGGATAAGTTACGTATAAATAAATATTTAAGAGATAAGGGTTTTGCGTCTAGGAGAGAAGCGGATGATTTGATAAATAATGGTTCCATATTTATTAATGGAAAAAAAGCCGAGAAAGGCGCACTAGTTAGCGATAGTGATAAGGTTGTTGTTAAGGGTCAGCAGAAGATATATAAATACGTGGCTTATTATAAACCACGAGGTTTGGCTACTCAAGATTTTGCCGGTAAGTCCAGCGTGGTTGATGAGTGGAAAAAAGATGGTCTGTATCCTGTGGGCAGGTTGGATAAAGAATCCGAGGGACTTTTGATATTAACAAATGATGGCCGTTTGGCGCGGGAGATTTTATCTGAAAATTCCAAATACGATAAGGAGTATGTGGTTACAGTAAAAGAACGTTTGCGAGCTGGTATCCCAGCAATTTTCGAATCGGGAATGAATACGAGAAGCCTCGGAAAATTATTGCCCGCCAAGGCAAAAATAATAAATGCGACAACTTTGCGGGTTATTTTGAATGAGGGCAAGAAACATCAGATTAGAATCATGCTTAATGATTTGCATTACACCATTAGCTCGTTGAAGCGCGTTCGTATAGGTAATATAAAACTAGGTAATTTGAGGCCCGGACAGACACGCTTAATAACAAAAGAATTTTCTAATTAAACAAAATATGCTAATAGATAACATTACAATTAAGGTTAAGGCGGGAGATGGCGGTGATGGGAAAGCTGCATTTAATAGCAACATGATGAGCCTTGGTCCGGTTGGCGGAGACGGTGGTAAGGGTGGAGATGTTTTTTGCGAAGGAGTTTCTGATTTAAGCGCCCTCGCTCAGTTTAGAAATAAAAAAGATGTTAAAACAGAAAATGGCGGTAATGGCAGAGGTCAATCCATAGATGGCACAAACGGCGACGATTTATATCTTAAAATTCCGGTGGGAACCGTAATCACAAACGTTGAAAACGGAACAGTGGAAGAAATAGTGAAAATTGGCGAAAGAATAATGATCGCTCGTGGTGGTCAAGGGGGGATAGGAAATTTTAAATTTAGGTCGGCAATTAATACGAGTCCAAGGCAATTTACAAAAGGTAAGACCGGAGAAGCGTTTACAATCAAATTTGAATTAAAATTGATAGCTGATATAGGGCTTGTCGGTTTGCCAAACGCTGGTAAATCGAGTTTGCTCAATGAATTAACAAACGCCAAGAGTAAAGTGGCAAATTATCCATTTACCACTCTTGAGCCTAGCCTTGGCGTTTATTACGAGCTTGTTTTAGCTGACATTCCCGGACTTATCGAGGGCGCTTCTATGGGTAGGGGATTAGGTATAAAATTTCTCAAGCATATCGAACGAACAAAAATAATTTTTCATTTAATTTCAGCAGAATCAGAAGATCTCGTTGCCGACTATAATGTTATCAGGAAAGAACTGGAGAGTTATAGTGATAAACTAGCGGACAAACTAGAATATATTTTTCTTACCAAGAGCGATTTAATTACTGAAAAAGATTTAAAAAATAAATTAGATATGTTAAGAAAATTAAATGAACGTGTCATTGCTATCTCGATACATGACGAAGCAAGCCTAATTATCGTGAAAGATATTTTAAATAAAATAAAATCAGAAAAATAGCAGGCAAGATCTTAGCTTAATACTTGGGTATGGAAAGTATAAGTATAAATTGTTACGATCATTTTATGACAGAAAAAAATAATTTTAGCATATCTCAAAAATGGCCTAATAATCTGGTACTAGTTAGGCATGGGTTGTCTATCTACAACGAAGAGCGCGAGCTCATTAATCGCGGAGTATTACAGCAGTATTCATCCAAAATTAAATCTTTACGTAATGCCGATATTCCACTTTCAGCTAAGGGTAAAATTCAGGCGCAAAAAACAGGAGTATTTTTAGCTAAAAAATTTGGTCATTTTGATACGATATTTGCGTCGCCATTTAAGCGAGCGGTTGTTACTGCCAAGATTATATCAAAAAGTTTACCTAAGACAGATTTAGTTATTGAAGAGCGAATACGTGAAAAAGAATTTGGTATTTCTGACGGCTTAACGCAGGATGAAATAAAAGCCATTTTTCCATACGAATACACCCGTAAATTAAAAGAAAAGAAATATTATTATCGACCGATTGGCGGCGAATCGTATACTGATGTTAATTTGAGAATTTGGTCTTTTTTGAATACTTTAGTGAGGGAAAATCAGAAAAAAAATATTTTGATTGTTTCTCATTCTGCAGTAATGCTTTGCTTTCGTAAGCTCTTAGAAAAATTATCCGAAAAGCAGGTTTTGGACATAAGTAAAAATGACGATGTAAAAAATTGCGCCATAATAAGTTACAAGTTTGATCCGAATCTTAAACCAAAACCCAAGATGCGTCTAGATGTTTATAATAAGATTGCCTGGTAAGATAGGGAGTAAATTAAGTTTTAATTATGAAAAAAGATAATAAAACTAAAATTAAGATAACTGCAGGCAGCATTGCTCCTGATTTTAAGCTGATGGATCAGGATAATAAGGAGCACACCCTATCTAATTATCGTGGCCATTGGGTGTTGCTGTATTTTTATCCTAAGGATGACACCCCCGGTTGTACCAAAGAAGCCTGTTCAATAAGAGACTCCTTTCCTGATTTTAGTAAACTTAAGATTAAAGTTTTTGGGGTGAGCGTAGATTCGACAGCTAGTCATAAAAAATTTGAAAAGAAATATGACCTTCCATTTAGGCTTCTGGCTGATATTGATAAAGAAGTCGTAAAACTTTATGGAGTTTGGTTAAAAAAGAAATTTATGGGAAGAGAATATATGGGTACCATGCGAACGTCTTTCGTTGTTGATCCCAATGGTAGAATTGTAAAAATTTATAATAATGTGAATACAGAAGATCACGCACGAGAGGTTTTGGGCGATATGAAATTGTTAAAGAAATCTAAAAAATAAAGTATTTTTCAAAAATATCGTTATGTGATATGGTAGTCATATAATTTAAAACAATGTCCGAACAAAATCTTACAAAAAAAGAAATATACGACCTGAATAAAGAGGGTGCCGTTAAGGATCGCGAGAGATCTCAAAATACCCGCAAATTCAAGAGATTTTTGATGTGGGGTGGCATTTTTTTGGGGCTAGTGGTAATAGTGTGGGGTTTGGTTAAGTTTTCTGGCGGATCAACGCCCGACGTTCCAGATGTGTCCATTTCTGACGGCATAGTCGCTGGCGATTGGGTTAAGGGTAACAAGGAATCAAAAGTTGCCCTTATTGAATATGGAGACTTTCAGTGTCCGGCTTGCGGAGCTTATCATCCATTGGTTAACAAATTACTAGAAGAAGTTGGTGATAGTTTTCAATTTGCATATAGACATTTTCCGTTACAACAACATCCACACGCCAAGCCAGCCGCTTATGCCGCTGAAGCTGCCGGGAAGCAAGGTAAGTTTTGGGAAATGTACGATATGATTTTTGAACGTCAAAAAGATTGGTCCAATAAAAAAGACGTTGAAGAAGTATTTCTACAGTATGCCACTGAACTTGGCTTAAACATTGATCAATATAAAAAAGATCGTAATGCTAAGGAGGTTAGAGAAAAAGTTGAGAACGATACTGATTCGGGAACGTTAAACAAGGTAAATTCTACTCCAACCTTCTTCCTTAATGGTAAAAGGGTTCAGCCGCAGAGCTACGAAGAATTTAAGTCCTTTATTATAAAAGCTAACTCAATATAGGTATAAAATAATTCTAATGAATAAAAATCTTAAATTAATCTCGATCTTGTTCGTTGTCATTGGTTTCGTTGGCTTTGTTGATGCAGCTTATCTTGCTGTTCAGCATTATACTACAGGAATTTTACCCTGCTATGTTTTTACGGGTTGTGATAAAGTTATTTCAAGTAGCTATGCTGTAATTTTAGGGATTCCAGTTTCCCTGATAGGCGCCATATATTATTTAGCGATAGCTATTTCTGCTTTACTATATATTGATGTTGGGTATAAAAAAGCTCTAAATGTGTTAAAGAATTTGCCGATTGCTGGTTTTTTGGCTACGCTCTGGTTTCTTTTTTTGCAGATTTTTATTATTAGAGCCATTTGTTTTTATTGTATGATTTCGGCAGTTACATCTAGTCTGTTATTCATTTTAGCTATTTGGTTAAGAGGGACTCAGGAAGAAATGCGGTAGTAAAATTGACTCAATTCAATTTTTATAGTAGTATTAAGGTATAAATTGTTTGGCCGTGTGAGGCCATTTTTTATCTCGAATGAAGCTATCCTAGCGGGTTCGGGATAAAAAATTATTGCTAATATTCATGCTATATTAAGTAGTCATAAGCTACACTTATTACTATGAAATTGTAGCTAAATGTGGAATGGAGATAAGAAACATTGCTATAATTGCTCACGTTGACCACGGCAAAACAACCCTGACAGATGCGCTTATGCGCCAAACGGGAGCTTTTGTTGAGGGTGCGTCAATGGATTCTAACGTGCTCGAACTAGAGCGCGGTATTACGATATATGCTAAAAATGCCTCCATTTCATACAAGGGAACGAAAATAAACATTGTTGATACTCCCGGTCATGCTGACTTTGGTTCTGAAGTTGAGCGTGTTTTGCGCTCAATAGATTCCGTTCTTTTGGTTGTCGATGCGCAGGAAGGACCAATGCCTCAAACCAGATTTGTTTTGAAGAAATCTCTCGAGCTCGGTCTTAAGCCAATCGTTGTTATAAATAAAATAGATAAACCAGCGGCCAACCCAGCTCGTTGCGAGGAGCAAGTATTGGAATTATTTTTGGAACTTGGTGCTAATGATGAGCAGGCAGACTTTCCGGTAGTGTATGCTATTGGTCGTCTTGGCGTTGCCAAATTAAAGATGGGTGATGAATCAGACGATTTGACGCCGTTGTTAGATACCGTTCTTAAGCATGTTCCTTATGCCTCCTCTAAAGATTTAGAAGCGCGTCCCTTAAGATTGCAGCCTTTTAATCTTGGTTATGATAATTTTCTTGGTCGGTTGGCCGTTGGAAGGATTTATGAAGGAGTTGTAAAAGTAAATCAAAATGTTTTTATAAAAAAAATAAACAACACAACCGGCCAGATTGAAACTCGTTCAGGTAAAATTACCAAGCTATTCACTTTTAAGGGTCTTGAAAAAATTGACACTAACGAAGCAGGAGCGGGGGACATAGTTTTAGTCGCTGGTTTACCTGATATATACATTGGTGAGACCGTAACCGATAACGCGGAGATTGATTTATTGCCAGCTATTGCAATTGATGAGCCAACTATTTCTTTAACATTTTTAATAAATAATTCTCCATTTGGCGGCCGTGAGGGCAAGTTTGTTACTTCTAGGCAGTTGCGAGAATATCTTGAGCGCGAGCTGGAAGTTAATGTAGGTTTACAAATAGATTTTAATTCCACAGAGAGCTTTAGCGTTAGGGGCCGCGGAGAACTACACATAGCTATATTATTAG
>JBBUDS010000077.1:0-8568 GCA_038057175.1 Patescibacteria group bacterium
CTGATACGCTTGCATTGGTTAGCTGGGTAAAGCCGTCAAAAGCGGCTGATCCGTTTACTTCCAAATCGCCTGATATGAGGAGGTCGTTGGAAGCCGTGATTGAACCGGCATGAGTGGTGGTGTCGGTGCCGAAACGGGAGTAGGCTGCACTAGAATATCCTCCTACTTGCAAAGTATTACCGGTCAAAAGATAAGAAGCTGAAGCCGTACCGCCAACTTCAAGTCGTCCGCTTGATACTTCAAGCGTACTTGTAGGCCCCGTCGTCCCTATCCCCACGTTGTTATTGGAATCAATATAGAGGGCGTTAGAGATTGAGGCGGTAGTGGTTGTTAGATTGAGTTGTTCTGCTCCGCCGGCTGAAATAGAAATTGAATCGGCGGCCTTATTGAATAAACCTGTATTTTTATCAGCTTTAAAACTAAATGAAGGCGAGGCGGCTGTTCCGTTGGAGGCGTAGAAATATGAGGCGGAAGCGAAACCGCCGACTTCGAGATTGCCGGAGATTGAGGAGTTGCTTAGAACAATGGAACCGCCAGTCAAAGTGCCACCTACCTCAAAATTGCCGGAAACTGACCCATTCCCGATTACATCCAGCTTAGTTGTCGGATTGGTCGTTCCTATACCGACGTTACCATTTGATTGCACGAACAGCGTGTTGGATATAGATGCCGCCCCACCAGAGATTGAAAAAAGTGTAGTACTAGAACTCGCGATCCTAACCGGCTGATTAAATTCGAATCTGTTATCAGTAGAATTCCAAAGCAACGTAGCATTAGGGGTGGTCGTGCCTCGCTCAAATGCAAGATACGCATCTTCAGAATCAGAGCTAACATTATCGTTATTGATCGTGAAGGATGAGCTGGTAGTACCGTCAAAATTAAGACTGCCAGAAATAGTCAAAGTTCCAATTATCGCAGTCGTCGCATTTAAATTATTAGCGAAAACATCATCCCAGCGATTAGTTGAAGAACCAAGATCATAAGAGCCGGACGGAACAAGATTAGATTTTATATTTCCTCCAACCACCAGATTGCCGCCAGTTGTAACATTCCCCGACTTATCTAAATCAAATTTTTTAGAAAAAATAGTTACCGCGTTATCATCGTCACTCTCTGTACCAACAGAAACATCGCCGGCTACACCCAAGGTACCAAAAGCTCCATTACTACCATAAATACCACCATGAAAAAACGCCATTCTATTCGTTTCGTCTCCATTCTCAACAACAAAATCTAGAGTAAAATCCGAAGGCGATTTACCTTGAAAGAATTCCGAATTTAAATTTTTTATCAATGCATCATTGTTGATCTTGATTGTGCCTTTACCTAACGTAAGATCTCCTTGAACTATTTCTACGCCACCCTTATCAATTTTCAAATTACCACCGGTGAGTTTTACATCTTTACCAAATACCGCTTCCGAAAAAACTCCAAGTTTACCATACACTAACAACTGATCCAAAAGCTTAGTTGCTCCTTTAACCGTCAACGTCTTTCCAACCTCCACATTACCTTCAAGATAAACATCGTCATAAGTAATGTTGCCGTTCTTAGTAACAAACGCCAAAGTAAAATCTTTTGATGCAAGACCGTTAAAATATTCCGCATTTAAATTTTCAACGAGCGTCATCGAATCAACTACTATCGGCGCCACGCCATCAGGCGCAAACGATCGCAACTGTCCCTGAGTTTCAATATGACCGTAAATAGAAGCCTTGCCATCTTTATCTAAAAGCAGGATTTCATTTGCATGAGTTCCAACAAAATGCCCCTGAACTGAATCGGCATCTTTAAAAAATTCTTTAACGCGCAAGGCGACAGCATCGGCATTACCAAAACTAAAACCACCGCCAATCAAAAAAAGTAAAACCAAAGCAGTAATAACTATGCCTACGGCTCTTCTGGAATTACTAAAAATACGATTACCTAAATAATTAAGAGTGTGAATTTTATGAGTCAGCGACTGCGATTCAATCTCATAAAATTCTTCAGGAACATTAGTTGGATTTTTTATAACTTGCTGCACAACCACTGGAGTCGGTGATTGAGCGACAGGTTTTTCCATCTGAGTCTTTTGAATCTGCGATAGAGTTGCAAGATTTTGAGAAATTTTAGTTAAAGCTTCTTCGAGTTTTGGATTTAACTCTTGAGTTCCAGCAACTAGCTGGAGTTCCGTATTTTTAACCGCTGGCTTACTGACCACACTTTCATCAAGTTGATGAAGGCTAATGCGAGAAACCGGCGTTGTTTGTTTATTAATTTGTTCGTCATCCTGTTTCTGATTTTGTTTTTGGTTAGCTACTCCCGAATCAAGATTTAATTTTTCAAATTCTTCAAGAACTTTACTCCTCACCTCATGTTGCCTTCCTTCTTCTTTTTCTTCTTCGTCTTTATTATGAAAAAGAGCTTCGGCTAAAATGGGATATCTAAATTTACTCCAATAAGAATCGGGGTTAGCCTTAGGAATAACCAGAGATAATCCTTGCTTGCCTAAATATTCCGCTACGGCCTCTCTTGTTGTATACCAGTTACGACCAATTTTTTTAGAAAATATTTTACCCTTACGCGCGAGCAAACTTAAATATTCTTGTGAATAAGGAGAATTTTTAGCAGCCTCAGCAAGAGAGATGTATTGATGAGTTTTAGATTTTAATTTATAAATTTTAGACTCGTAATCAGACATAATTTAAAACTGTTTTAAGGCTGTTGATAGCTAAAGAAAAATGTTAAAATAATAGGGTCCTCATCTTGAAGTTTGCTTCGGGTGAAGGATGCGTTCCGCAAGGCCTCGACACCGTCGAGGCCTTGCTGTTATCAGAATCTGAAACACCAAGCCGGCTATCGATAATTTTTTAATTATCCGATATCGTATCGGATAATTAACTCGCATTGAATTACCTACATAATTATACCCCCCGATACTCAAAAAATGTTGATAACTTACTAAATAAAAATGTCAGCCGATACTGACAATGATCGCTTCAATTTTTATGCTTTATTTTTAGGCTCTAATCTATATCTAGTTATCAACATTGACCGCTATTTAACACAAAAGGTATAATTAAGTTTCTAAAGGATTATAAACATTACTACTCAAACTTTAGTAAAAGATTCTAAATTCATAGTTTTCAGTTCACAGCTTTCAGTAAAATTCTACCTGATTGCTGACTACTGATTACCAACCATCAATCAATGCCTAAACAATACCTAACCGTAAATGAGGTAGCTAAAATTTTTGGTGTGACCCCCTTGACGATTCGTAACTGGGACAAGAAAGGGGCACTTATAGCGCATCGCAATCCCGTGAACAATTACCGAGTTTATAAAGTAGCTGACGTTGAATCTCTCATGAAAGGCATCGAGGATAATAAATCTCCTCGCCTCGTCAGCTCGCGACCCAAGCCAGATCAACCAAGAAAATTAAAAATAGAAACTCTCTAAATTTAACTCCCATAAAAAAACAACCTCATATTATACAAGGTTGTTTTTTTTATAAATTAATATAGTATCTAACCAGTTTATAACTTTTAAAAACTAGAGGTTACTATGAGGCGTATTGAAAAAACTATACAAATCGACGTCCTAAATTATGACGAGCTTACTTCAACAGAAAACACTCTACTTAAACGCGCTTGCCAGGTTCGCTTAAAAGCTCAAGCTCCATACTCTCATTATTGGGTCGGCTGTTCCCTAGCCACAGATAAAGGATATTATTTTGACGGCTGTAATGTTGAACGGGTTAGTTGGACGCAAACCGATCACGGAGAACAAAATGCCATTAGCTCCGCTATCGCCCATTTGGGACCAATGAGTATAAAATCTTTGGCAGTCGTAGGATCTCCCGAAAATCAAAAAGTTTTATGGCCACCAAAAAAAATTAAATCAACAATTAAAAAAGTTTCTGATATCTGCCCCTCCTGCGGACACTGCCTACAAATAATAGTGGAGAATTGTTTTAATAAGTTTGGTGACTACGATCCATCAGTTACGCTTCTTGGTTATAATGGCAGCACAGGAGAGATTTACCGCACAACAATTGGTGATGCCCTGCCTATGCCATTTTTACCAAAACATCTTGGAGTAAATTATGCTCACGACTTAAGATTTAAAAAAATACATCGTTAATATTAATACTTGCCAAATTAAAAACCCCGCTTACAGGGGTTTATTTTTTAGAATTAACTTTTATTTAAATCCTTGACTGAATCAACATCAAGGCCCATCAAAAATGAATTTATAATTGCAAGATTATCTACCGGTGGCACCTGTTTAGATCCGCCATAAAATGCGCTTTCGGTCATATAAATCCTTCCGCCCTTAGAACGTATTCTTAAATAACCTACGCCCTGATCAACTGTTTTCATTTTGTGTCTTTCGAAATGTGAACCGTGCTTAATTGTGCCAATTTCCTGACCAACACGTTGACCTAGATCCATATCCCAATCCAATACCGTTTCACTTACATGAAAATTTGCGCCAATTACAACTTGGCAACCTTTTGATCTAGCAAATACCAACATTTCTTGCGGTCTGATAGATGTAGTTTTTGCTCGAGCCATATAAGGGTGCTGTAAAGAAACCTTCAGGCCCGATGGTAAATCAAAGTATTCTCTTCTTTCTATTTTACCATTAACCAACTCTTGTAAATTTGTTGGCGGCATTAACTTCTTAGACAGAAGCAATGCATTTATTTCTTTGGCTAAAAATGCTGAGAGATTTAAATGGAACACGACGAGAGGGTCGTGACCATCTTCCGCTTCCCAAGTGTCATGATTACCTAAAATATATACGAAGCGAATCAGGCAACGATCTGTTAAATCATAGATCGCAGATTCAGTAGAAATTTCTTTGGTATCGACCCCGGTTAAGGTGGTCAGGAATCTTGCCTTGAAAACCTTCAGCATAACTCCGCCAACCATGTTAGCAGCAACAAGTTCCTGCTTTGTATTATTCATTCCCGCCACAATCTCTCCTTTCATCATCAAATTATGACGAGTGCCCTCTTTGGTATCACCAGCATCAACTAATATTGACGCGCCTGATCGTAAAATAATTTCAGGCAGTTTGTTCACAAAAAAACCATAATCAGTTTCAACGGAACCGGCATGAAGACAAGCAAACGAAACTATCCTGTCTTCCTGCATCTGTCCATTATAGGGCGCGTATTTTAATCTTTGCTGAATATACGCAAGATCAAAATAATACTTCTGACTGCCAGTTTGGCAATAAATACCGGGCCAATTTTCACCCATACGCCTAAATGTTTTCTTCTTTATCAGATTCGTAAGCGCTCGCTCTATTTCTTCAGCGGATGCCCCTGTATCATATTTTAATAACCCTCGCGTAACCCAACCACGCGACTTTATAGCTTCAATGATTTTTTTCTGAAGAACGGTAGTACCATTAGGAGCAACGACAAAACTTAACTCTTGGCTAACCAAATCTTTAAAATTATAGACTCTATACAAATATGAGCTGTCGTCTAAAGGAAACTCGAGTATACCAACGCCAATCTGATTTTCAGAAACCCTGACTTCTTCCAAACGATGACAGGCCGGAACTGATACATACTGATACTCCAGTTCACCCTGCGGTTTTTGTATACTAGAACCAAAACCACCGACAACAAAAAGATCTGGTGAACCTTGGGAGGTTTGCTTTCTTTTATCCTTAATAACGCGCTCCACTGCAGTACTATAATAATCACCGCGCATCCATACCGCCTTTTGAGGCGTGAGCGCCCAAATTAATTTATTAACATACTTAACAGGCAAACGATCACCGCCTGAATTTGAAGGACGAATATCCGGTCTAATCTCAGCAAGAAAATGGGTAATTTTTTCACCCACGTCGCCATCAAATGCTGGACTGGGAACAATGTATAGATCTACAGATTTTTCCTGCTTAGGATTATCCGGATCAACACACGTAGTAATGGGAATTACCTTAGCCAAACGTTGGGCAATTTTCTTTAAAAATGTTTCTTCCAACTCATTCTTTTTGGCAAATCGCTCTTCGCTTGTCCGCTTTTTCTTTTTTTTACTAGATCCATTAAGGCTACGCTTTACGAAAGCTTTCATTTCCTCAATAATAGCTTTCTGAGAAACTACCCCTCCCACCAAAATATTGAAGTGCGTACCTTCCGATTTAAAAGTATCGAAAGCAATATTTATCAACGCCTGACGAAAACCTTTGGAACCATAATCAATTCTTGATATCAAGCCTACCTTGGCACCCTTTTGAACGTCCATTCTTTTCTCCTATTAAATTTTAAATGTACATATGCTCCAATGTTAGCAATTAAAAAAAAATCCGCAAGGGTAAGATACTTTCAGAAAAATAAAACCCCACTAAAGGGGACTTGTCTAATCAAACATTTTTTTATAAGTTTCCGGAAGTTCTGATATTGACTTAAGGGTTGTCAGCCTCCGCTTATCCGAATCAGTTAAACGACCGGGGTTAATATTCTCAAATCTCCAAGTCTGACAAGGTATAAAAATGGCCCTAAATCCGACGTCAAGCGCTGGTCGAATATCTGAAGAAAATGAATTACCAACGCTAAAAACATATTCTGCCTTTCGCAACTCAGTAAATGAGTAGAAAGTGACACGGGTCTTATCATCAACGATACGAATATTTTTAAACCAACGACTAAGCCTAAGTGCTTTAATTTTCTTATCTTGTACCCTAACATCTCCTTTAGTTAAGAGCGCTAAATCATCTCCCCTATTCTTAAGAAAATTTAAAGTTTCTTCAGCGCCAGCCATCATACCGGATTCCCAATATGATTCTTCCTTAAAAGCTGTCATGCCTATATTATGAATTATTGCGGCAATGATGCTATCATATTTACCCCAACCATCTTCGCAAAATTTTTTATATGCAGCCACAAAAGAATCCGGGAATCTTTCCATAGCAAACCCATACGGCACACCCGAAGCTGGATTTATTTTTTTAATCATCTCAATATCTATACTTGAAATAGTATTAATCATATATTCAAGCGTCGGCGTTCTATTTTTAAAAACCTTCATCAAATATTGCAAAAAATCTATCGTGGCCTGATTATATAAATGATAATTCAGCATCAAAGTATCGTCCAAATCAAAAATAAAAAGCTTGCGCATTATGCCTCTCCAAATTATTAAACATCTGACTGAACGTCATACTAAATTAAAAATCCTGCCTAGGCAAGATTGTTTAACTTAGTATATCGGACACAAATAAGCCTTGCCTCATCGTGGTCATCTACACGGACCCCATTGATGAAAGTTGTGGCACAAGGTGCCACACTGGCTATGGCTTCGCCAAAACGCGGGACATCCCGCATGCGGAGAAGCGGCTTCTCCAAGAAACTCTTCTTTGGGAGGCAAGCGAAAATCTGCCGGCATTTTTTCTGGAAGAAGACCATAGATAGCTCGATCGTCTTCAACTGTGCGTGGACGATTTTTTATATCTCGATGCTTGCGAAGTCCCTCTTGGATGCGAATGAGCTCATTATGCAACTGCTCCGGAGTCATTTTCTTGAGATCATCATCCCAATGCATCGGATCACTAATAGCATCATGAGCGATTACATCCGCCGTTTCTGCACGTCGATGTTCGTAGAAAAGAACACATTGTTCCATTCCCCATTCAATAGAAAATATCACTGGTTTTGGCGGAGAATCACTTAACCACTCCCATAGCAACCAGTCATCTATAAAACAACGATCATCGCCACGTTGATCCCTACAACTTCGTATACTCTCACGACGCTCAAAAATTGCTATTCTGCAATCTGACTCACTCAAACACAAAAGTTCTACTCTATCATTTGATAAAATCATCCAATCCTCCCTTCTTGTTTTTGAACTCAGATTGTCAAGGTGACGGGCTTTGCCACGCCGAAGTTACGACGAAACTCGCCTTCGTTCCGCAAAGCGGAACTTCGGTGTAGCGAAGGCGGGAGTGGCAGGAGTCGAACCTGCAGTCACGGTTTTGGAGACCGTTGGTTTGCCATTAACCGACACTCCCAAATTGTTTTGGACCTGCCTGCCGGCAGACAGGGACCGCTGTCCTACCGTTGAACGACATCCCCAAAAATTTACTGCGTTAAGCAGTAAATTTAACTTCTTTGAATAGCTGATGTTTTCTGCAAACTTTGCAAAACTTCTTATACTCAAGTTTACGAGTAACAAGCTTCTTGTTTTTGGTGGTAAAGTATACCCCTCTCTTACAAATCGAACATTTAATTTTTAACAAACTTTCTTGTGACATACTGATTAATCGCTAGTTATTAATCGCTAGTTATTAATAAAAAACTAGAAACAACAAACTAGAAACTTTTTAATTCTTTATTTTTTTCTATAAAACTGGAGCCGTTGGTCGGGTCTTGGCTTCGCCTCTCACTCGCTTCCGCTCGCTCGGGCTAGCCACCGCCTCGCTGTTTGGCTCGCCAATTGCTCGCCAAACTATCGCTCCGGCGTTCAATCCGACTCGCTAGGCAATAAATTGCCTAGCTCACCGTCTCTTGGAGCCGTTGGTCGGGTCTTGGCTTCGCCTCTCACTCGCTTCCGCTCGCTCGGG